>NZ_CP155618.1:2205357-2530000 GCF_031128465.2 Mariniflexile litorale | reverse complement strand
AAAGCAGTTTACAACCCATAGGGCAGTCGTCCTGCACGCGGCATGGCTGGATCAGAGTTGCCTCCATTGTCCAATATTCCTCACTGCTGCCTCCCGTAGGAGTCTGGTCCGTGTCTCAGTACCAGTGTGGGGGATCCCCCTCTCAGGGCCCCTATCTATCGTCGCCATGGGGTGCCGTTACCACTCCATCTAGCTAATAGAACGCATACTCATCTCTTACCGTAACCTTTAATTATTAAATGATGCCATTCAATAGTACTATGCGATATTAATCCAAATTTCTCTGGGCTATCCCGCAGTAAGAGGCAGATTGTATACGCGTTACGCACCCGTGCGCCGGTCGTCAGCGGAGCAAGCTCCCTGTTACCCCTCGACTTGCATGTGTTAGGCCTGCCGCTAGCGTTCATCCTGAGCCAGGATCAAACTCTTCATCGTTAATTTGTATTGAACATTTAAAATGTTCTTGTTAACAACTAATCGGAATTTCTAGTACTCAAAATTGTTTATTCTCTTTGTTGATTTTAATCGTTTCCAATTAAAATCTTACGCTGTCAATTCAATATGTTTATGAACTTTTTTTATCTTTTCTTAGCTCGTTTCCTTGCTAAGCGGGTGCAAATATAAAACCCTTTTTTTAATCTCACAATAGTTTTAAATATTTTTTTTTGAAAGTTTTTTTTCAAACTCTAAATCTTAATATCTAACAACCTATTTAAGAACTTCGCTAACCAGACTGATGCCCTTTTTAGCGGCTGCAAACCTACAACCCTTTTTTTAATTCTACAATAGTTTTTTGATATTTTTTTGATTTATTTTTTAAGCTAATTTAATTAACTAAAAACCAAAATATCTATACTTGTTTATGAACGTTTGCCTCAACAACTAATGCCGTTTTTAGCGGCTGCAAACATACCACCCTTTTCTTATTCTACAATGCCTTTTTTAACCTTTTTTTTATTTATTTTTTACTTTTTATTCTAATGACTTGTTTTCAATTAGTTACATCTTAAAGTTTTTTGAAACACAAACCTATTTGTAACCAAAACTCAAAGAAGTTGTGCTTAGAGTGCCTTTTCTAGAGACAAACCAATCTATAACTTTTATCCTTTTTTAGCCCTAAAAGGCCCAAAACAATATAAAAGAACTGGGTTATGCGAATATAGAACGGGCGTTTCTAGAAAAAACTATTAGTATACATATATATAGTATATATCTGTTTGCACCCATTAAAGTATATCCTGGAGATACTTTTTAATAGCTGCAAATAAAAAATTGTGACCAAATGCTCAAACTAAAGAAAAAAAACTCATCAAAAAACTATAAAAAGAAATTCCAAACCAAACCAAAACGAATCGTGAAATCTCGATAAGGATAATTAGGTGATGAATAATATCTGTATCCCGTAAATGAAGAATTTAAATGTTCCGCTTTAAAGTACAACCTAGTTTGGCGGATTTTTGCATTTAAAAAGAAATCTAATCTTGGGAAATTTCCAAATTCACGATCAGTTTGCACATAAAATTCAGCTAACAATGGGTTATA
Source organism: Mariniflexile litorale (assembly GCF_031128465.2). Classification (GTDB taxonomy): domain Bacteria; phylum Bacteroidota; class Bacteroidia; order Flavobacteriales; family Flavobacteriaceae; genus Mariniflexile; species Mariniflexile litorale. The sequence continues at coordinate 2,528,458 of NZ_CP155618.1, read as the reverse complement.
TGCATTCATATAATACTTTGTGAAATAATTTAAAGTCACACCCGTTTGCAAGTACATGGCCTTTTTGAATACATGACTAGAAAAATATAACGTATTCCGTGTTGTTAATTCTGGCACATTTAAAACATGGTTATCGTCTTGCATGTTTTGATACAACACCGTATTATTTAAGGCAAACTTACCTACTTTAATTTCGTTTTCAAACTTTGCTCTTAAATAGGTAATGGTGGCATTGTTTTGAAATGGTCTTACTTGTAGTGATATTTCGTCTTTTTTAAAATACACATAATCGTTTATGGTATTTAAATCGACCGTAATATTTGCCCAGTTTTTGTATTTTAATTTAAATGCGAGTTGTTGCGTTTCTATATTATTAAAATTGTTTTGCCAATTATACGCTATATAATCACTTTGATATAATAAGGCATTATAATTGGGAGCTTTGGAACTGTGGTTTAAGGACGCCGATGCTGCGATGTCTTCATTTAAATTAAAGGTTGCAGTACCTTTTAAAAAGTTACCATCAAAATCTCCTGTAATATTAACACCAAACTCTCCTTTTAATTCGAAACCTTTATATTGTTTATGATATTGACCACCTGCTGCATAAATATTACCCTTAAGCCTATTGGTTATCCTTTCTCCATTTAAAACAACCAATTTATCATAACCATAATTATAATTATTACTACTTATATTGAATTGTAAATCGCCTAATATGTTATTACTGTAATTTAATTGCAATTGATTATAAAAGCTTTCTAATGTTGCGCGGTCTTTTAATGTTGATGTTTTAAAGGCATCACCAAAAAAGCTATTTGCTGAAGATTGATTGTATTGATAATATTTATCATCAAAAGATATAATATGACCAATATTAAGTTTGTTTTTAGATAATGAATCTTTTCTCTTTATTATATGATAGGCATGATCTAAATAAAAGCGCTTAGCTTTTAACATACTTTCGGCATCTTCAAAATTAACCTCAAAAATAGAACGGTCTAAAAATTCGGGATCACCCGTTTCAAAATAAACTACATTATCATCCTGTAAACCTCCATTTTCTTGATTTAATAAATCTTGAGTTACAATATGCGCCTTTGCATTATATTTTTTGTTTTTAGTTACATAATTAGATGTAAACCTAAAATTACCACTACTCGTTAATATATTTTGATACTTACCTAAAGAGCGCAAGCCTTTATAGGCTATTGAAAAATTATATTCTGGCGATGTGTTAACAGTAAAAAAAGCATCGGTTTGTTGCCCTTGTTCGAATGCTGTTTTAAAAAATAGTTCTGTAAGTGGGGTTGGCACATGATAATAGTTAATATCTTCAACTTCCATATAGAAAAAATGCTTTGCTTGCGCTCCAAAACTTGGCATTAAGTTGGTGTTCTGAAAATTATAGGTAAGACTGTTATAAGTTTGCCCCATATTTGAAAAAGGCATCAATCCAAAATTATCTTTTCTTAAATAATTGAATTTATATTCTTTTTTTATGGATAGCGTGGTATCTACATAAGTCGTGTCGTTTGCATACGAAATAATTAAGTAATCGGTTATTTTGGGAAGATTTTCTTTGGCTAGCGAATCTTTAGGTTCTACTATTCCTAGCTCTCTACCTAATCGATTGGACTTTTTGGGTTTGTTTTGAGCAAAAAGTTGGTTGAACTGTAATATTAAAAAAATTGCAACAAGCAGTTTAATGACATGTTTATTTTTATTTACCCTTTTTTTATTAGATATCATTAGCATACATAAAATTTGAGTAGATAACACGTTTTTGGTTACACTCTTAATAAAATTGAATTTTCCCGAAGCAAAAGTAATTATTTGAACGTTAAGTGTACGTAAATATTTTAAATTAAAGAAAGCCAATTATATTTGCTGGCTTACTTTAAGGTATAAACAATCTTTAAAAGATAAAATTGACTATTTATTTTCAAATAGGTGATTATACTTTCTAAAATATTATATTTATTAACCATAAAGTCCAAAATAAAATTGACTAAAATTATAGATTTAAACATGTTATTCTCTAAATGTTATTAAAAAATCATTCAAATTTCGAGTTAGAATGTGGTACAGACGAGGCTGGACGGGGTTGTTTGGCGGGTCCGGTTACAGCTGCTGCAGTTATACTATCGCCAACTTTTAAAAATTCAATTTTAAATGATTCTAAGCAATTAAGTGAACGTAAAAGAGATTTATTAAGACCTATTATAGAATTAGAATCACTAACTTTTGGTGTTGCACACGTTTTCCAAGAAAAGATAGACCAAATAAATATTCTAAATGCTTCCATTTTAGCCATGCATCAATCTATTACCCAAATAACCCCTAAACCTGAATTTATAATTGTAGACGGGAACAGATTTAAACCTTTTGGCGATATTCCTTTTGAGACCATCATTAAAGGTGATGGAAAATATTTAAGTATTGCCGCAGCATCTGTTTTAGCAAAAACATATAGAGATGAATATATGAACACCATTCACGAAGAATTCCCCATGTATAACTGGAAACAAAATAAAGGCTACCCTACTAAAGAGCATCGAGAAGCCATAAGAATATATGGCGTTACTAAGTATCACAGAAAATCGTTTAGATTATTACCCGAACAATTAAAATTAGATATTTAACCACTTACATTGCTTTATTTTTTATATGCTATAAATTGAAAAATATGTAGGTTTGTATAAATTAATTTGTTTTATGAGATTCCTTGGTTTCACCCTCTTATTGTTGGTCTTTTTTAGTTGTTCTAAAGTTGAAAAAAATAGTCTTAGTCTTATCGATTTTGTTCCAAAAAATGCCTCTATCATTATTAAAACATCTAATCTTGAAGATTTAAAAAGCAGTATTAAGAACAGTGATTTTTTAGATAAATTTTCTAAAACTACGGCTTATAAACATTTAGAAAACAATCTAGATTATTTAAAACTTTTAAAACCCAATGGCGAATTACTTATTTGTTTTTCAAACGACGAAAAAGATAGCCTTCAATTTAGCATCATAACAAAATACACTCCCCAATTATTCAAAAGTGATTCTCTTAAAAATTATATTGAAGAAAAACTTACTTATAAAAAACAAACACTTATAAAATCTACCTACAATAATAACACCTTTTATAGTACAGTAACAGACAGTATTTTTTTGGCAGCCTCATCTAAAGACCTTATAAATACAGTTTCTACCAATTCTTATATGAATGAAGAACTGGTTAAAATTTATAATTCCACGAGCAATGATAAAACATTTTCTATTATCATAAATGCCAACTCGCCTTTTGTGAAATCGTTTTTTATAGAAGAATCTTTAAACTTAAGTGCTTTTACCAATTATGTAGCCGTAGACGTAGATGTAAACCAAGACTATATTTATATGAATGGGATTACTAAAGCAACCGATTCTACAAAAATTCTTAATAGCATTTTTAAAAACACCATCCCACAAGAAAATCAAACTCAAAATATAACACCTTTTGATAGTGATGGTTTTATGAGTTTCTCTTTCAAGAATTTTAAAACTATTGAAGGCAATTTAAAAACATTTAAAAAGAAAGATTCAATTACTAGCCGTTTATCAATTTTTGATAATATTATAGAAGTTGGCATTATTTATCAAGATGAAAGTCGTGCCATTGTATTAAATTCTATCGATTTTATTGACACTGAAGACGCCCTTATTGGCGAGCAAACTGTTACGGAAACTTATAGAGGCGTAGAAATATATAGTTTTAGCCAGCCTAAATTATTTGTCAATACTTTTTCGCCTTTAGTTAACGACATAAACCCCAATAGATATTGTATTTTAGATAACTTTTTTGTCTTTTCTAGCCATTTAGACTTATTACAAAACATTATTTCCAACTACCAAAATAAAACCACACTTAACGAGTTAGATGCTTTTAAGAATACGAAAGAACAGTTAAGCAATGCATCTTCATTACTTCTGGTGGTTAACAATAAATCTTTAAAATCTATTTTAGATAAAAATTTTAAAGATAATTTAGATGATACTTTTAATAATTACAGTGCCTCTGCATTACAATTTATTTACGATTCTAATTTTGCACATGTAAATGCTATTATAAAAAAGAGTAAAATTAGAGCAACTCAAAACTCGGTTTCAGAAGAATTAAATATCAAATTAGCTTCCAATATTTTAAACAAACCTCAATTTGTAACCAATCATCTTACCAATACAAAAGAAATTGTTGTACAAGACATTAAAAACAACCTTTATTTAATTTCTAACAAAGGAAAAATTCTTTGGAAAAAACAACTTGAAGGTGCTGTTTTAGGAACCATAGAACAAATTGATATTTTTAAAAATGGCCGTTTACAATTAGCGTTTGCAACACCACACCGTGTCTATGTTATTGATCGAAATGGTAAAGATGTCGCACCGTTTCCAGGTAATTTTAATGATGAAATCACACAACCTTTATCTGTTTTTGATTACGACAGAAATAAAGAGTATCGTCTGCTAGTTACCCAAGGCAAAAATATATTAATGTACGATGTAAAAGCCCAAACGGTTAACGGTTTCAATTTTAATTCGGCAAAAGATGTTATTATAAGTCAACCAAAACATTTTAGATTACGTGGTAAAGATTATATTGTATTTAAAACCCAAAACAAACTATATATAATAGATCGAGTCGGTAATACACGCATTACACCTAAAACATCTACTAATTTTTCAAATCAACCCATCTTTTTGTATAACGATGCTTTTACCACAACAACTTCAAACGGACAATTAATTTCTGTAGATACTCAAGGTGGTGTTGCTACTCAAAATTTAAATCTTGGAGAAAAGCACAAATTGGAGGCTTCGAGTAAAACATTGGTAACACTAAACGAAAACAAATTAACGATTAAAACCAATTCTATAGAACTAGATTACGGCACATATACAAGACCCGAACTATTTTATATTAAAGATAAAATTTATGTTGCCATTACCGATTTACAAACTCAAAAAGTTTCTATGTATGATAGCCTAGGAAACCTATTACCTAATTTCCCTGTATATGGCAATTCAGAAATAACACTAGATAATATAGATAAAGACAACAGTTTGGAATTTGTAACTAAAGGCGATGCCAACTCCATCCTATTGTACCGGATCAATTGATCCTTGAATCATTCGTTTATTTATTTAAATATATCAAAGTATTTTCATATAATTTTGCATATGAAAAAGTAATTTTTATCTTTATGCCTGCTATTAACAACAATTCATCTCACTAATCTCAAAAAATCAATTAAATATCATTTAATTAAAAGTTATACTGGCTAGAAAATTTTATTATTTTTTAGTGAACACTCTATATTTATTAATAAATATGGATGAAAAGAGTATAAATATAACGGTAACCAAATCGAAAAGCCCCTGAATCTTGAGCGCTAAAGTGTTATACTTTGGCGCTCTTTTTTTATGACTATTCCAAGTTAATTTAATAGTATTGCAATATCAATAAACAAACCATGATTTCAAGAAAAAACGCCTCTATATCAAAATTCATCATCCATAAAGTTGGTAACAAATTCAACGATACCAAAAATGCCTTTTCAGAAAAATTAGTAGATTTTGATGAAGCTAGTTACGATTTAATGCTACCTTTTTTATTGCGTCCATTTGGTTCGGTGGTACAAAGCTACAGGTTTAACCACCATGCTAATATTACATTAAACGAAATTAATAGTTACAGTACACAAATTTTCAGTGATGAAGAAGCTTTTATAGATGTTTCAAAACACATCGTTACCCATTTATTCGAGCAATCTACTTCCTCACAAATTAAAACGGGCGACGTTTTAGTTGTTATGTTTGAAGGGATCGAGTTTAACGAAATTACCACCAACGCCTTGGGCATTTTTAAAATTGAAAGTAAAGTTAACTTCTTTCAAACCTATTTAGAAAACAATAGTTACGATGTGTTGGTACAAAAAGGTATTAGCAGTAAAAAAGTAGATAAAGGCTGCTTGATTTTAAACCAAACGGATACCGAAGGCAACATTGTTTTAAGTGTAGACAATAATAGTTATGATGCACAATATTGGATAAACCAATTTTTAAATATAAAATATGCCGATGATGCCAATAACCATACCCAACAATATATAGAACTTTGTAAAGATTTTTCGACCGAGATTTTAAAAACCACCTATGGTGCACAAGAACAAAATACCTTTTTAGCAAAAACCATCGACTTTTTTAAAGAAAACGAAATTGTAAATATTGAACGTTTTAAAGACGAACTTTTTGAAGAAGACAAACATAAAAACATGTTTGAAGATTATAAAAAAACGTTTGAAGACGAAAAAAACTTAGTAATTAGGAACCAATTTGATGTTGCCGAAAGTGTGGTTAACAAAGAAAAGAAAAAGTTTAAAACCGATATTAAACTAGATACCAACATACAAATAAAACTTGATATTGATGCACCTGATGCTTCTGCCGAATATTTAGAACGTGGTTATGATGATGAAAAGAAAATGCATTATTATAAGGTGTTTTTTAATGTGGAAAATTAGTTTGATCCTATAAGAAAACATCTAATTTCGTTAACTATTCCAAAAACGTACTAATTAGTCAGTACCCAAAGCTCTACTTCTTCAGATGAACGCCAGTGTTGCTCTCGTTTTGTTTTTTCAGAAGCAACTTTTACTGATTTTTTTAAACACGCTTCTAATTGAAATCTCCCTCCTTCGGCTAACTCCTTCTCTATTGGGTGGTTTTTTGCTACATGCGTTATTTGAGCTAAATTTGAAAATATAACAACTAATTTTCCTTCTGGTAACAACCTTTTTTTTGCTCCTTCAAAAAAATCAGGGAATAGATTTTCATTATAATAAATAGCTTCGTCATTTCTATCCTGATCATGAGAGATAGGTAACCAAGGCGGATTAAAAACAATTAATTCGGTCTGCTTTTCCAAATTTCCAAAAAGATGACCGAAATTTAATTCAATTTTTCTAGATAACTTGGTATTTGCCATAAACTCGCTGAGTCCAACAATAGCATTTGGGTTTGTGTCTGTACCAAAAACCTTCTGAAAACCGTGTTTTATCATTTGAAAAGAAAGTACCCCACTCCCTATTCCAACATCAATGGCCGACTTTTTAGCCCCTTCATACCTTTTCAACCAATTATCGAAAAGTATCAAATGGTCAAAACGCGTTGGAAAATAAGTGCCGTAATAAGGGTGTAGTTTATTTCGCAATACAGGAATTAAAATACCATTTTGATACCATTGCCATGCGCTATTCAAACCTTGAACCTGAGGAAAGGATAATAAAAAATCGCTAATCTCTGGATACAGCTTTTCTAACCAACCAATAGAAGGTGATTTTTTTACCGTTAATTTATGGTCTACAATCTCTATTAAAATAAGATTAGACAATTTATGATATGCTGACCGATACGCACGTTGCTCGGAAAAAGACTTGTTCGGCAACTTTCTTTTAAGATGCATTTGCAACTTTTTAAGAAGTAACAATCCATCACTGTAAAACGCTGTTATTAATATATGGTTCCCAGCTTCTAAAACTTTAATTGTTAGCTTAATATCTGTAGCGCGATTAAACAATTCTACTTGTTTTCCAGATACAACAATAGGTTCTGGTTTGTTTACGTTTAAATCTATTATCATTTGTTGTTTTGTTGGTGTATAAAGTGGCGGTATCTTGTTTAATAATTCCTGCCGTTTGTATGGTGGATAAAAAATAAAATAAACTTATTTAATTTACTAGCTCTTTTACTTTATGCGGATAGTCAGCGTTACGATTATGAAACTATTAATAGCAAATTTTTTATAAAATATGCTTTTTTAAATTGAAACGAATTGCAAGATAATGACATTTGCAAACCGAAAGATTAAAATACTATGAAATAGTTACTTACACTATAAATGGGTATTAAGTTGGTTGTTAGCATTTTCATTAATCAAAATAAGGATTCAGAAATAAAAACCTCAACAATTCGCTAAATTTGTGTGAAGGGAAAATTAATATCAACAGACAAATAATACTCTGTAAAGGTACTTCTTTAAATATTAGAATAAAGCAGTATCTATTAGCTTTTCACAATCTTGTTTATACTTAGTGAACAATTCTATTAATCTAAACGCTTCTGTCAAATATTTAAAGTGTAATTATAAAATATATTGTATAAAGATAATTTAATATTGAGGAAGATTTCTTAAAACTATCATTTATCATACGCAACCATACCTTATAATTAGCTTCTAATAGATAAATTTATGTTTCACAAACCAGATATAATCGTCAAACTATTTTTATCTTAAAAACTGTTGTTCACTTTGTAATTCTGTTGTCTCAGTTTACGATTCTAAGGGAGAATACCTGGGTATGTGGGAGAAAGTTCTGTTTATTCTGAGGATATCAAAGAAAAAGTTGTTATATGAAACCTACTAACTCAATCTGAAATTACAAAAAATCAGCTTCAAAAAGTGCTTTAAAATGCTTTAGCAGTTTTTCTTTTACTTTAGTTTCATCAACTTTATCAACACCTAGTTCAACATTTAAAGAAGTAACGGCTTTACCACGGATACCACAGGGTATTATATGATCAAAATATCCCAAGTTTGTGTTCACATTCAATGCGAAACCGTGCATAGTTATCCAACGACTTGCACGCACACCCATAGCACAAATTTTGCGTGCAAACGGTGTACCAACATCTAACCAGACGCCTGTTTCTCCTGTACTTCTTTCTGCTTTCAATCCATATTCGGAAAGCGTTAAAATGATCATTTCTTCTAAAAAGCGCAGGTATTTATGTATGTCGGTAAAAAAATTATCTAAATCTAAAATTGGATAGCCCACTATTTGTCCAGGTCCATGATAAGTAATATCGCCACCTCTATTTATTTTATAAAAAGATGCTCCTCTATCCGTAAGTTGTTGTTCACTTAAAAGCAGGTTAGACAAATCGCCACTTTTACCCAAAGTATATACGTGCGGATGCTCTACAAACAAAAAATAATTATTAGTTTTTAACTGTGTATTATCTTTCCTGTTTTTTATTTTGGCATCAACAATTCCTTTAAACAATTGTTCTTGGTAGTCCCAAGTCTGTTTATAATCTTTTAATCCTAAATCTTGTATTTCAATGGTTTTATTCAAAGCACTAGTCTTCTAAAATAACTTCTAAATTTAAGGCTTCTGGATTCGATAAATAATCCATAAAACCATATTCTATGGTAACACTTTTTCTATCGTTGCTAAACATGGCTGTTTCGTTAGAAACCGATTTTATACGCTTTGGGAAATGATAATTTAATTTATATGTTGAAGACCCAAACATCATAGCCATTTGCCCTAAACTATCGGTTACTTGTTTATAAGCTTCTTTATCAATTATTTTGGCTGTACGTTTAAATCTTTTACCATCATATTTATAATCAAGCTCAGTACTGCCATCTCCTCCAAAAGAAGAAAACGGATTGCTAGAAGTAGTAGCTTTTTCTTTTCCTTTCATATCGCCAAAGTTTTTCATAGCTTTAAACATATCTTGAAGTTCGCTTACTTTATTGAAATCAGTAAACATATCAAATTTCATTTGAGAGGTTTCAGGATTCATTACCATATGCATCTTAAAAGGCTCTAAACTCTTTAGTTTTTGCTGCTCTTCTTCCGATAGTTTAGAAATACTATCACGCATAGTATGGAATAATTCTTTAAAACTGAAGGTTGAATCAATCGCTTTTTCTTGACTTTCGCTAATTTTATCGCCAGCCATTTGCATAAGTTGTGTACCATCAAACGAAAACTCCATTTTACCTGTACCATCTTCGTTAATGTAAATATTTTCAGAAAACTGACAACCAGTTAACATTATTGAAATAACCAAAACTACAAAGGAAAAAAACCTATTCATATTTTAAATTTAAAAATTACAGGGCAAATATAAGCTTAATTTTTTGGATTATTAAGAATAACCAAGGCTGCAATAACACCCGGAACCCATCCACAAAGCCATAATAGGAAGACAATAAAAATAGAGCCACAGCCTTTATCGATAACGGCTAAAGGCGGACAAATAATAGACAGTAAAACTCTCCAGAAACTCATAATGATTGATGATTTTCTTATAAGACACAAAAATAGACTTTTTGTTACACTTTTTGTTTAGCTAAATAAATTGCAAGTCTATGCCAACAAGGAAAGTGTTAACCCCAAAAATTCATAAATCAAAAAAGTCGTAAATCGTTAATCAAATGTTTATCTTTGTGCCTTTAAAATTATACTCAGAAATTTAGAATATGTCGCAATTATCAGAGCAAGAGCTTGTACGAAGAGAAAAATTAACAAAATTACGCGAATTAGGCATTAACCCCTATCCTGCCGATTTATATCCAGTAACACATACATCAAAACAAATTAAAGACCAATTTGAAGTAGGAAAAAAAGTTGTTATAGCTGGTAGATTGATGGTAATTAAGGTACAGGGAAAAGCTAGTTTTGCTGATTTACAAGATGCCGATGGTAAAATACAAGTGTATTTTAATCGTGATGAAATTTGTCCTGGCGATGATAAAGAAAAATACAATGAGGTTTTTAAAAAATTATTGGATTTTGGCGATTTTATTGGTGTTGAAGGTGAATTATTCACCACTCAAGTTGGAGAGAAAAGTGTGCGTGTAAAAGATTTTACCTTATTAAGTAAAGCCTTAAAACCGCTTCCATTACCTAAAGAAAAAGACGGTGTTATATTTGATGCTTTTACCGATCCTGAACAACGTTACAGACAGCGTTATGCCGATTTAGTAGTAAATCCACAAGTAAAAAATATATTTGTAAAACGTACCAAATTATTCAATGCCATGCGTCAGTTTTTTAATGATGCGGGATATTTTGAAGTAGAAACTCCCGTATTACAATCTATTCCAGGTGGAGCTGCAGCACGTCCCTTTACTACGCATCATAATGCTTTAGATATTCCGTTATATATGCGAATTGCCAATGAATTGTATTTAAAACGATTAATCGTTGGTGGATTTGATGGTGTTTATGAATTTTCTAAAAACTTTAGAAACGAGGGTATGGACAGAACCCACAACCCAGAGTTTACCGCCATGGAAATTTATGTAGCTTATAAAGACTACAACTGGATGATGGATTTTTGTGAACGATTACTTGAGCATTGTGCCATCTCGGTAAATGGCACCACAAAAGCTACTTTTGGCAAACACGAAATAGATTTTAAAGCACCGTATGCTCGAGTTACCATGGCAGATTCTATAAAACATTTTACGGGTTTTGATATTACTGGTAAAACAGAAGCTGACATTAGAACTGCTGCTAAAAACATGGGGGTTGAAGTTGATGACACTATGGGGAAAGGCAAATTAATTGACGAAATTTTTGGTGAAAAATGCGAAGGCAACTACATACAACCAACTTACATTACGGACTATCCTAAAGAAATGAGCCCGTTATGTAAAGAACATAGAGAAAACCCTGAATTAACAGAGCGTTTTGAGTTGATGGTTTGTGGTAAAGAAATTGCCAATGCTTATTCTGAATTAAATGACCCCATTGACCAAAGAGAACGATTTGAGCACCAAATAGAACTAGCTAAAAAAGGTGACGATGAAGCTACTGGCACTATTGATTACGACTTTTTACGCGCCTTAGAATATGGAATGCCTCCCACATCAGGTATGGGAATTGGCATGGATAGATTGATCATGTTTTTAACCAATAACCAATCGATACAAGAAGTATTATTCTTTCCACAGATGCGTCCAGAAAAAAAATCGGTAGAATTAAGCGATACTGAAAAAGTCATCTTTGAAATTTTAAAAACTCAAAAAAGCATGAGTTTAAACGATCTTAAATCAAAGTCGGGCTTAAGCAACAAGGCTTGGGATAAAGGTATTAAAGCCCTAACCAAACATAAATTAGCTAACGTTACAAAAACAAATGACGATTTGGTTGTTGAATATATTTCGTAATATTACTCTTTATATAGTAATATCTCTTACAACTTAATACAAAAAAAAGGTGATGATTTGTTATGATTAAAAAAATACAATTAGATTTAATAATTGCTATTACCACTTTTTTAGTACTCATAACTCTAATCATATCTGTATATCTAATTTCTATAAACAAGTATTATGCTGTTATAAAAGAAGATTTATTTCATACTGGAAAATTAATTTCGAAAGAATTTAATAAAATTATCCATTCCGATATTTCAAAACTCGAAAATATTAAAAGCAGGTTGGAATTCACTAATGGCTCTTATTTTAAGAATTGGGAGCACGATGCAGATTTAATATTAAAGCAAAACAACACTTTTAAGTTTATTGAGTGGATAGATAGCTTAATGGTTATTAAAAAAATAAGTCCCTCTAAAGGTAATGAACAAGCTTTAAATCTAGACATTTCTAAACTTGATTACAGAAAAAATGAATGGATCAATCATTCAAAAAGTGGAAAAACCAACATTACCTCTTGGTTAAAATTAACGCAGTCTGGAAATGCTTTTCTCGTAGATGTTCCCGTATATTTTAACAAGGTCTTTCAAGGCTCCATAACTGCAGGAATGAACTTTAACGGTAATTTTGACCGATTAGTTAATTATTTAGAAGACGAATATGCTGTAGAACTTTATGATGATACGGGTAATCTCTTTTATGAAGCCAACAATACTATAAAGCTTAAAACAAAACGCCATATTGTTTATACAAACAATATACAAATTGATGAACTTGAAGCTCAAGCTTGGCATTTAAAAATTTATCCCACCGAAAAACTATTAATGGCTGAAGGCAAAATTGTTATTAACATAGCCTTAATTATTGGAATATTTCTGGCCTTCATAGTCTCATCACTTATTTACTTTTATTTAAGGGCCAGAAAAGGCACCAAACATGCAGAAGAATCCAATTTATCTCTAGTTAAATTAAATGACCAATTAAACAAAGAAAAAGACAGAGCTAATAAAGCATCACAAGCAAAAACCGATTTTTTATCGAATATGAGTCACGAAATCAGAACCCCTTTGCATGCTATTATTGGTTTTATTGAACTTTTAAAGGACGCAGAATTAAGTGATACTCATCAAGAATATGTGGATTTAATGGACAAATCTTCAAACAATCTGTTAAACCTTGTTAATGACATTTTAGAAATAGATAAAATAGAATCAGGAAAAACAGAGTTAGAGAAACTCGTATTTAATCCAATTAAAGAAATCAAAGAACTAGCTGAAGTTAATCAATTCTTATTTTTAAAAAAGAATCTTTATTTAAAAACAAATTTTGAAAACACTCTTGATTTAACAGTTATTGGTGACTTATACAAACTCATTCAAATTGTAAATAACATTCTAAAAAATGCTTTAAAATTTACTAAAGAAGGTGGTGTTACTATTACCAGTTCTGAAACTGTTATAGAAAATAAATTAAAGCTAATTATTAGTATTGAAGATACGGGTATCGGCATTCCTGAAAACAAATTAAACACTATTTTTAATAGGTTTACCCAAATTGAAAATAGTGTAAAAAAACAACACGAAGGCAGTGGCCTTGGATTGGCTATTTCTGAAAACTTAGTATCTATAATGGGTGGGGAAATTTCCGTTCAAAGTAAACACCAAGTAGGCTCCAAATTTACAATGTCATTTTTATTCGATATCACAGAAACAGACGAAAATGTAAAATATACTAAAAACGACAAAACAATTAAAACCACTGGTATTAACGTGTTAATTGTTGATGATAACAATTTAAATATCATAGTTTTAAAGAAAATACTTGAAAATATAGGGATAGAATCTGATACGGCTGAAAACGGTAAAATAGCCTTAGAGAAAGTTAATAAAAAAGCTTATCAACTTATTTTTATGGATATCCACATGCCAGAAATGGATGGTTGGGAAGCCACTCGTATTATAAGACAATCGGATAAACATGTCATTATTTTTGGATTATCAGCCAATGTAACCACCGAGGCAATTAATAAAGCAATAGAAAACGGTATGAATAACTATCTTACGAAACCTTTTAAGAAGCAACATCTATACAAACTTTTACAATTTCACTTTAATAATAGCGAAGAATAGACTCTTTAACTTAGTTATTGTTTAAACAAATAAAAAGCCCAGTAATTTTACAATTACTGGGCTTTTACAAACTAACCAACTAAACTTAACTTATTACTAAACTAATAACCACTATGTAATTATCATGTGTTCTAATAAATAACTATACAAATTGACGCATTATATACCATCTATTAAAACTATTTAGAAATGTTTAACACATAAAAAGAAAACTTTAAAGCTTCTTTAAGATAAATAGAAATGAATGTTAATTTTTTTAAGAAAAAACAGTTACTTATAATAGATTAGTAAGACTATTTATACCAAAAAAGTAGTTTTTTCATGTATTAAAAAATTTATATATTTTTACAAATGTTAAAAAAAGTAATATTCATTATTACTTGCTGTTTCTGCTGCATTTTAACAGCGCAACAACAAGATAGTCTCTTATTTAAAAATGGTATCGACAAGCCTAGTGTTTTAGCAACTCATCATTTTGGAATTTTCAGCTCTCGAATCAATACCAACTTCAAAATTGCTCCACAAAAAAACACCACCATAGCTTTTAGTTCTATAAGTGGAAACAACTTCCACCCTTTCCTAGAAACCTATCTGCCTAAAGATCCCAAAGTAAGAAAAGAACAAAGCGAATTCGTTTGGCATCATAGAGAGTTCCGTTTTGAAAATCAAGAAACCACTCCTGCAGACTATATGAACATAGTCATTGATGCCGTAATTAAAGAGTTTAGGTTAAGCATTAACATACCTTTAAATAAAAAAAACGAATTAGATATAGCGCTTCGTTCTTATTTAATTAATAAAGGAAAATATCCGTTTTCTTTTTTTACTAGCGATGAAACCATTGAATGGTTCCATAGCAATTTAATTGGAGGCGAAGACCCTTATGGAAGACGTTATTATGGTTTAAATCAAGTAAATTTTAAATACACCGACAGAAACGGAAATATACTTAAACTAAATAATAATGATTTCTTTATAGGGGGCATAGAACTTAATCATTTTTACTATCCAACATTTTCAATAAACAAAACCAAAAACATATATTTTAATTTTGGAAGCCATTTGGGTATTAACACTTCAAAATACAATCCATCTTTAGATTTAGGTATTTCAGCAAACGCTATTAAAAAGATTGAATTAAATAACAACTACCAACTAAATACAGGAGTAGGTATAAATGTGCTACGAAAAAACATCATTAACATTAAGGAAGTTATCGATTTAGGAAATAATTCTTATTTAGCAGCCATTGAAGCCGATGTTGAAATAGCAAAATTTACAAAACAAAAAAATTATAATGCTTTTAGTGTTAACTATCAAATTCAATCTAGGTACAACAAAAAAAAAGAAGCTGATTACTACCAGTTAATAGGTAAATGGGAAGAGATAAAAAGCGGTTGGGAATATGGCTTTTCTAATTTATATAAATCTTTATCATATTGGACTTTTATATACACTTATGGTAGACCAAACCTAACTGTATCTTTATATTTTAAAGAAGATTTTAAAATAAATAATGCTCCCGACCTTCAAATAGGTATCAGCTTAAAAGTACCCGTTTTCAAATAAACTACTCCCACCCCTTTATGTTAACGTCCAGTTAAAGTTAAACTACTGTTTAAACCTTTTTGAATCCTCAATGTCCTAATAGCAAATAACATTAAAATTCAAAAAAAATGAAAAGACTTATAGTAATTGCATTAGCCTTGATATCTATTCAGGGTATTGCACAAGAAGAGAGAAAAGAGCGTCCAAACCGTGGAGAAAGAACCCATAGAATGAGTGACTTAACTCCTAAAGAAGTTGCAAATCTTAAAACAAAAAAAATGACGTTGCATTTTGATTTAAGCGAAAAACAACAAAAAGATATTTATGCCATTAATCTTGAAAACGCAACCAAACGCAAAGCAATGATGGATACCTTTAAAGCAAAAAAGGAAAGTGGTAATATGGAAAAACCATCGAAAGAACAACGTCTTGCAATGCAAAATGCTAAGTTAGATCATCAAATTGCAACGAAAGCTAAAATGAAAATAATTTTAAATAAAGAGCAATTTGATAAATGGGAGAAATCTCAAGGAAAAATGCATAAAAGAAATGTTGGCATGAAAAAATATGATGGAAAGAAAAGAGGAGATGTCCAAAAAAAGCAATAAAATTCAGTTTGTTTAGTTTGTTTTGTTAATGTAAAGCGCATTTATTTTTTATAAAATGCGCTTTCATTTTTTATAATATTTTTGAAACTTTTTTCACAGCTTCAATAGTAAAATCTAAATCATCATAAGATAAAGCGTCGGTAATAAACCACGTTTCAAAAGCACTTGGTGCAATGTAAATACCTTCATTAAGCATGCCATGAAAGAATTTCTTAAAAGTATCATTATTGCCTCTTGCTGCCGTTTTGAAATCTATTACAGGTTTTGCATCGAAATGTACCGAAATCATAGAACCCATCCTATTTATAGTATGCTCCACTTTATTTTCATTTAAAGCCTCGGCGATACCTTTATGTAAATAGGTTGTTTTTTCAGCTAAACGATTAAAAACTTCTCCATCTTCATTCAACTCAACTAACATTGCTAAACCAGCTGCCATCGCTAAAGGATTCCCACTTAAAGTACCTGCTTGATACACGGGCCCTAATGGTGCCAATTCATTCATTATTTCATTTCTAGCTGCAAAAGCACCAACTGGTAAGCCTCCACCAATTACTTTCCCAAAACAAACAATATCAGCTTTAATACTATAGAGTTCTTGTGCACCACCTTTCGCTAAGCGAAATCCCGTCATCACCTCATCAAAAATTAGTAATATATTATGAGTATCGCACAACGTTCTAAGCTGTTTTAAAAAATCAGGTATTGGCGGTACGCACCCCATATTACCAGCAACGGGTTCTATTATAATGCAAGCAATCTCGTTTTTGTTTGCTTCAATTAATTCCTTAACATTTTCGATATTGTTATAATCTGCTAACAAGGTATCTTTTGCCGTACCTTGGGTTACACCTGGACTATTAGGTGTTCCAAAAGTACTAGCCCCACTACCCGCTTGAATTAAAAACGAATCGCTATGACCATGATAACATCCAGCAAATTTTATAATTTTATCCTTTTTAGTAAAGCCTCTTGCCAAACGAACCGCACTCATACACGCTTCAGTTCCTGAATTCACAAAACGTATTTTATCAATATTTGGCACCATAGAAACTGCTAATTCTGCAATTTGTGTTTCTATTTCCGTAGGCATTCCAAACGATGTGCCTTTTTTAGCTTTTTCAACTACCGCATCAACAACAGGTTGATAAGCATGACCTAAAATCATAGGACCCCATGAATTTATATAGTCAATAAAACGGTTTCCGTCTTCATCATATAAATAAGCACCTTTAGCTTCTTTTACAAAAATGGGTGTTCCTCCAACTCCTTTAAAAGCTCTAACTGGTGAGTTTACACCTCCTGGGATAACCTTTTCGGCTTGCGCAAATAATGCACTACTTCTTGTATAATTCATTTGTATTTTAATTTGTAGAATTAACTTGAAGTTCCTGCCCAATATTCAAGGCGTTATCCTTTAAGTCATTCATTTTTTGAAGCTCTGAAACAGTCATATTATATCTTTTTGAAATGGAATACAAGGTTTCTCCCTTTTCAACAATATGAGAACGTTTAACTGCTGTCATTTTGGCTGAGGCATTTTGATCTGAACTTGATACAACAGCATCTTTCGAATTTTTATTTATTTTTAATTTCTGACCCACATTAAGCGACGTGGTAGATAAATCATTCCATGCCTTAATTTCATTTATTGAAATATTAAACTTTTTTGAAATGGAATACATAGAGTCTCCTTTTTCAACATAATACATGGAAAAATCGCCTATCTCTTCTTCATATTTCACATATACCTCTCCTAAAACTTCTGCATCATATGCATGTAAATTGTATCGATTAATTAAACTTATTAGTTTATCAGGATACTTGGTATCGGTAGCATAACCAGCTTTTCTTAATTCTCTTGCCCAACCTTTGTAATCTTCTTTTTTAAGTTTGAAAAGAGCCGCATATCGAGAACGTTGTGACAAAAATAATGAATGGTCTCTGTATGAATATTTGGAATCGTTATATTTTCTAAAACATTCTTGTGAAGCATCGTCATCATGATAAATCTTATCTCCAGTCCAATCGTGACATTTAATCCCAAAATGATTATTAGCTTCTACAGCAAGCCTGCCTCTGCCTGAATTCGACTCTAAAATACCTTGTGCCAAGGTTATACTTGCTGGTATACCGTATAAACGCATTTCTTCTTGTGCAATACTTTTAAAAAGCGCAATATATTCGTCCACAGATGTGATTTTAACCTGAACACCATTCACTACTTCATCTACACCTTCATTTACTCTACTGTTCTGAGCTTCCTTTTTTATAACTACCCGCTCTGTTTTAGGTTTAGAAGTTTTCTTCTTGACTGCTACTTTTTTAGCTCCACAGCTAAAAATAAAACTTGTTAATATACAAAAAACTATTATTCTCTTCATTAAACTACACTATTAATGGTAAACTTTTGCTTTTTAAAACTGTATTCATTCCAGTAATTCCTTGCAAACCACCCGTATGAATTGCTAGTACATTTGTTCCTTTTGGGAAATAACCTTTTTCAATTAAATCAAAAATACCAAACATCATTTTCCCAGTATAAACAGGATCTAAAGGAACTTTATAATCATTTTTAAACTGATTCACAAACGTTATTAATTCGGTATTTATTTTTGCATAACCACCAAAATGATAATCGGTTATCAGCTTCCAATTGGTTTTCGATACAAATTTACTAATATCTTGTTGTAAAAAGGCACCTTTTAAGGCTGGAAATCCTAAAACTTGTTGACTAGGTTTTAAACAATTTATAAGTCCAGAAATAGTTCCACCTGTTCCAACTGCACAACATATATAATGGAATATCTTATCTTGAGGTGTTAAAATTTCTTCACAACCTTTAATAGCCAAAGCATTTGTACCACCTTCAGGAATTAAATAAAAATCACCAAATTCTGTTTTTAACTTTTCAATAAATGTCTCAGTTGTTTTTTCTTTATAAGCTTCTCTAGAAACAAACTTAAATTGCATCCCACATTGTTGAGCAAAACACAAGGTGGAATTATCATTTACAGTATGTAATAATTCATCGCCTCTTATAACTCCTATCGTTTTAAAACCCATAAGTTTCCCTGCCGAAGCAACCGCTGCAATATGGTTAGAAAAAGCACCTCCAAATGTAAGTAGGGTTTTATAACCTGTTTTTTCAGCTTCCAGAAGGTTGTATTTAAGTTTTCGGTATTTATTTCCAGACACAAAAGGATGTATAGCATCTTCTCTTTTTATAAACAACGTAACATCGTTATTCTTAGGCAAAATTATTTGCTGATTAACACTATGTTCGAGATTGAAATTCATTGCTGCGAAGATACTTTAAAAAACTCCAAAATTTTCTGTGTTTTAAATAATCTAGATTAGTTTCATGTGTATAGGCTTCACGTTCAAACGAGATGTTTCTATAGGCTACATGTCTATTTCCATATTGAATGAATCGCATTAAAAACTCCATACCATAAATCAAAAAGAACGGGATCAATAACATCTCTATTTGTTGCCTCAGATGAATGTTTTCATGATTAAGCAAAACAGAATCTTTCTTTAATTCTTTCGATTTTAAAAACACAAAAGGATAGCAAGCAAACCCCAAATAACCTTTATATACTAAATACTTTGAAATAACAATCATGCCTTATGGTTTTCAAAAATCAATCCAAAATACATTATATTTGTTATAGATGAAACGAGCATGTTAAAAATTTCATATTTAAAGAGGAGGATTAAATGCGAACAGCATGTGTCCATTAAAAAGCAATATTTATAGACACATGAAAAAAATAATTCCCATTGAAGAAGGTGACTACTATCTAACCCCAGAAGGATATCGCTGTTTTACCGAACAATACTTATTGAAAAGAGAGTATTGTTGCGAAAGTGGCTGTAGACATTGCCCTTATGGATTTGATAATAAAACCAATAGGACAAAGCATTCAAGGTAACATCAATACTCCCTTGGTATGATTATTGATGTTATTAAAAGAAAAAAATATTTATTTTAATCTAATAAATTTCAAATAGCTATGAAAAAATTACTTAAAACCTTACCATTTTTAGCTTTGCTTCTAATGGTAACATCTTGCAGCTCTGTTAGGGTTGCTGCCGATTATGATAAGAATGCTAATTTTTCAACATACAAAACCTTTGCTTTTTTTAAAACAGGGATAGATAAGGCTGAAATTAGCGATTTAGATAAACGTAGAATTCTTCGAGCCATTGAAACGGAGCTATTGGCTAAAGGTTTTACTAAATCTGATAACCCAGACTTACTTATTAGCCTTTTTACCAAGTCGAACCAACGTGTTGATGTATACAACAACTATTGGGGTAACGGCGGCTGGGGCTGGGGAGGTTTTTATAGTCCTTGGGGTTGGGGTTGGAACCAACAACCTAATGTATCAACCAGAACAGAAGGCGTTTTATATATCGATTTAATTGATGCTAATAAAAAAGAATTGGTTTGGCAAGGTATGGGAACAGGATATTTAACCCAAAATATGGAGAAAAAAGAAGAACTCATTAAAGAATTTGTTTCAAAAATAATGGAGAAATATCCTCCCGGAGCACAACAATAAAACACAATAAAAAAGCAACATTTAGTTGCTTTTTTATTTTAAAATATACATACTCCTACATCTATTCAAATTTCTAGAAAAACTTATCTATCTAAATCGCTTCAACGTATTTTTAGTAAATTTACTCAACACTAAAGCACCACTAATTTCAGCGCGTTCTATTAAAAGAGTTTCCCAATGCTTTGTGCCTTCCCAAAAAACGGATTTCATTTGTTTTAAAGCTTCTGGGTTGTAAGCACTTAATTTTTCGGCTAATTCTTTAACAGCTTCATCTAAGTCTTTCGTAGTTTCAAAAATATCCGCATACAATCCTTTTTCTTTTGCCCATTCCGCAGAAAAAAATGTTTCAGCATCTATTGTCATTTGCGACATAGCAGCCAATCCTATTTTTCTTGTTACTGCAGGTTCAATTACAAATGGTCCAATACCAATACTTAATTCACTTAACCTTATAGAGGCAAATTTGGTTGCTAAGCAATAATCGGTTGCAGCTGCTAAACCAACTCCACCACCAACGGTTTTACCTTGTAAACGTCCAATAATAAGTTTTGGACACCTTCGCATGGCATTGATAACATTAGCAAACCCAGAGAAGAATGCCTTACCCTGTTCTGCATTATTAACCGCCATGACTTCGTTAAAACTAGCACCTGCACAAAACGTTCTATCACCCCCACTTTGCAACACAATAATATTAATAGCATCATGACTTGCTGCCTCTTCAATGGTATCTTTTAATTTAGTTAAAATATCACTGGGCATAGAATTTCTATTCGGATGAAAAAATTCTATATATCCAACGCTATTTTTAATATTTAATATTACGTATGGTTCTGTCATAATTCAGCAATTTCACTAATCTTTTTAGAGGTTGAATATACATAAAACATAAACAAAAAAAAACATTAGTTTGCTTCGACAGAGAAGCCCTAACTAATGTAATTCAACTAATTCTAAACAAATTCAAAATTAAAGAAGAAACTTATATTTTACATGAACATAAAGTTAACAATAAGTTATGTTAAGTTACGTGCAATCTATTATAGAAAAACAACCTAAAATAAGCACAAAAAAAACACCAACAACCCATCTTTTAATGATTAAGTTCGTTGATGTTTTTTAATATGAACTGATTAATAGCATAATAAATTTAACTTAATAACCTGAACCTCAACTAATTTATCGACAAAACGTTATAAAAAAAAGATTAAACGTAGTAATATTATTAATCATACAAGTTTCAACAACAACATTTATTTTGAAAATTGCAAACGTAAATAGTTTTTTCTTTCACGTGTAATACAAGTCAACTAATATCAAATTATTGTAGCAAAATATCACACCTATAAATTTCTTTTCAGGATTTATTATTCCTGTTTGGTAAATGAAATCAAGACGACAAATGGTGTATTTTAAAAAATTATGAAATAGAAAATAGAAAAGGTTGTACTTAATTAAGACAACCTTACCTATACACGCATTAGAATTACTTCTTTTAAAATAATAACCCTCAATAATTTAATTCTAATGCAAAATACATAAACACATCTCTATATAAAATAGAGTAAGCTTTATAAATAGCTTTTACAATAATAGCAATGTAAACATACAGATAAAAACATATATTATTTAGCTAACCTTTTTATTAATAATGAAATTTCAATCAATCAATAAGCATTTAAGCATATCAGTAAGTGCTAAAAAAATCATTGAAGTAAATGTCAAAGTAATAATTTAAAGAAATGGACGAAGTGCAGATAAAAGAGACATATTCTAAAAATATAATAAAAATCGACTTAGTTACTTCATAAAAATTGACAAAATCATACTAATTCGTTATACTTGCAAAATAAACTCTCATAACAAGTGATAGAATCGTTTTTATTTTTATTCACTGGCATTGTTGGCATAGTAACTATAGCCATAATGATGACTTCCTATAAGTCTAATTCATTTTACAATGTGTTTTTATTATTTATCATCCTTATAATTTCCATTCGCTTTTTAATTCATGGCACTTATATATTAGGTTTACAGGATAATTTCCCTCCAGATCAAGGTGTCAAATCCTTATTTTATCTTATTATTATACCTTGTTTTTATTTGTATTATAAAAATTTAGTGCTTGAAGACAAGGCCTATGAGTTGAAAGATTTTAAACACTTCATTTTTATAGGATTTTTATATTTTATAAATACCAATCCTTACATTATAGAGAGTTACGTATTCCAGCACCGACCTGTAATCAATTTCGTTCTGATGGGTGTCTTTATACTTTTATATTTAATATTAATTGTTAGACTGTTAAGCAAAAATATTTGGTTTAAAAAAAACCTTCTTATAAACAACATACAGTTTAGTTTAGTGAAAAACTGGACAATTTATCTATTTATCCTAAACCTATTAGGTGTAATAACTTTATTAGTTTCCTTTTATAGCGAAATATCCTCAAAATCTAGTCTTTCGGGAAAATCGATAGCTATATTATCACTGCTATATTGGTTATTTATTTATTTTAAAATCTTAACTGCTCCCGAAATTTTATATGGCCTCCCTATACTCAATAAAAAAATATTGAAATTCAATTTACTTATAGAAAACCATATGCAAGCTCCTTCCTTAAAAAACACCAATTGGGTTTTAGAAATAAAAGGCGAAAAAAATGAGCAAGATTTAAAATTACAAGAAAAAATAATGTCTAACATTCTTAGTTATACTCAAGAAGTTGACAAGTTAAGTATCGAGGAACATATTTTTAGAGATCCTAAAGCATCTCCATCCGATATTGCAAATAAATTAGGCGTACCAACAAGTCATATTGTTTATTTATTTAAATACCATTCGAACATTACATTTTCAGAATACCGAATGCATTCTAGAATAAAAGACAGTGTTAATTTAATAGAACAAGGCTATTTGAAAGCCAATACCTTGGAATCTTTGGCGTATAAAACAGGATATGCTTCATACAATCCCTTTTTTAGTGCTTTTAAAAAAGTAACAACTTATTCTCCACAAGACTACTTAAAGTCTATGAAATTTTAATTTAGCTTTGAAATTTCATATATGGGTATTCTTTTTGAAGTTGAACGAGCTTTTCCTCTATGCCTGAAAGAAATTTTTGGTGTGCTTCAGAATTTGGGTTGAAAGCTTTATGCTGAATTCCTTTTTGAACCTCATCAACAACTTTCATCGTTTTCGAAGCTTTGTTTGAAACCCAAACTTCTATAAATTTTTCCCAAATATAATTAATAGCCAGATTATTTGGATGCAACATATCTTCTGCATAAAAACGATAATCACGAAGTTCGTCCATCATAATTTCAAAAGAAGGAAAATAAACTAATTGACTATTGCCATTTGATAAGTTTTGATTAATAATTTGATGAATAGCAGAGATTAAATGAGCTTTACTTTGCATGTTTTCAACAAACCCGTCTTTAATATGGCGTACAGGCGATACTGTGAAAATAATAGAAGTTTTAGTATTAATGCTTCTTATTGAATTTATAATTATTTTTAATGATTCGGTAATCGTTTCAACCGATAGCAATTCTTTAGTAAACTGCTTTTGTGGTACTTTATGGCAATTCGCAACAAGTTGATTGGATTCCAAAAACCGATATACCCAGGCTGTTCCTAAAGTAATAATAATATGCGTTGATTCATGAATTTGTTTCTTTGTTAATTTGATTTGATCATTCAATTCATTTAACAACTCTTTTTTAGATGATGCACTTAATTTGGAATGTGCCTCAAAACAATGCCACTGTTCGTTTTGAAAAAAGATATCTGTTTCGGAATATTCTTTCTGGTTGATGGCATTTGAAATTAAAGATTCAATAGCTTTTGGTTGGAATAAAATTCCGAATGGATTTTGGGAATTTTGAAACTTAAAGTACGACAACTTCCCCCCTATATTTTCAACAAAACAAGACCCTAACAATAGAATATTAGAATTATAGTCTATTAAATTGTTAGACTGTTTTTGTAAAGGTATTTGCGTTTGAAGTTTCACCTAATTTAAAGTTGCAAAGCTGCATAGATACAAAGTAGCAAAGCTTAGCTTCCAATAACTTTAAAACTCTGCCACTTTGATTCTTTTAAACTTTTTGTTCTATCCTATATAATTTATTGCTTTCGCTAAAGCCTCATCAATCCCTGCTGGATTTTTTCCTCCTGCAGTAGCGAAAAATGGTTGTCCGCCGCCGCCGCCTTGAATGTATTTACCGAGTTCGCGCACTACTTGTCCTGCATTTAAGCCTTTACTTGCTACTAATTCTTTAGAAATATAGCAAGATAGCAATGCTTTACCTTCACTTTCAGTAGCAAATAGTAAAAACAAATTATCACTATTTTGTCCTAATTCAAAAGCGACATCTTTAATACCAGAAGCATCCAAATCTAATTTCTTAGCTAAAAACTGAATACCGTTTATATCTTGTAATTCACTTTTAAGTTCCCCTTTAATATTTTTTGCTTTTTCTTTTAGCAAGATTTCAATCTGCTTCTTTAAGCTAGCATTTTCGTCTTGTAAATTCTGTAATGCTTTAACAGGTTCTTGGGCGTTATTAAGCAACTCCTTCATTTCAAAATACACTTTGTTATTCTCAGAATAAAAGTCTTTAACTGCATCATTTGTAATGGCTTCAATACGACGTATTCCTGATGCCACAGCACCTTCGGATACAATTTTGAAATACCAAATATCACCTGTGTTTTTTACGTGCGTACCCCCACAAAGCTCAATAGACTGCCCAAAACGAATGGCTCGCACTGTGTCTCCATATTTTTCACCAAATAAACTCATAGCTCCATCGGCTATAGCTTGTTCTTTTGGTATATTTCGTTTTTCTATTAATGGTAATTTCCCTGCTATTCTCGCATTTACGAAATTTTCAACATCCTGCAATTCTTCATTAGTAAGCTTTGAAAAATGTGAAAAATCAAATCTTAAACTTTTTGAGTGTACAGCACTTCCTTTTTGCTCGACATGCGTTCCTAAAATTTCCCGTAATGCTTGGTGTAATAAATGAGTTGCTGTATGATTACACTCTGTTCTGTAACGTTGTTTAGCATCAACAACAGCCTTCAATGATTCGTTGATATCTTTTGGTAGGTTTTTAGCAAAATGTATAATTACATTATTTTCCTTTTTAGTATCTAAAATATAAACCACGTCGCCATGAGTATCTTCTAAATACCCTTTATCGCCAACCTGCCCCCCACCTTCTGGATAAAACGGTGTTAAATTAAACACCAATTGAAACATTTCACCATCTTTTTTTGAAACAACTTTTCTATACCTGGTTAGTTTTACATTCGCTTCAAGCGCATCATACCCTATAAACTCTTCTTCTTTATCATCAACAAGGATGGTCCAGTCTTCTGTACTCATTTCACTAGCGGCTCGCGAACGGTTTTTCTGTTTCTGGAGTTCTTCATTAAAGCCTTTTTCATCTAAATTTAGACTTTTTTCACTTAAAATAAGTGCAGTTAAATCGATGGGAAAACCATAAGTATCATATAATTCAAACGCTTTTTCACCCGAAACAGTATTTCCTTTTGTATCCTCAACAATTCGATTTAATAAAACTAAACCTTGATCTAAAGTTCTTAAAAACGATTGTTCTTCTTCTTTAATAACATTTTCAACCAATTGTTTTTGTGATTTCATTTCTGGGAAAGCGGATCCCATTTTTTCACTCAATACATCAACTAATCTATAAATAAAAGGCTCTTTTTTATCTAAGAAAGTGAAGCCATAACGCACTGCACGACGTAAAATTCTACGAATTACATAACCAGCACCTGTATTACTCGGCAATTGCCCATCGGCAATAGAGAATGCTACAGCACGTACATGATCAGCAATCACACGAATAGCAACATCTATCTTTTCGTTTTTACCGTATTTTTTATCGGTAATGGCTTCAATTTCTCTAATGATTGGTGTAAAAACATCTGTATCATAATTAGACTGCACACCTTGCAGCACCATACACAAACGTTCAAAACCCATACCCGTATCAATATGTTTATCTGGCAAACTTTCTAAGCTACCATTGGCTTTTCGGTTATATTGCATGAATACTAAATTCCAAATCTCAACCACTTGCGGATGGTCTTGATTTACTAAATCTTTCCCTGAAATTTTAGCTTTTTCTTCTGCTGAACGAATATCTACATGTATTTCACTACAAGGTCCACAAGGTCCTTGATCACCCATTTCCCAAAAATTATCTTTTTTATTACCTTTTAAAATTCGGTCTTCAGAAATGAATTGTTTCCACAAATCGTAAGCTTCCGTATCCATAGGCAGTTTATCGTCTTCACTCCCTTCAAAAACTGTTACGTACAAAATATCTTTATCAATACCGTAAACATCAACCAATAATTCCCATGCCCAAGCAATAGCTTCTTTCTTAAAATAATCGCCGAAACTCCAGTTCCCCAACATTTCAAAAAGTGTATGGTGGTAGGTGTCATAACCAACTTCTTCTAAATCGTTATGCTTTCCAGACACACGTAAACATTTTTGACTATCGGTAATACGACTGTTTTTTGGCACAGCGTTCCCTAAAAAGTATTCTTTAAAAGGTGCCATGCCTGAATTTACAAACATTAAAGTAGGATCGTCTTTAAGAACCATAGGTGCTGATGGTACAATGCTGTGTTTTTTATCCTCAAAAAAACTTAAAAATTTAGAACGAATATCTTGTGATTTCATTTATGCTATTTATTGTTTTTATATGTTGACTTGCAGTTTGCTACGCACCATTTGGCCAAGCGATAAACTTTTATACATGCTCGTTTCATTTATATAAAATGGTTACCTGTATTATTAAAATGGTATTAATTGCAAAACAATTTTTATATTTACTCTTTTCAAAATATTTTTAATTTTAAAAAACGACTTTTAACTTAATATCAAACCACTTAATGACACTATTTCGAAAATTTGATCGTTAGTTATTAAAATTAAATATTCATGGTGTTTAATAAAGTGCAAAAATAGAATAAATTAGGAAATGAGTAAGGTAAAATATTATTACGATTCAGAATCGTTGTCTTACAAGAAAATACAACGTAAAAAGAGGACCACTATTAAATATGCAATAGTGTTTCTTTTAGGATCTGCTTTATTCGGTTTTATGTTTGTTTTTATAGCAAGTCAATATGTAGAATCGCCTAAAGAACGTGCTATTAAACGTGAGCTTCAAAATGCCCAATTACAGTTTGAATTGTTGAATAAAAAAATGAAGGAAGCAGAAACTGTGTTAGCCGATGTTGCCGACCGAGACAATAACATCTATCGTGTTTATTTTGAAGCCAACCCGATACCCGACGAACAACGTAAAGCAGGTTTTGGAGGTATAAATCGTTATAAAAATTTAGAAGGCTTTGATAATTCAAAATTAATTATTGAAAGCAATAAACGTTTAGATATACTTCAAAAACAGATAGTAGTACAATCTAAATCGCTAGATGAAATAGCTAAACTCGCCGAAGAAAAAGAAAAATTACTAGCCGCCATACCTGCTATTCAACCTGTTAGAAATGAAGACCTTAAAAGAATGGCTTCGGGTTATGGAATGCGTTCAGACCCTTTTACCAAAGTTAGAAAAATGCATTATGGTATGGATTTTTCAGCACCCCGGGGCACGCCTATTTACGCAACTGGAGATGGCGTGGTGGAACGTGCTGATAATACAGCTACAGGTTATGGAAACCATATAAGAATAGACCATGGTTACGGATACGAAAGCTTATATGCACACTTGTATAAATACAATGTTAGAAAAAATCAAAAAGTAAGACGTGGCGATCTTATTGGCTTTGTTGGTAGTACAGGCCGTTCGGAAGCACCGCATTGCCATTATGAAGTTTTTAAAGATGGTGAACGCATCAACCCCATAAACTTTTATTATGGAAGTTTAACTGCTGAAGAATTTAATGAATTATTGGAGCACGCTTCCTTAGAAAACCAATCTTTAGATTAATGCACATAGAATTACCCGAAAAACGATACTATAATATTGGAGAAGTTGCCAAAGCATTTGGTGTAAACACTTCATTAATTCGCTTTTGGGAAAAGGAATTTGATGCCCTAAAACCTAAAAAAAATGCTAAAGGGAATAGGAAATTCACTCCCGATGACATTAAGAATCTTAAATTTATTTACCATTTAGTTAAAGAACGTGGTTTCACACTTGAAGGTGCAAAAACGCATTTAAAGGAAGAAAAAAAAGAAACTCTTTCCAATTTTGAAATTATCAGTAAATTAGAGGATGTAAGAAATCAACTTATAAAAATAAAACAACATTTGTAACATTTTTAAAGTTTTCTCGACATACAATCAAAACCAAATTATAAACCAAAAAATTAAATTATAATGAAAAAATGGCTTATTCCTGTTATTATCATTGCTGTTATTGTTTTCGGACTTTACTCTTGGGCTAAAGGATTTAACAACACTGCTGTAAATTTGAAAGAAACAGCAACCAAAACATGGGGCGATGTAGAAAGCAGTTACCAACGTAGAAATGACCTTATTGGGAATTTAGTAAAAACTGTACAAGGAGCTGCCGATTTTGAAAAAAGTACTTTAGAAGCTGTAATAAAAGCCAGAAGTGAAGCTACAAAAACAACCATTGATGCTAACAATCTAACACAGGAAAACATGGCACAATTTCAACAAGCTCAACAAGGCTTAACCGGCGCTTTATCAAAATTATTATTAGTGGTTGAAAGATATCCTGATCTTAAAGCAAATCAAAACTTTTTAGAGTTACAATCGCAATTAGAAGGTACTGAAAACCGTATTAATGTGGCCAGAGACCGCTTTAATGAAGCTGTAGAACCATACAATAAGCATATTAAAATTTTTCCAAATTCATTATTGGCTGGTGTTTTTAACTTCGACCCAATGAATTATTACAAAGCAGACGCTGGAAGTGAAAATGCGCCTGACGTAGATTTTAATTTTGAATAAAAACTACTGAACACCTTTATAATTATGTCTGACCAAGTTGAAGATTTTTTAACCCCCATTGAAGAAAAAGAAATTATTGAAGCTATTAGAATAGCCGAATTAAACACATCGGGCGAAATACGCGTTCATATAGAAAAAACCTCTAAAGACGATGCTACAAATCGTGCTTTAGAGGTTTTTTACATGCTTAAAATGGATAATACTAAACTACAAAACGGAGTCCTAATTTATGTTGCTGTAAATGATAAAACCTTTGTAATTTATGGTGACAAAGGTATTAACGATGTGGTTTCTAAAAACTTTTGGGATAGTACTAAAGACATTATGCAATCGCATTTTAAAATAGGGCAATTTAAACAAGGTTTGGTTGAAGGAATTTTAAAATCGGGCGAACAATTAAAAAAATATTTTCCTTATACTAATTTAGACACCAACGAACTATCAAACGAAATTTCTAAAGGATAAAATTAAGTATGCAGTTTTCATTTTTCAGTTTTCATTCATTAGAGAAAATAAAAAGATTTAGTTTTTTTATTGCGTTTATAATAATTCAATTTTCTTCAAATCTTTCATTTGCACAATTTGATATTCCCAAAAAACCAGAGTTTCAAACCAGTGTTTATGATTATGTTAATCTGTTATCACCTACTGAAAAAAGCAGTTTAGAAGAAAAGTTAATTAAGTACTCTGATACTACTTCAACACAAATAGTTATTGCTATAATTGCTTCTACAAACGGAGAAAACATCAATTATTTAGGAGCTCAGTGGGGAGAAAAATGGGGTATTGGACAAGCTAAAGAAGACAATGGTGTACTTATATTACTAGCTAGAGATGATAGAAGAATAGCCATTAATACGGGGTATGGTGTAGAGCATTTGCTTACGGACGCTATGTCGAAACGTATTATTGAGCTTGAAATTATTCCTTATTTTAAGCAAGATGACTACTACGGAGGATTAAACCGAGGCGCAGATGCTATTTTTGAAGTATTAACTGGTGAGTATCAAGGTACACGCAAATCATCCAACCAAAAAGAATCGCCTTCTGGATTTATTTTTATTCTTATTTTCATATTTATCATTATTATTATTTCAATCTCAAAAAACAAACGCGGTGGTAATGGTGGAAACCGGGGTAATAAATCAGGTGGATTTAGTCTTTTAGATGCTATTATATTAAGTAGTATGGGACGCTCTTCCGGTGGCGGTTTTGGTAGTGGAAGCTCTGGCGGTGGCTTTAGCGGCGGTGGCGGTTTTGGTGGTGGCTTCGGCGGCGGCGGCTTTGGTGGTGGCGGTGCTTCTGGAGGTTGGTAAAAATGGAAAGAACTCTATTTTTTCAGACTAAGAATCTCTTAGTTATGGTTTTCTTGTAAACCATAAACAAAACAATTTTTAGAAATAATTCAATCTGTAATTCAAGACTAAACCATTATCTTTTCTGAATTTGAAAAAGGATTCTCTATCTAAAAAATTATAGGCTTTGAGCGTTTTCAATAAACGAAATTTGCATATATACCATTGATTCAATTCCAAATGATGCAACAGCTTTATAAATACCAAGGAATTAAAATGTTATGAACTCTCAATAGCTTATACCTGGAAGAATCCTACTTCTTCCGCATATACACACTAACAGGAACTCCTTTAAAGTCAAAACGCTCGCGTAGTTTATTCTCTAGAAAACGTTTATACGGTTCTTTTACGTATTGTGGTAAGTTACAGAAAAAAGCAAACTGTGGCTGTGGTGTTGGCAATTGCATGATGTATTTAATCTTTACATACTTGGCTTTATTTGCTGGTGGTGGATAACTTTCAATAATAGGTAACATAACCTCATTAAGCACACTCGTTTTAATCTTTTTGGTACGGTTATTATAAACCTCCACAGCTGTTTCTATAGCTTTATAAATACGTTGTTTTGAGAGTGTAGAGATAAATATAATAGGCACATCGGTAAAAGGTTCCATTTCCTTTCTAATGGCTTTTTCATATTCTAAGGTTGTTTTATGATCTTTTTCAACCAAATCCCATTTGTTTACTAAAATAACAACACCTTTTCTGTTACGCTCTGCCAACCAGAATATATTTTGGTCTTGACCATCAAATCCTCGAGTGGCGTCTAATACTAATAAACAGACATCACTATGCTCAATTGCACGTACACTACGCATTACTGAGTAAAATTCTAGATCTTCTTTTACTTTAGATTTTCTACGGATACCTGCCGTATCTACTAAATTAAATTCAAATCCAAAACGATTGTATTTCGTATCAATAGAATCTCTGGTAGTACCAGCAATATCGGTTACAATATATCTATCTTCTCCAATTAAGGCGTTTATGAATGATGATTTACCTGCATTTGGGCGACCAACCACAGCAAAACGAGGCAACTCCTCATTTACAACTGTTTCTTTTTCGGGAAGCACATCCACTAAAGCATCTAACAAATCGCCTGTACCACTTCCATTGATACTGGCAACGGTATAATATTCGCCTAAACCTAACGAATAAAACTCTACAGCATCTTCAGCACGTTTGGCATTATCAACTTTATTTACTACAAGAAATACGGGTTTGTTAACTTTACGGAGTAATTTCGCAACATCTTCATCCATTCCTGTCACACCACTTTCTACATCTACCATAAAAATGATAACATCGGCTTCATCAATAGCTAACTCTACTTGTTTATCTATCTCTGCTTCAAAAACATCATCACTTCCTAGCACATAACCTCCTGTATCTATAAGTGAAAATTCTTTGCCGTTCCAATCGCTTTTTCCATAATGACGGTCTCTTGTAACCCCACTTACCGCATCAACAATAGCTTCTCTACGCTGAATTAAGCGATTGAAAAATGTTGATTTACCTACATTTGGACGTCCTACTATAGCAACTATATTACTCATAATCTTTATATTGTGTGCAACAGCCTAAAGCTGATTTATTTAACAAGATTTGCTAAATTTTTTGCAAAAATAGGAAATATACTCTACGGATAAGTATTTTTTAGCAACTATTAAATTTACATTAATTTTACTAAAAACAGTTTTTTAATCTTTCCAAAACTTAAATACATGCAAACTACTAACAATTTTATTTTACGTCCTCGTTTTAAGATTAAAATAAGCAGAAATAAAGAAACTATATTAAAAAAGTTTCAAGACTCTAAAAAAACTCAATCTGATTTTATTATAAGTCGAATTGATGAGCATGTGTTTATAAAATTCCCAAAAGAGAAACAGCATTTTTGGTCACCGCAATTACACCTAGAAATAAATAACATTAATAATAGTTCTTGCGTACTTTATGGTTTATTTGGGCCAAACCCTACCATTTGGACCTTTTTTATGTTCCTACATTTTATTGTAGGTCTGTTATTTTTTGCTTTTGGTATTTGGACATATTCTAATTGGACCTTAAAAACATCTTATGCTTTTCAAATATCATTTATGCTAATAATGGCAATAATTTGGATTGTTTTATACTTTATAGGGAGTATTGGAAAGGCTTCTAGCAAAGACGAAATGAAAGATCTATATGATTGCATGGAAAAAATTATAAAGTCTGTAAGCTAATTATTATAACCAAAACGACGTAATTGTTTTTGATTGCTTCTCCAATTTTTATTCACTTTTACGTAAGTTTCTAGATGAATTTGTTTCCCAAAGAAAGCCTCTAAATCTTTTCGAGCCTCTACGCCTACGCGTTTTAAAGCACTTCCTTTGTGCCCAATGATGATGCCTTTTTGGGTTTCACGCTCTACCATAATAACAGCTCGTATTCTAATAATTTCTTCTTCTTCAAAAAACTCTTCGGTTTCTATCTCAACGGCATACGGTATTTCCTTTTTATAATGAAGCAGAATTTTTTCGCGAATGGTTTCGTTTATAAAAAAGCGTTCTGGTTTATCAGTTAATTGATCTTTTGGATAGAATGCTGGCGACTCTGGTAACAAATCAAGTATTCTATTAAATACTTCTTTAACATTAAACCCTTCTAATGCAGATATGGGGAAAATTTCAGCATTTGGCACTTTTTCTAACCACACTTGCACTTGGCTTTCTAACTGTTCCTGGTTGGATTTATCAATTTTATTGAGTAGTAGTAATACAGGAATTTTTGAACTGGTTATTTTATAAAAAAAAGATTCATCTTTTAATTCTTGTTCGCCAATTTCAACCATATACAACAGCACATCGGCATCTTCAAAAGCAGACTTAACAAAACCCATCATGCTTTCTTGCAGCTCGTAAGCGGGTTTTATAATACCTGGTGTATCAGAAAGAACTACTTGAAAATCGTCACCATTCACAATACCTAAAATACGATGACGGGTTGTTTGGGCTTTCGAAGTGATGATAGACAATTTTTCGCCTACAAAGGCATTCATTAAAGTAGATTTACCCACATTTGGGTTTCCAATAATATTTACAAAACCGGCTTTGTGGTTCATGACTTTTGTTTTAAGATGCTGCAAATTTACAACCTTGATTGGTTTATTTCACTATATATCTGGCCTATAAACAAAAAAAAACAGAAAGTTACCTTTCTGTTTTTTTTGTTTTATTAGATTAAGTTTACTACTTATTCAACTATTTCTAATAATTCAACTTCAAAAATTAAAGCAGAATATGGTTTAATTTTTTCTCCTGCTTGTCTAGCACCGTAACCTAAACTTTGAGGTATAAAGAATTTGTATTTAGAACCTACAGACATAAGCTGTAAACCTTCTGTCCAACCTGGTATAACTTGACCTACACCAAACTCGGTTGGCTCACCTCTGTCTACAGAACTATCAAACACAGTTCCATCAATTAATGTACCGTGGTAATGTACTTTTACTTTAGATTCCGCAGTTGGTTTTGCGCCTTCTCCTTCTTTTAATACTTTATATTGCAACCCACTTTCAGTTACTTTAACACCTTCTTTTGCTTTATTCTCTTCTAAGAATTTTTCACCTACACCTTTTTCTTTTTCAGCTTCTTCTTGCTGTTTTTTCATGTTTTCAGCCTGCTTTTTTTGAAAATAAGCAGTTAGAACTTGTTGTGCATTTTCTTCTTTAATTAAAATGTTTGTAGAATCTAAAACATTCATGTATCCTTGAATGAATAATTCATTGTCTATTTCTGAAATGCTTGTTTTCACATTTTTAGCGACATCCATACCAATAGCATAACTTACTGAATCTATTTCAGTTTTTAATGCTCTTTTTGAAACGCCTTGACCACCACAAGATGATAAAATTGAAGCTGATAATACAACTCCTAGAAATTTAATTATTTTCATTTTCTTATTTTATTTAATTTGATGTCAAAAATAGCAAAATAAAATTCAGAAAAAAGTAGTATTATATGATTTTTAACGCACATATAAATAATATTATCTGATTTCGGAAATATTTTTATTAATTACGGGTTTATAAATGCATGCACTTCTAAATGCGTTATTTTAGGATTTGCTCCTTGATTTTGCGTTCCCAATGCTTTCATTATAAAAGTAAAATTGATAGTTTCGTGAGAGTTAATCTAAATAAAAGAATCTGCTGCACTCAACCTAAAGTGTTAAAAATCGAATAACAAATTCAATTTTCTACCTACAAGGTTAAGTTCCCAAAGGTGATTGTTTTCTTTGAAGGTGAAAATCATTCTCTATTTAAAAAAAATAAACCAATGAAAACCCTAATCTACCTACTCTAAATTATGAATATCTTAAAACAAATTTTAATCTATTTAATTTGGACATTCATATCTCTATTATCTGCTTTTGGATATATGCGAATTATATTAGGACCAAAACCGAAACCTTCAACAGGTTTTATGAAAATGTTTGACTGGACTTACGGTGTTGCCATGCTACATGTAGGATCTATCATTGGAAGTATTATAGCACTACTATATATTATTATAGATGTTTTTTATCTTAAAAAGAGACTTAAAAACAATTCAAAAAGAATGATGATTCGCTTTATAATAATTCTAATCATCACGCTTATTGTTGGAACAACGCATTATATATTTGAGAAAGTCATTGATATCATTTAATGAATATGATGAAATAAAAAAACTGAAAGCATACCGAATGGACTCTGGTAAAGGAACATCTCCCCCTTATTTTCATAATAAAATAATTATCAATCACAACAAAGTAAATGGATGATGGATAATAACAATATTCTAATTTTACTGCTTGAAACAAGATTCCTCTCTACATAGGAATTGATTACCCAATCAACCTTTTCACCTCATTAAAATCAAGTCCACCATAATTACCAGAACTCATTAATAACAAGGCCTTGTTATCAAAATTTTGCGAGAAAAGGTAGTTTTTAAAATCGTCTGGGTTGGTGTAAATAATTAAATCATCACGTTCAAAAGCATTGGCTATTTGTTCGTGAGTAACTTCTTTAAGTTTTTTAATTTCCACAGCATGTGGTGAATAAAACACCACCGCAACATCAGCCGCATCTAAAGCGCCTTTATATTCTTTTAAAAACTCAGCATTCAAACTACTATAAGTGTGCAATTCTAAACAAGCTACAACAGTTCTATTGCCATATTGCTCCTTCACAGCTTTAGTAGTCGCTTCCACTTTACTTGGCGAATGCGCAAAATCTTTATAAGCAACACTCGTTTTACTTTCTGCTATTTTTTCGAGACGCTTGCTAGCGCCTTTAAAAGTAGCTATGGCTTCGTAAAAATCATCTTCATCAATACCCATATGTTGACAAATCCATTTAGCTCCTGCTAAATTGTTTAGATTGTGTTTTCCAAAAACTTCAATAGGAAGTTCTCCTTCAGGAGTTTCTAGAAGTGTTTCTCCGTTATTAACAGTGTATTCTGGAGTATGATAAGGCAGCTTACGAATGGTATTTGCCGATGCTTCTACAACACGTTTCACTTCAGGGTCTTCCTCATTATACGTTATACTACCGCCCTTAACAATGCTATCTACAAATATGCGAAACTGTTCTACATAATTATCATAGGTAGGAAACACGTTGATATGATCCCAAGCAATACCGCTTAATAAAGCTATATTAGGTTTGTATAAATGGAATTTTGGACGTCTATCAATGGGTGAACTTAAATATTCATCGCCTTCAAGCACTATAAAATCATTAGTTTCGGTAAGTTTTACCATCACATCAAAACCTTCTAATTGGGCTCCCACCATATAATCTACATCTCGATTGTGATAATGCATCACATGTAAAATCATAGAAGTTATTGTGGTTTTTCCATGACTACCACCAATAACCACACGCGTTTTATGCTTCGATTGTTCGTATAAGAACTCTGGATAACTGTATATTTTCAAACCTAATTCTTGAGCTTTTAACAACTCTGGGTTATCAGCTTTAGCGTGCATACCCAATACAACCCCATCGATAGAGGCGTTAATTTTCTCTGGAAACCAACCATAGGCTTCTGGTAAAATACCTTTTGCTTGTAATCGGGATTTTGAAGGTTCGAATATTTCATCGTCGCTACCTGTTACTTGATAACCTTTATTTTGAAGAGCTAGTGCTAAATTATGCATGGCAGAGCCACCAATAGCTATAAAATGTACGTTCATGGCGTTATTTTGAATACTTCAAATATACTTTTTTGTTATGAAGTTGAAAAGTTTTAAAGTATCAAAGTTTCAAGGGTTCAAAGTCGTAAATAAGCTTCGTTTTAGATATACGATGAACACCAAAAAATACGACTCATTACAACTTTAATATTTTTATTTTTTCTTGTTTAAAAGATTTCATTTCTGGCGATTCTGCAAGCGCTAAATCAATATACTTTAAGGCTGCTTCTTTATTCTTATTATGCGCATAAATTTGAGACAACCTATAGTGCGCCCAAGCTTTTGGAACATTGTCTTTTGGTGAATAGTTTTTAAGATAGGTTTGTAAACATTGCACGCCTTTTTGTAGCTCGATATTATATTCGGCAGCGATTTTACCCATTTGATACTCTAAATCGTTACGCTTATGCTTTTCTTTGGCAACTTGTAAATTCGCTAATGCCTTTTCGGGCTGTTTTTGTTTTTCGTAAAAAGTGGTTAATTTTTCATAACTCCATAATGATCCGCCATCCGTTATGGCTAGTTTGTAATATTTTTCCGCAAGATCTGATTCATTATCAGATTCGTAAATATAACCTTTTGCTATATACCCATCTACTTTGGACAGTTGCTCTAGTTGATACGCATACTTTAACGACTTGCTCTTACTTCCCCCTAAGATACCAGGCAATTTCATATAATACTCAACCAATGCCCAGCGTACATTTATATGCTTAGAATCTAATTCGGCAGCTTTAAGAAATGCAGATTCAATATCTCCAATCATACCCAAAGCTGTTAGCTTACTAACTGTTAAGGCTTTCATACCCATAGCACCTCCATATTTATAATGATAATCTGCATTTTGGAGGTTAGCATCTACTAATTGCTTGTAGTTTTCTATGGTTTCATCCCATTTTTTTTGATGACCGAAGGCATCGCCTAGTAACTCAATTGCTTTTAAGTTTTTTGGGTGTTTATTTAGATAAGCCTTTAATTGAATCTCAGCTTTTTCAAACTGTTTTTGTTTAAAAAAATAATCAATACTATCTAACGAAGTTTGACTAAAAGAAACTAACGGAAAAAGTAATAGATAAATAATTTTTCTCATAAACAATTTGTTAACAAATATCAATGCGTCTTTTTAACTAAAATTAATTAATTTCACTCAATCAAAGAACCTATTCACTCATTCGTTATTTTTTGGAATAGCTTTTGACAATAATTTAGTGACAAATTTAATGAAATGAAACAATCCATATTTTTTTTAACAATTCTTTTACTTTCAAGTCTTGGAAACAGTCAAAACTCAGACTATAAATCACTTTGGAAAACCGTTGAACAGCATGAAACTGAAGGCTTGCCAAAATCGGCTTTAAAGGTCGTCGAACAAATTTATTTACTGGCTACTAAAGATAAAAACCACACTCAACTTTTAAAAACGATGTTTTTTAAAAGT
Organism: Mariniflexile litorale; assembly: GCF_031128465.2. Classification (GTDB taxonomy): domain Bacteria; phylum Bacteroidota; class Bacteroidia; order Flavobacteriales; family Flavobacteriaceae; genus Mariniflexile; species Mariniflexile litorale. The sequence continues at coordinate 2,489,597 of NZ_CP155618.1, read as the reverse complement.
AAGTTTGCCTTGGTTTTAGAAGAAGATGCACAATTTAAAATTATAAATGATTTTAAAAGTGAAATTAAAAAAAGTTCATTCCCTACAAAAAATGTACTTGAAAGCATTTTAGCAAACTTGTATTGGCAATACTTCAACCAAAACAGATGGCAGTTTTACAATCGTACTAAAACATCTGAAAAAGTAGATTCGGAAGACTTTAGAACATGGGACTTACAAACCCTATTTGATGAAATTCATTTGCATTACCAAAAGTCTTTGCAAAACGGGTTGTTGTTGCAATTAGAACCTTTAAGCAAGTATGACGCTATTTTAAACGTTCAAAAAGATTCTAAAGTTTACAGACCAACATTGTTTGATTTTTTAAATCATGAAACTTTAGAATTTTATAAAACCAATGAAACCCATATTACAAAACCTGCTTATAAATTTGAGATTGATAATTCAGAACTTTTAAGTAATACGTATGCTTTTTCAGAGTTAAACTTGTCTTCAAAAGATTCAACGTCTTTGCAATTACGTGCTTTAAAAATATACCAAGGCTTAATTCTGTTTCATATAAAAGACAAAACATCTTTTGCATTGGCAGATGTGAATATTGAGCGTTTAAAATTTGTAAGTGAACATGCTACGTTTAGTGATAAAGAAGCTTTATTATTAGAAGCTTTAAAAAATGAAGCTAACAACCTAAAAGACCATGAAGCTTCTGGATTGTATCTTTTTGAAGTAGCTTCCATTTATTACCAACAAAGCAATCAATATCAAGCTAAAACCAAGGAAGAAAATCGCTGGAAAGCAAAAGACGCTGTTAAAGTTTGCAATAATGTTATCGAACAGTTCCCTAAAAGTAATGCCGCTGAAAAATGCACCGTTTTAAAACAACAAATAGAACAACTCGCACTACAAATAACTACTGAAAGTTACTTACCTATTCAACAACACAGTCGTTTATTGGTTAGTTATAAAAATGTTGAAGAACTTCAATTCAACATTTACGAATTGACAAATAAACAATTAGAAAAATTCAATAAAACCTATAGAAAAGAGGAACAATTAGCATTTATAAAAAAGTTAGACAATTTAAAAACTTGGGATAGCAAATTGCCTAATGAAAGTGATTTCCAAAACCATAGTACCGAAATTCTGGTTCCAAAGCTAAATAACGGTAGATATTTGATTTATGCATCTGTTAAAAATGATGATGAAACGTTCGCTTTCAGCACAATTCAAGTTACTAATTTAGCTTTGGTTGAAACCGAAAGTAATGCCTATAAAACCTTTCAAATAATAGACAGAAACAACGGAAAACCTATTAGTAATGCATCTGTTGAATTGAGTTTCACTGAAAACAATAATACTAAAATTCAATCTGAAAACTTCTCTACCAATAGTTTGGGCGAAATTAAAATAGAGAAAACCGAAAACCGATACAGAAACCTCTCTGTAAAAGTTAAATATGCTAACGATACGGCTTATTTTGGCGATTATTATGTAAATGCTTATTATAAAACCGAAAAAGAAGACATCGAATACAAAGCCTTTTTGTTTACAGACCGAAGCATTTACCGTCCTGGACAAATCGTTTATTTTAAAGCAATTGCCATGAAGACTAACAACGGAAAGTCGGAAGTTATAGCAAACGAATCTGTTTACGCCACTTTATACGATGTAAATGGTGATGAAATAAAAGAATTTGAACTTACAACCAACTCATTCGGTTCTATTTCGGGTGAATTTATACTACCTAGTAGTGGACTAAATGGCCAATACCATATTGGACTTGATGGTAATGAAGAAGATTTTTATTTAGAGCATTACTTCTCTGTTGAAGAATACAAACGTCCAAAGTTTGAAACAAAATTCAAACCTGTTACAGAAACCTACAAAATTAATGATTCTGTAACGGTCAAAGGAACAGCCTTAGCTTATGCAGGCAGCAATATTACCGATGCAAAAGTGGTTTATAGAGTTCACAGAAAAGTGCAATATCCGCGTTGGTATTTCTGGTACCGCCCATGGTTTAACAGCGAACCTCAAGAAATAGCGCATGGTGAGAGCATCACAGACGCATCCGGTAATTTTGAAATTACTTTTAAAGCCCAATCAGACCAAAGTGTAGATAAAAATAGTTTGCCCATTTTTAACTACGAAATAACTGCCGATGTTACGGACATTAATGGAGAAACACGAAGTGCAACCTCCATAGTAAATGTGGGGTATCATGCTTTGGTTGCTAACATGCGTTTGGACGACATACTTGATAAAACCATCAAAGACTATAAAATAACTCTTGACACTAAAAACTTGAACGGTGAATTTGTACCCGCTAAAGGCGAAGTGAAAATACACAAATTGCAAGCCCCAAATACCGTTTTAAGAAACAGGCCTTGGGCAGCACCCGATTATCAAGAATTTTCAACAGAGGCTTTTAAAAATCTGTTTCCGCATGACGCTTATACTAACGAACATCAATCTAGTAATTGGAAAAAAGGCACATTAGTTTTTGAGAAAGCATTCGACACCGAAAAGTCTAAAGAACTCGCTTTAGGAAATATTAAAAAATGGGAATCAGGACAATACATCATCACGTTAGAAAGTAAAGACCAGTTTGGTCAATTGGTTAAAGATGAAATTAAAACCACATTGTATAACGATGCCGATAAAAGTTTAGCTGACAATCAATTATTCAGCATGACAACAAATAAACTCACATACAAAACTGGCGAAACTGCTTTAGTAACAGTAGGGTCTTCTGCCGAAAATGTAAATGTTACACTAACAATTGAAAAAGATCATAAGGCAATAAAAACAGAAGTCATCCAATTAAACAACAACAAGAAATCTATTAGTATCCCTATTAGTAATGATGACGTTGGTGGGTTTGCCGTACATTATAGTTTCTCGGCTTTTAATAGTTTTCAATCGGGTAGAGAAATTATTGCTGTTCCTTATCCTAAAACCGATTTAGATATTGAAACCACAACGTTCCGCGATAAATTACAACCTGGAACAGATGAAACTTGGAGTTTTAAAATTAAAGGGCCGCAAGGTGATAAAGTCGCAGCTGAATTATTAGCCAGCATGTACGACGCTTCTTTAGATCAGTTTAAAGCGCATGCATGGAGTTTTAATCCTATTTATAATCAAACCTATTATACTTATAACAATAGTAATGCACGTCAAAGTTTTGGCACACAAAATTTTAGAGTGCATTATGAAAGTCGAAACATCAACTATCCAACGAAATATTATGATGAATTAAACTGGTTTGGTCTTTATTTTGGAAATAACAACATTAGAATTAGAGGAAATGCAAGTGTTTCAAGAACTTTAAACGGAATGGTAGCAGGTATTGAAACCATGGAAGATAGCGCCCATTTAGATGAAGTGGTCGTAGTTGGTTATGGAACACAAAAAAAAGAAATGTTAACAGGTACTGTTTCATTAGTTGAGGCTAATGAAATGGATTCAGAACCTCTTTCAACTCCACCTACTGATGAAGATGGATTACAAAAACCAAACTTCGACAATGTACAAATTCGTAAAAACCTTCAAGAAACTGCCTTTTTCCTTCCACAGCTACAAACGGATAAAGACGGAAATGTTAGTTTCAGTTTCACCACACCAGAAGCTTTAACTCAATGGAAACTGCAATTATTAGCACACACCAAAACTTTGGAAAACGCGACAAAAACATTAACTACGGTTACTCAAAAAGAATTGATGGTCATTCCAAATGCACCACGCTTTTTACGTCAAGGCGACCAAATAACTATAAGTACAAAAATTGCGAATTTAACAGATAAACAACTTTCTGGACAAGCTGTTTTAGTATTAACCGATGCTGTTTCTGGAAAAGATATTACCAACAAACTTATCCGCAAACAAGCTAATCCTAACCCTTCGGGGGAGCTAGAGGGGGATTTCACCGTCCCCGCCAAAGGCAATACCCAAATCTCTTGGAGTTTATCAATACCTGATGATGTAGATGCTGTTCAATATAAAATAATAGCAAAGTCAGGAACTTTTAGTGATGGTGAACAAAACGCTTTGCCTGTTTTAAGTAATCGCATATTAGTTACTGAAACCTTACCCATGTGGATTCGGAGCGACGAAACCAGAACTTTTACATTAGATAAGTTAAAAACTAACCCCTCAACAACGCTTAAAAATCATAAATTAACTTTGGAAATAACTTCCAATCCAGCGTGGTATGCGATACAGGCACTCCCCTATTTAATGGAATATCCGTACGAGTGTAATGAGCAAACATTCTCACGTTTTTATGCAAACACATTAGCGAGTCATATTGCCAATTCAAACCCCAGAATTCAAGAAGTATTTAACCAATGGGCGTCTCAAGACGCACTCGTTTCAAATCTTGAAAAAAATAAAGAATTGAAATCTATTTTAATTCAAGAAACACCATGGTTACGAGATGCTGAAAGTGAAACCGAGCAAAAAAAACGCATAGCGTTGTTATTCGATTTGAATAAAATGAACAACGAGTTACAATCGGCTAAACGCAAACTTGAAAACAATCAATTGAGTAGCGGTGCTTGGGCTTGGTTTAATGGCGGACGTGAAAATAGATACATCACACAACACATCATTACTGGTTTTGGACATTTAAAACAACTTAAAGTTGAAACAAAAGAAGCATCTAAAATGATAGAAAAAGCTATCAACTATCTAGATGCTGAATTTGTTCAAGAATATAAAGACATTAGAAGGTACAATGCGAAAGTTGATTTAACCAAAGACCATTTAAGTTACACGCAGTTGCATTATTTATATATGCGAAGCTTTTATTCAGAAATTAAAAAATCGAAAGAAGTGGAAGACATTACTAAATACTATCAAACGCAAATTCAAAAGTATTGGTTAAGTCGATCGTTATATTCAAAAGGATTGATGGCTTTAGTTATTAATAGAATGGGGGATAAAGTCACCTCCTCTAAAATTTTAAAATCGTTAAAAGAAACAAGCATCACTTCAGAAGAATTGGGTATGTATTGGAAAGAAAATAAGAGCTCATGGTATTGGTATCAAGCACCTATTGAAACACAAGCCTTATTAATTGAAACCTTTTCAGAAATAGAAAACGACACCAAAACGATTGATAATTTAAAAATCTGGTTGCTTAAAAACAAACAAACCAATCAATGGAAAACCACCAAAGCAACCACAGAAGCTGTTTATGCCTTATTACTACAAGGTAGTGATTGGCTAAGTATAACCGATGCGGTTGATGTTATTGTAGGAGGACAAAAAATTGAGCCTTCAAAACTAGAAAACGTAAAAGTGGAAGCTGGAACAGGGTATTATAAAACGGCTTGGAACACCTCAGAAATAAAACCAAACATGGCAACAGTTCAACTTACAAAAAAAGGAGATGGCATTGCATGGGGAAGTTTATACTGGCAATATTTTGAAGATTTAGATAAAATAACTTCTGCAGAAACACCACTTAAATTAAATAAAAAACTGTTCCTTAAAACCAATACAGATACAGGTGAACAAATTTCAGAAATAACCTCTAAAACTCATTTAAAAGTTGGTGATTTAGTTCGAGTGCGTATTGAATTAAGAAGTGATAGAACTATGGAATTCATCCACATGAAAGATATGCGTGCTGCTGGATTAGAACCCGTAAATGTGATTTCTCAATACAAATGGCAAGATGGTTTGGGGTATTATGAAAGCACTAAAGATGCATCGACTAATTTCTTTTTCGATTATTTACCAAAAGGAGTTTATGTTTTTGAATATGATTTACGTGTGAATAATACAGGTAACATGAGTAATGGCATCACCACCATACAAAGTATGTATGCGCCAGAATTTAGTAGCCATAGTGAAGGTACTAGAGTGTTAGTTAAGTAAGCTTTTTCGATAAAGTGAAAACAAAATTGTTTTTAATTTATTATATTCCAAATTATTAACTAATAAATATAACATTATGAATTCAAAAATTTTTATGATAATACGAATTATTCTAGGTCTTTTTATGCTTATTTTTGGGCTTAATAAATTTTTAAATTTTCTACCTGCACCAGAGGGAATGTCCGAAGCAGCAGGTGCTTATTTTGGTGCTTTAATATCTGCTAAAGTAATAATCTTAGTGGGTATTGTTGAGGTTTTAGCTGGCTTAGCTTTAATATTCAATAAATATGGTGCTTTATTAGCTTTAATCTTAATGAGTGTTTCTGTAAATATTGTTCTTTTTCACATCACTTTAAATCCAGAAGGCATAGGTCCTGGATTGGCTGTTTTAATTTTAAATATTTTAGTACTATATGGCTATAAAGCTAAGTACAAAGATTTACTTGCCGGATAGTATTCAAAAATAAAGAGGCTGTAATAAGCCTCTTTATTTTTGAATACTTAACTTTACTTCATAAAAATTTTAAACGAGTTTGCACCCCCAATCATTAAAAAATTACTCCCATACCTTTCTGCTATTACTAATAGCTTTACACATATCATGCGCTTCAAAAAAAAACATAATTATTGAAACTATAAATGAAGACATCCACCCAAAACTTGTTTTTTTAAATTACAGTATTTCAAAAGATAAAAACAACAAAAAGAGCATTCAATTCATTAATCAAATAGTTACCGACGGAAAATTAAAATCCATTAAAAACAATATCAAACTTGGTGCAATTGGCGATTTAAAATGCCTTCAACTAGATAAAGATTCTACTGAAATAACTTCAATTACCATTCAAAACCCACTAAGTAAGCACATTGAATTTATAAACGATTCTCTTATCTTTGAAAATAAAAAAATCGACTTAAAAAGCGCACCGCTTTCATTGAGATTGCAACTGCATTATAAAACAAAGTTTATAGCTATTAACGAAATAATCGATTCGCTACAAAATAGCACCGCTTTAATAATTACAAATCTAGATTGAAAATGAAACATCTTCTACTCACTATTTTGTTGATTGGTTTCCAGCAGACATCTGCTCAAGTTTTCGATAAAGAAACCATTAAGAACTTTGATAATGATGAGAAAAGAATCAACTTAGTTATTTTAAGTGAAGGCTACAAAACTAGTGAATTACCCCAATTTAGAATAGATGCCGTAAGCTTTACAAATGCTTTATTTAGTCAATCGCCTTTTAAAGAATATGCCAATTATTTTAATGTTCATATTATAAAAGTACCATCAAATGAAAGTGGTGCAGACCACCCTGGGACGGGTATTGATGTTACTGAACCAAAAACTCCCATAAAAATAGTAGACACTTATTTTAATGCTACATTTGATTCTTATGGATATCATAGGTTACTTTATTACGAAATTGATGGGAATGCCGCCAATAATACGCAAGCCAAAATATACAATGTTTTAGCTGACAATTTCCCAACTTACGACCAAGGATTGATTTTAGTAAACTCAACTGTTTACGGTGGTTCGGGCGGAGAATTCCCCATGGCTTCTAAAGGTGTAGAAAATGGTGTTAGTGCCACTGAAGTTGCCATACATGAATTAGGGCACTCCTTTGCGAACTTAAAAGATGAATATTTTCCGCTTGATGAAATTTATTTTAATGAAGCCATTAATATGACCCAAGAATCCAATCCTAGCTTCATAAAATGGAAAAATTGGTTGAACGGAAATGGAATTGGTATTTACAAGTATTACACAACTGGATATGCAGCCAATTGGTACAGACCGCATCAAGCTTGTAAAATGCGCTACTTAGGCTATCCTTTCTGTTCAGTTTGCAAAGAAGGAATTATAGAAAAGATTCATAGTTTGGTGTCGCCAATTGAATCTTACACCCCTGTTTCAAATACAATAAACAGCCCTTCCTTTCCAATCGATTTTCATTTGGAGTTAATAAAACCCAATCCGAATACCTTAAAAAGTAAATGGACATTAAATGCCTCCGATTTCGCTAACGATGTTGATGAAGTAAGTATTTTAGAAACCGATTTGAATACAGGAATGAATACGCTAACTGTTGCTGTAAACGATGCGACTGGGTTTTTAAAAGTTGACAATCATGATAGTTTTCATGTATATACCGTAACATGGACTATAGATAATTCTGCCTTAGGTGTTAAAGACATAACGAGCGAGATTATTAATTATAATATTGCCATGTATCCCAACCCAAGCTCTACGTTTGTTAATTTTAAATTTGAAAGTAATCATGATACCCGTCTAAAAGTTGACATTTTAAGTTTAGATGGAAAAAAGATTAAAACAATTTCAATTAACAACTATCAAACAAATGAGGTCGACATTAGTAATTTAAGCACAGGAATTTATTTAACTAATTTCTATTCTAGAAATGCGCTTATTGCTAGTAAAAAACTAGTGAAAAATTAAATAGATCCCTACTTTCTCAGAAATAACAAACTTATTTCTTTGGAGGATATTGCGTCAATACTTTTTCTGCAATGGTATTAAAAAGTTGTTCTCTTTTTTCGGGTGTTGATTTTGGATTAAAACTAGACTCACTGACAGCTTGCCAAAAAAGTTGCTTTTTGTTTTCATCTACAAAATCGATAGTGATTTGGCGGTTAACATTGGCTTGACCTATAGGAAGTCCTATAGAGATCCCGCCACCAACATGGCCCCCGCCTCCACCTAAACCAACACCTACGTTATTGCGTTGTGCTTCTTGGTATTGGCTGCTTTTAATATCTACAAAAAAATCTGGAGTATCGGATAGAGCAAACCCTTTGGCCGTCATTTTAGCATCTAAAGCGTCTAAAAACCGTTTAGTATCTAAGTCGCTTAAACCAGTTTGCATCTCACTGTAATAGTTATATGTTTTGTATTGGTCGAAATTGGTTCCTTTTTCGAAATCGTAGTTAACACGAATGGGGGCACATGAAACCAGAAAGATGGCTAAAAATAGAAATGTATAGACTCTCATAACTTTAATTTTTATTATAAAGTTAATCAAAAATTATTCCAATAGCATGATTCATGTTCAGAATTGCGTTAGGGATGGAAGTGGCATCCTTTTTAAACAAAAATAAAAACCAAACTTTGTTTTGTAATAGAAATTGTCTGATGGCTTTGTCCTTAGTCCTCGCCATGACGTTTAAAAAGATATAACGGACAGCCCGACCCTTTGGGTAACGCCCTAACTATTTAACATTTTCCAAAGCTTATCTTTTAACTCAGTGATACCTTGTTGTGCCACCGATGAAATAAATAAATAAGGTATAGGCAATTCATTATCCAACAATTCTTTTAATTCTGCTTTTAGCTCATCGTCTAACATATCGCATTTTGAAATGGCAATGATACGGTCTTTATCCAACATTTCTGGATTGTATCGACGCAACTCATCTAACAGAATATCGTATTGCTTTTTAATATCGGGTGCATCAGCAGGAATTAAAAATAGCAGAATGGAATTACGCTCTATGTGACGTAAAAAGTAATGTCCTAGTCCGCGCCCTTCAGCTGCTCCTTCAATAATTCCAGGAATATCAGCCATCACAAAGGTTTGAAAATCGCGATATTTTACAATTCCTAAATTAGGCTTAAGCGTTGTAAATTCGTAATCGGCAATTTTTGGTTTTGCAGATGTTACCACAGATAGCAACGTCGATTTACCGGCATTTGGGAAACCTACTAAGCCCACATCTGCAAGTACTTTTAATTCTAAAGTAATGTGTTTTTCTTCTAACGGAATACCTGGTTGCGAATAACGCGGTGTTTGGTTAGTGGGGGTTCTAAAATGCCAATTCCCTAATCCTCCTTTACCACCTTGTGCAATAATTCTTTCTTCACCGTCATCTGTGATTTCAAAAATAATTTCATTGGTTTCGGTATCACGAACCACCGTTCCTAAAGGCACATCTACATATTCATCTGTACCATCGGCACCAAAACTTCTACTTTTACTACCACTCAATCCGTGCCCTGCACGAATGTGTTTTTTAAATTTTAAATGAAGAAGTGTCCAAAGATTTGAATTTCCTCGAAGAATAACATGACCACCACGGCCACCATCGCCACCATCGGGACCTCCTTTTTCTATAAATTTTTCGCGGTGTAAATGCGAAGATCCTTTACCTCCGTTACCAGAGCTAACAAACATTTTTACGTAATCTACGAAGTTCCCTTCTGTCATCTTTATTGTTTATTTGTTTGTCTTTTAGTTGTTAAGCCGAAATGAACGAATCCACTTAAAGTTTATCAATAACCTCACTTAAACGTACCGTAATATCTTCAACGCTCCCTATACCATTAACTCCAAAATATTTGTTTTGAGCCGAGTAATAGTCTTTTAAAATAGCCGTTTTATCGTAATATTCTTTAATTCTATTACGGATAATAGACTCATCAGCATCATCGGCGCGTCCGCTAGTTTTTCCTCTACCTATTAAACGTTCTACTAAAATTTCATCATCAACCTCTAAAGCAACCATAGCGTTTATTGAAGAATCTTTACTTTCCAATAGTTTGTCTAAAGCTTCAGCTTGCGCATTGGTACGTGGAAATCCATCAAAAATAAAACCATTGGCTTTAGCGTTTTTTTCGACTTCTGCATTTAACATATCAATAGTAACTTGGTCTGGTACTAATTCACCTTTATCCATATAGGATTTAGCCAACATACCTAAAGCGGTTTCATTTTTAATATTAAATCTAAAAACATCACCTGTAGAGATGTGTACTAAATTATATTTAGTTTTTAAAAATTCTGCTTGCGTGCCTTTTCCTGCCCCTGGAGGACCAAATAGTACTAAATTTGTCATGAATTGTGTTTCTTTTATTTGATAGACTTCTGGTATGTTTCTTCCCAACCCATCATAGTCTAAGCCGTAGCCCACTATAAATTTATTCGGAATTTCCATACCTATATAATGTAATTTGTAATCTTTTTTATAAGCTTCAGGTTTATAAAACAAAGTGGCAATTTTTAACGATTTCACCTGTTCATTTTTAAAAATACGATGCACTTCTGTTAAAGTATTGCCAGTATCAATAATATCTTCTAAAATAACGACTGTTCGTCCTGTTAAATCTTGTGTTAAACCTATTAAACGTTGAATGTCTTCGGTAGATTTTACACCTTCATAGGAAGCTAATTTAATAAACGTTACCTCACAGGGTTTGGGGTACTTTTTTACAAAATCGCTCACTACCATAAACGACCCGTTTAAAATACCAACAAACACAGGGATTTCGTCTCCAATATCGTTTGAAATGTCTGTTGCCAAACGCTCCATGACAGCATCTATTTCTTTTGCTGAAATAAATGGTTTAAAATATTTATCGTGTAGCTTTATCACCCTTCATTATTTTTGAAGCTGCAAAGATAATCAATAGATTGCCTAATTACGATTTTTGATTTACGAATTCAAGACTAATTTAAGATTTAAGTGTATTTTTGCATATCATTTAACGATTTTAGTAACAATAAATACATGATCCGAGCCACGACAACTATTTAATATTTGTTGAATTAATTTTGCGGCGAGCGCATGTGACCTTAGAAACAAATACATGAATTATTTTTCTTCAAATTTTAAACTTGGTATTCTTGGTGGTGGCCAATTAGGTAAAATGCTACTTAACGACACACGAAAATTTGATATTTATACCTGTGTTTTAGATCCCAGCAATGAAGCGCCGTGTAAAATTGCTAGTAACGAATTTCATCTAGGAGATTTAATGGATTACGATGCGGTTTATAACTTTGGAAAACAGGTAAATGTATTAACCATTGAAATTGAAAATGTAAATGTAGACGCTTTAGAAACTCTTGAAAAAGAAGGTGTCAAAGTATATCCATCGTCAAAAACATTACGCATCATTCAAAATAAAGCGACTCAAAAATTATTTTACGTCGACAACAATTTACCAACGGCGCCGTTTTCTCGTTTTGCATATACGTCTGAAATTAAAGAAGCTATTAATCATGGAGGTTTATCACTTCCTTTCGTTTGGAAATGTGCCCAATTTGGATACGATGGAACAGGCGTGAAAATTGTAAAATCAATTGAAGATTTAGAAGGATTACCTAATGTAGAGTGCATAACAGAAACACTGGTTCCTTTCAAAAACGAATTAGCAGTTATTGTAGCAAGAAACCCATCAGGTGACATAAAAACGTTTCCTGTTGTAGAAATGGAATTCCACCCTGATGCAAACCAAGTAGAATATGTTATTTGCCCTGCAAGAGTATCCGATGCTGTTGCAAAAAAAGCAGTAGAAGTTGCCCTAAACACTTCAAAAGCATATAACCATGTGGGGTTATTAGCTGTTGAAATGTTTCAAACACAAAATGATGATATCCTGATAAACGAAGTCGCTCCAAGACCTCATAATTCTGGGCACCAAACTATTGAAGCTAGCTACACATCTCAGTTTGAACAACATTTAAGAGCTATTTTAAATTTGCCTTTAGGAAGAACAAATAGTAAAGTAGGTGGTGTTATGGTAAATTTAGTGGGTGCAGAAGGATGTAGTGGCAATGTTGTTTATGAAAATATTGAGGCCATTATGAAACTAGATGGTGTAACGCCACATATTTATGGTAAAAAACAAACCAGACCCTTCAGAAAAATGGGACATGTTACCATTGTGAATGAAGATTTAAATGAAGCACGACGCATTGCAGAAGAAGTAAAAAAAACAATTAAAGTGATTTCAGAATAAATCACAAAACTAAAATACCAAATTCCAACTGTTGTAAAAAACACATACTGAACTCTAGTTTGGTTTTGGGAATTTTTAAATTTGAAATTTTATGAATAAAGTAGGAGTTATTATGGGAAGCAAAAGCGATTTGCCAGTAATGCAAGACGCTATTGATATTTTAAAAGATTTTAATATCGAGGTAGAAGTTGACATTGTATCGGCGCATCGTACCCCAGAAAAACTATTCGATTATGGTAAACATGCACACACCAAAGGGTTTGCCGTTATTATAGCTGGCGCTGGTGGTGCAGCCCATTTACCAGGCATGATTGCATCTTTATCTCCATTACCTGTTATTGGTGTTCCTGTAAAAAGCAGTAATTCCATTGATGGTTGGGATTCGGTATTATCCATTCTACAAATGCCTGGAGGTGTTCCCGTTGCCACGGTAGCACTTAACGGTGCTAAAAATGCTGGCATATTAGCTGCTCAAATTATCGGCACCAGCAACTCTTCTGTTTTAGAAAAAATAATAGACTATAAAGAATCTTTAAAACAAATTGTTTACGAATCGGCTAAAGATTTAAAATAAAAAAAACCTCGAGGGGATCCCGAGGTTTTCTAGTAATTAAGAATAATTTTATGAGTTAGTCACTCTTCAAATTGTTCCTACAAAAGTATAAAATATTTATTATGTATGCATAATAAATATTTGTTTTTAACATATTAACTTACAAATGACAAAAAACATCTTATTAAAACCATTTAATACACCATTTAATTCTGCCCCTTTTTCAAAAATTGAAAACGATCACTTTCTTCCCGCGTTTAAACAATGTATTCAAGAGGCTAAGAATGAAATTGATACTATTGTAAATAATAATGAAGAACCCACTTTTAAAAACACCATTGAAGCTTTAGATTTTTCAGGTGAACAATTAGATAGAGTTTCCAGTATCTTTTTCAATTTAAATTCAGCAGAAACTAATGACAGTATTCAAAAAATTGCTCAGGAAGTATCGCCTTTATTATCTGAATTTAGTAATGATATCACATTAAATAAAGCATTATTTAAGCGTGTAAAATCTGTTTTCGATTCAAAAGACACGTTAAATTTAACGACCGAACAACAAACACTACTGGACAAAAAATACAAGAGTTTTTCACGAAATGGCGCTAATTTATCAAACGATAAAAAAGAAAAACTTCGCGAAATTGATAAAGAGTTAAGCAAGTTAAAGCTGAAATTTGGAGAAAACGTATTAGCCGAAACCAACAAGTTCGAAATGCTGATTACAGACGAATCTGAATTGACTGGTTTACCGGAAGGTGCTATGGAAGCAGCAAAACAATTAGCCGAATCTAAAAACAAAGAAGGCTGGTTGTTTACTTTAGATTATCCAAGTTACATTCCGTTTGTAACCTATGCAGATAACAGAGAGCTTCGTAAAAAACTAAGCCTAGCTGCAGGCAGTAAAGGTTTTAACAATGACGCTTTAGATAACCAAGACATTGTTTTAAAAATTGCTAAATTACGATTTGACCGTGCCAATTTGCTAGGTTATAAAACCCATGCACATTTTGTGTTAGAAGAACGCATGGCAAAAACACCTGAAAAAGTTCTAGAATTTTCAAATGAATTATTGGAAAAAGCAAAACCTGCTGCGGATAAAGAATTTCAAAACCTTCAAAATTTCGCTAAAGATCTGGACGGTATAGAGCAACTTGAAAAATGGGACGGTTCTTATTATTCAGAAAAGTTAAAGCAAAAACTATTTAGCTTAGATGATGAGTTATTAAAGCCTTATTTCAAACTAGAAAATGTTATTGATGGTGCTTTTACAGTGGCTCATAAATTATTTGATTTAAATTTTGAAGAAATAAACAACATCGATACATACCACGAAGATGTTTTAACCTATAAAGTAACCAACACTAAAGGTGATTTAGTATCTATTTTTTACGCCGATTTTTTCCCAAGAGCTGGAAAACGTAATGGTGCCTGGATGACTTCTTTCAAACCGCAATCTATTAAAAACGGAATCAATGATAGGCCACATATTTCCATCGTTTGTAATTTTACAAAACCAACAAAAAGCAAACCTTCATTATTAACTTTTAATGAAGTAACTACTTTATTTCATGAGTTTGGTCATGCATTGCATGGTATGTTAGCAAACACTACTTATCCTAGTTTATCGGGCACTAGTGTATTTTGGGATTTTGTAGAATTACCTAGTCAGATTATGGAAAACTGGTGTTATGAAAAAGATGCTTTATCATTATTTGCCAAACATTATGAAACAGGTGAAGTGATTCCAATGGATTTGGTCGAAAAAATAAAAGATTCAGCCACATTTCATCAAGGTATGCAAACCTTGCGTCAAATAAGTTTTGGCTTATTAGATATGAGTTGGCATACAGGCAAATCGCCAGAAACTATAACAAGTGTAAAAGCACATGAAACTGAAGCTTTTAAAAACACAACACTCTATCCTGAAGTTCTTGAAAATTGTATGAGTACATCATTTTCTCATATTTTTCAAGGTGGTTATTCATCAGGCTATTACAGCTATAAATGGGCCGAAGTTTTAGATGCCGATGCCTTTGAATATTTTAAAGAATCGGGTATCTTTAACAAAGAAATTGCTACCAAGTTCAAAGATTTTGTATTATCTCAAGGAGGAACAGAAGACCCCATGACGCTTTACAAACGCTTTCGCGGAAAAGAACCTCAACCTGAAGCTTTATTGAGACGAGCAGGACTAATGAAATAAAAATTTAAAGGCTGAATTATAAAATTCAGCCTTTAAATTAAAAACAAACTTTCAATAATTATTGAAAGTTTAAAAATTAGTGTATATTTGTACTATGAATTATGAAGAAGCAAAAATAAAATTTATAAGTACTTGGGGAAGTTTAGGTACTCTTTGGGGCATTAATAAAGCCATGGCTCAAATTCAAGCATTACTTTTTATTTCCATCAAACCATTATCAATGGAAGAAATTATGGAAGA
Organism: Mariniflexile litorale; assembly: GCF_031128465.2. Lineage (GTDB taxonomy): Bacteria > Bacteroidota > Bacteroidia > Flavobacteriales > Flavobacteriaceae > Mariniflexile > Mariniflexile litorale. The sequence goes on along the minus strand of NZ_CP155618.1, from coordinate 2,473,946 downwards.
GCTTCAAATTTCACGGGGAAATACTAGTATGAATTTACGTCAGTTAATAGATTGGGGAATCGTAACCAAAGATCTCATACCTGGTGAACGTAAGGAATATTTTTACACCGAAAAAGATGTACAAGAATTAGCGAGAATTGTTGCGAAAGAACGCAGCCGAAGAGAAATTAAACCTGTTATTAAAGTATTAAAAGATGTTTCATCTATAGAAGATGACGGAACGGAAAAAACTAAAGAATTGATTAAACAAACCAAAGCATTGCATGATTTAACTGAAAATGCTGATGCTATAATTAGCAAACTCGTAACCCAAGAACAGAACTGGATTACAAAATCATTATTGAAATTATTCAGTTAAAAAATTTAAATTATACTTTCAATATTTTCTGAAACTACAAAAATAACAAAACATGAAACATCTATACCTTACAAACAAATGGCTTTTAATAATAAATGCGGTCCTTTTTATCATACCATATTTCGGATTGCTGTTTTTAATTATTTTAGGAATTATACAATTAATCATGTGTGTTGTTGTAATAGGCAAATTCAACATGCTAAATAAAAGTGGTAAAACACAATTAATCGTCTACAGTATAATAACATCATCCATTCTTATTCTTACAATGTTATCTTATAATGATGATTTATACTTTAATGACACTTTATTTATTTTCGTAATTATCACATCCATACTATTAGCCTTACTTCATTTGAATATAACTTATTTACTATATAAAAATAGCCAAGATGAAATCAACTAATATATTTATGAAAGGTCATTGGGAAGATTTAATCATGACAACTTTTGAAATAGATGAAGCCATTCTTAAACCCTATTTACCAAAGGACACCCAATTAGACTTATATAATGGTAAAACGTTGCTAAGCATGGTTGCTTTCAGGTTTACAAAGGTTCGTTTTTTTGGTTTTAACGTACTTATGCATCAAAACTTTGGGCAAATAAACTTCAGGTTTTATGTAAAATCTAAAATCGACAATTCAAAAGGCGTTGTATTTATAAAAGAATTTGCTCCAAAGCCATTAATTACTTGGGTAGCAAACATATTCTATAATGAACCCTATCATTTTAAAAACATAACTTACAACAAGTATCTAAAAAACAAAAAAATTGCTTTAGAATACAATTACAAAACATATAAAACAAAAGCAAAAGGGAGTGTAACCACTCATGAATTAACAAGTAACACATTGGAACATTTTGTAGTCGCCAGATATATTGCGTTTATAAATAATAAAGACAACAAAACATTGCAATATAAAATACAACATAAACCATGGCGGCTTTACAATTTAGAAAACTCTTATTATGATAAAGAGTTACTAAATCTATTGCCTAAACCTTTTAAAAAACTAAAATATATTTCAACTTGTTTTGTTAATGGTTCTTCTGTGGCGGTAGAAAAAGGAAAAATTCAATAAAATAAGATATAACATTCGTTTCAAATTTAAGGTCAATCTATAAAAAACATTTTTTTCGGTTTTTTTATTCTATTTTTGAAATTGAAAAAAAACGCACAATGTCTAACCATCAAATTAATCCAAATAAGTGGATCGATTTATATTCCGATTACCTATACAACTACACCATTTCGCGTGTAAGTGATAGAGAAATTGCGCAAGACTTGGTACAAGATACTTTTTTGGCTGCCCTAAAATCAATGAAAAACTTTAAAGGTGAAGCCAGCGAACGTACTTGGTTGATTTCAATTTTAAAGAGAAAAGTTATTGATCACTACCGAAAAATAAATTCAAATAAAGGAAAAGCAGAAGTTCGAATCACATATAACGACGATAGTGAGACTGAAGGTGATTGGTTAGAAGAACGTGTTGCAGACCCTTTTGACAAAACTGCTGAAGACACCATGCAAAACAGTGAACTTGGTAACGCAATCTTTAACTGTTTAAGCAAATTACCTCAAAAACAAGCCCAAGTTTTTAGAATGAAAACAATAGAAGGCTACGAAACCGAAGTAATTTGTAATGAACTAAATATTACAGCGTCTAACCTTTGGGTAATTATTCATAGAGCACGTACCGCCATGGCAGATTGCTTAAAAGAAAATTGGTTTTAATTATGAGTTCTAAAATTAAACTTATGCTTAAGTGTAATGATGCTAGCCACGTTTGTGATAAATCACAATATAAAAACGCCTCATTATGTGAAAAAATTAAATTAAATATTCATTTAATTTATTGTAGGGCTTGTAGAAAGTACTCTCATAACAATTCAAAACTTACAAAAATCGTTAAGAAATCGAACATTAAATGCTTAGATAAGAAATGCAAAGAGAAGATGAAAACAGAATTAGATAAAGCTATTAAAGAGACTTCCATTAACTAAACATTAGCAACACTATCAGCCACAAAACAGGTATCCCTTCTACCCAAAACGAACTATAATATTTACTTTGTTCTTTATCAGCATATATTACAAACAGACTTGTTACTAAAGCTATTAGTATAGCTACAAAAATATTTCTGAGAGTAACTTCTTTTTTAAAAAACTCTAAAAAGAAAAACAAAAGCAACAGGACCACTCCCATTCTTTTTGTTTGCTTCATTCCTATTTTCTGTGGTATCGTGGCCAATTTCAAACTATCATATATTAAATCTCTAATTTCAAATGGCAACATTAAAGCTATTATAAAAATAAATCGCTGAATTATTGCTATTACAACATCCATATTTACAGGAAATTCATTATTTATTACTGGAAGAAGCACTGTAACACCTGCCCAAACTAATGCTATAAGGTATACTTTTAAACCTCCAATACTTCTTAAATTATGTTTACTATCTAAATACAAATGTTTAGGCAAAAATGGAATGGCGTAAAAGAAAGTCACCAACCCCAATCCTCCAATAAAAAACAGTGTATTTATATGCAATTGAAACAGATAGTAGCACATAAAAAAGAAACACATAAACGAAAATACCTGAATCGTTTTTAGCCAATTTGCTAAGTTTCGGTGGTGAAATTTTGCTAAACCAAAATACTTTACAAAATTATAACCTGAAATTGAAGCAAAAAACACAAAAAGTAACAGAGATTTATCAAACAGAATACCGTATTCTAAAAGTGAAATCCAAGTTAATGAAAACACCGATAAGGCTACATGAATACTACTGTTTATATAAAAATTTAAAAGTTGTTTAAGCCAATGCATATTACAAAAATAAACAATACCTATCGTACAGTGTTAATAACGTTTCCAAATGGTTAAAAACTTTCCATATTATGCAAAGAAACATGCCTTGTATTGTTTATTTTTGCGAATTATATAAACAATCCTTATTTAATGAATACAAACGCTTTTGCTTTGCGTCATATTGGACCTAGAGAAGACGACCAAAAACTCATGTTAAAAACTATTGGTGTAGAATCTTTGGACCAGTTAATTTATGAAACAATTCCAGATGATATACGTTTAAAAAATGGCTTAAATTTAGATGAACCTATGACTGAATATGAATATTTACTTCATATTCATGAATTATCTAAATTAAACAAAGCTTACAAAACCTATATTGGTTTAGGTTACCACCCCAATATTTTGCCTGCTGTTATTCAACGAAATATCCTTGAAAACCCAGGTTGGTATACGGCTTACACACCTTATCAAGCAGAAATTTCTCAAGGCCGTTTGGAAGCGCTTTTAAATTACCAAACCATGGTGATGGATTTAACGGGTATGGAAATCGCAAATGCATCACTTCTTGATGAAAGCACCGCTGCAGCCGAAGCTATGAGTTTACTGTTTTCAGTAAGAACACGTGAACAAAAAAAACAGAATATTAATAAGTTTTTTGTTTCTGAAAATATACTGCCTCAAACATTATCGTTGCTCCAAACCAGATCGACTCCAATAGATATTGAGTTAGTTGTAGGAAATGAAGAAACTTTTAATTTCTCTTCTGATTTTTTTGGAGCTATCTTACAATATCCAGGAAAAGATGGTCAAGTAACAGATATTAAAACGTTTATTAGTAAAGCGAATGAGGCACAAATAAAAGTAGCCGTAGCTGCTGATATTTTAAGTTTGGTAAAACTGGAAGCTCCTGGTCAGTTTGGTGCTGATGTGGTAGTAGGGACTACCCAACGTTTTGGAATCCCTATGGGATACGGTGGGCCACATGCAGCTTATTTTGCTACAAGAGAAACCTATAAACGAGATATTCCAGGGCGTATTATCGGCGTGACAAAAGACACCAATGGCAACCGTGCTTTACGTATGGCTTTACAAACACGTGAACAGCATATTAAACGCGATAAAGCAACATCAAACATCTGTACGGCTCAAGTTTTATTAGCAGTCATGGCAAGTATGTATGCTGTATTTCATGGTCCAAAAGGTTTAAAGTTTATAGCTAATAAAGTACACAATACAACCTCAGCACTTGCTGAAGCTTTAAAAACATTAGGATACAATCAAGTAAACAATGTGTTTTTTGATACACTTCAAATAAAAACCGATTCTAAAAAAATAAAAAAGTTAGCAAAAGAAAAGAAAGTCAATTTATACTACCCTAATAAAGAAACGGTTACCATTTCTATAAATGAAACGACTTCGGTTAGAGATCTCAATTATTTAATTTCGATTTTTGCTGAAGCTGCTGAAAAAGAAACCATTGCTATTTCTACAGTTTCTGAAGGAAATAATATTTCAGAAACATTAAAAAGAACCTCCGAGTTTTTAACACTTGATGTATTTAACAAATACCATTCGGAAACCGAATTGATGCGTTACATAAAATTATTAGAACGTAAAGATTTAGCTTTAAATCACTCCATGATTTCGTTAGGGTCTTGTACTATGAAGCTTAATGCTGCATCTGAAATGTTGCCATTAAGTATTTTTAAATGGGCTAATATTCATCCATTTGTTCCTAAAAAACAAGCTCTAGGCTACTTAACTGTTTTAAAAGAATTGGAAGATCAATTAACCGAAATTACGGGGTTTGCAGCAACTTCTTTACAACCAAATTCTGGTGCACAAGGTGAATATGCTGGTTTGATGGTTATAAAAGCCTACCATGAATCTCTTAACCAAAATCATAGAAACATTTGTTTAATCCCATCATCAGCACACGGTACCAATCCTGCCACTGCAGTTATGGCGGGCATGAAAGTGATTGTAACTAAATCGACTGCTGAAGGGAATATTGATGTGGAAGATTTACGTGAAAAAGCCATTTTACATAAAGACAATTTATCGTGCTTGATGGTGACCTACCCTTCCACACATGGCGTATATGAATCGGCGATTAAAGAAATCACCAAAATTATCCACGATAATGGTGGGCAAGTATATATGGATGGTGCCAACATGAATGCCCAAGTAGGATTAACAAATCCTGGAAATATTGGTGCTGATGTGTGCCACTTAAATTTACATAAAACCTTTGCCATTCCTCATGGTGGTGGTGGCCCAGGCGTAGGACCTATTTGTGTTGCTAAACAACTCGTACCTTTTTTACCTGGAAACCCAGTTAAAAAAGTGGGAGGAGAAAAAGCCATAACAGCCATTTCTGCAGCTCCTTATGGTTCTGCATTGGCTTGCTTAATTTCTTATGGATATATAAAAATGCTTGGTGCCGAAGGTTTGACTGAATCTACCAAAATAGCTATTTTAAATGCCAATTACATAAAACAACGTTTGCAAGGAAGTTTTAATACTTTATATTCTGGTGAACGCGGACGTGCTGCACATGAAATGATTATAGACTGCCGACCATTTAAAGCAAATGGCATTGAAGTAACTGATATTGCAAAACGTTTAATAGATTACGGTTTTCATGCACCAACGGTATCTTTTCCTGTTGCTGGTACTTTAATGATCGAACCTACTGAAAGTGAAAGTAAAGCTGAAATTGATCGTTTTTGTGACGCCATGATTTCTATTAAAAAAGAAATTGACCAAGTATCTAAAGACGATGAGAATAATGTTTTAAAAAATGCACCACATACTTTAGAAATGGTAACTGCTAACGAATGGTATTTTCCATACTCTCGTGAGGATGCTGCCTTTCCGTTAGACTATGTTAGAGATAACAAATTCTGGCCAAGTGTGAGACGTGTTGATGATGCTTACGGAGACCGCAACTTAATTTGTTCTTGTGCTCCTATTGAAGCTTATGCAGAAGCATAAAACTACCCGTTGAACATCGTAAAATAATCAAAAAAAGAATTTGTCTTTTATTAAAACCTTGTACCTTGTATGAGTAAACTAAAAAAGGCAAATTTTTCTTTTTATGAACATTAAAATTACCGGTACTGGTAGCTATATTCCAGATACTATCGAAAAAAACAACGCTTTCCTTGAGCATACATTTCTAAACAACGATGGTTCAATAATTAATTATCCTAATGATGTTATTATTGAAAAATTTCAAGCTATTACCGGCATCGCAGAAAGACGTTATGCAGAACCTCATTTAAATTCGTCTGACTTAGGTTTTTTCGCCGCAGAAAAAGCCATATTAGATGCTAAAATAGATCGCGAAACGATTGATTACATCATCGTAGCACATAATTTCGGAGATGTTAAACATAACGCGATTCAAAGTGATATGCTTCCTTCATTAGCGACTAGAATAAAACATAGTTTACGTATTAAAAACCCTAAATGTATTGCCTACGACATCCTGTTTGGATGCCCGGGTTGGATTGAAGGTGTTATACAAGCAAAAGCATTTATAAAAGCAGGAATGGCCAAACGCTGTTTAGTTATAGGCACTGAAACACTATCTAGAGTTGTAGATAAATATGATAGAGATGCCATGATTTTTTCTGATGGTGCTGGTGCAACTGTTATAGAAGCCACTGAAGAAGCAGGTGGCATTCTAGCTCATGAAACCGCCAGCCACACTTATGATGAAGCGTATTATTTGCACTTTGGAAATTCCAACAATCAAGAACTATGTAAAGACACTCGTTATATAAAAATGGAAGGTCGTAAAATTTACGAGTTTGCTCTTGTTCACGTACCACAAGCCATGAAAACATGTATTGATAATAGCGGTGTGGACATTAAAGATGTGAAAAAAATATTTTTGCATCAAGCAAACGAAAAAATGGATGAAGCCATTTTAAAACGTTTATACCGACTTTACAAAACCGAAATTCCTGAAGGCATTATGCCCATGAGTATTCAAAAACTAGGCAACAGTTCTGTTGCAACCGTACCTACTCTTTTCGATTTGGTTAAAAACAACAAATTGGAAAACCATAGCCTAACAAAAGGCGATATTGTTATATTTGCTAGTGTTGGTGCAGGCATGCACATTAATACATTTGTTTATAAATATTAACAAACCTGTTGCAAAAAAATCATGTACGAAAAAACTTTTCCAAATAAACGCTTTAAACATACCATTCAATTTTTAGAAAAGCACGTTGCCAAAACTGAAGCTGTGTTAGATTTGGGCGTAGTAAATCCATTTTCAGAAATCATGATAAAACATGGTTATGACGTCCAAAACACAACAGGTGAAGACCTAGATTTTGATACTTCAACTATTATAAACTCAGACGCTACAGTCGTTACGGCATTTGAAATTTTCGAACATTTATTATCACCTTTTACAGTGCTTCAGGCTATAAAAAGCGATAAATTAGTCGCGAGCATTCCTTTAAGATTATGGTTTTCTTCTGCATATAGAAGTAAAACCGACATGTTTGATAGACACTATCACGAATTTGAAGATTGGCAATTTGATTGGTTATTAGAAAAAGCAGGTTGGAAAATTATAGACCGTCAAAAATGGACAAACCCAACTAAAAAAATTGGAATAAGGCCCATATTACGCTGGTTTACGCTACGCTATTACATTGTTTATGCGGAAAGAATGTAATTTATTAAGCAAAGGGCCGTGTTATAAGAAACGAACTTTTATTTTAATATAAACGCGACTTGTCTGTAATTGTTAACGGCTCCTAGAAATTCAAATTTCCATTTATCATTCGTGCATTGTTTAAATATTTCAAATGCCTTAAACTCATGGTCGTGACTTGAAAACTCATCAAATATGAGGATATCCTTCGCTTTAAGTTTGGGAGAAATTTGAAAAAGCACATAAAGTGTAGACGAAAATAAATCAGCATCTAAATGAAATACACATTGTTCATGAAAATGACAATCTAACAATGTATTATAAACTGAATCCTGAAACCAGCCTTTAACAAATCTAACTCTATCATCATCAATATCTGGGAAATTTCCTTTTTGATCAAAATGCCCTTCTTTTTTATCTTCCCAACTTTCAGGAAGCCCTTCAAATGAATCAAACCCAACAAAGCGCGATTCTTTTATTTTATTAATCGAAGACCAATTCTTAATCATAGCACCTTCCGCGACTCCAAATTCATAATAAAAAATAGTTTTATTTTTAAGCTCTAATAAAAGTTTATCATGAAGTTTATATCTGTTTTTATAGGTTGCTGAGTTATTATAATAGTCGTTAATTTCACCCTTATCTTTATTTTCAGCCATAAAGGCTACAAACTCAGCATATTCATAAACAATATAAAAAGGTTTACATAGTTTTTTTAAAAGCTTGTATAGCTTCGTTTTTGATAAAAAAGGATGAAATGGCATACTATTTAATTTCTATTACTTTTATTATTTTATCGTTGTGTACTTCCTTGTTTTGATTAAATTTAAGTTTACGAAAAGTGCCTTCACTTTTAATAATTTCAAATCCAAAATCTACAAATACATGAGCCGAAAATTTATTTTTTTCTGTATGATTGTACGTAACCCAAAAATCTCCAAATTTCAGATAATGTTCTAACACATGTGTCAAAAAAGCATGTTCGATCCTTTTACTTTGAATACGACAACTAAACATTAAATCAACAAGTTGATTTTTAGATTTTTGAATAACACCAAATCCAATGATTCCATAATCACCAAATCGATCTCTACAACTTAAAACATAAGAAGAAAGGTCTTCATTATTATAAATATTAGATATATCGTTCTTGGTATATTTACTGCCTGAAAAATTCATTTGATTCGTTCTTTGAGTAAGTTCATAAACACGTTGAAAATGAACTTCTTTTAAGGCTTCTATTTCTAATTCAATATTACATGTTTGAATGAAATTTAAATACTCGCCTTCAAAACTATCAGAGACTTTTTTTCTTTCAACTTCATTAATATAAAATGTCTTTCTATGTTTACTCTCATTAGTAATTGGAATTTGAAGTGCTTCTAAATCTGGTATCTTTTGATAATGAATAGCATCCATAACCCTTACTTGAGGCAATGTGGTTTCTATCTCCTTTCTTTCAAATTCAGAATCATCAATGAATAAAAAGGTATTGATATTGATATTAAGATCTAGTGCTATTTCTTTTAAACTTTTACTTTTGGGTAGCCATGAAATCTTTGGAAAAACAAAATAATCCTCCACCCCAAAATGCTTTAATGCCTCCACTGCGGAATCATGATCATTTTTACTTGCTATAGAGTTTATAATTCCTTTTTGCTCTACTAGTTTTAAAACATCTGTAATACCTTCCTTAAGTTTTAATTTTTCTATACCGTCTTCTACTAATGTTCCACTCCATAACGTATTATCTAAATCCCAAACAATGCATTTAATCTTATCTGCTTCTTTGATGACATTCTCATCTTTAATGAATTGAACAAATTCGGTTATTCCAAAATACAAAGCAGTGTCCATATTTTGATCTTCAGGAATAAGATTAATACGGTAAGACATATTTATTTTTACTCTTTTTGAAATCTCATCAAATGGAATAATTTCTTTATTGTACCCTGGCATAAGATCCATTCGGTATTGAAAAGGAATCTTACTAAACTTAAAATCATCGTTTCTAATAACTAACCCTAAAGATATTTTACTTTGTGTCGGGTTGTAAACTTCAATTAAAAAGCCATCTGGAGTATCTAAACCCTTATTTTGCTCACTAATTATTTTATTCTTTTTTTGACTGTATCGTTTTTGAATTAATTTTTTCTTGACATCTTTTTGTGGTACAAGGTGGATAAGTTTTGCTAATAGTAATTCCCTAGTTTCTTTTTTTTCAACCTCGTGACAATTGTATAACTCATTATTTCCTTGAGTTGCAAATACACCCCACTTTTTAAATTGAATTTTCAATATTTGTTGACCAACAGTAGGTATTTCATTCTTTAGAATAACTCTTTCTATCCCCTTAACAAATCGCTGACATTTACCATCAATTCTTGGGGAATACAAATCACAAGTTTTAAAACATGAGGGCATAGCGCATTCTGTACAATGCTCTGTCCAGTGCAAAACACTTCTTGTTCTAATCGATGCATAGGTATCAAAAAAGTGCTCACAAATTTCTTGAGGTAAGTGTTCTTGAATTGTTTTAATGTATACTTCGGATTCGTACATGTTTATTTAAAGTGCCTAGTACTAAAAACAGGTAGGGCGTTTTGACTTTATTGTAAATATAAATATCACTTTCGTTTAATATGATATTTTCTTATAACTTTATTGAAATACTTATACATGTTTTCTGTAACAATCTGTTTTTCTGTTTCCTTATTTGGGTTTTCTAAAGAAAATCTCTGAATAATCCGCTTGTCCATATCTTTCTTTAAACCAGAATTGCCAAATATTTTTACATTAGGATCGTATTCAAACAATTTCTCTAACACTTTTTTTGAGATGGCTCTATCTGAGAATGGAAATGCAAATAAGGAATAATTAATATTGAAATTTTGTTTTAACCAATCTATAGAATTAATTATTTCTAATGTTTGTTCTTCTTGAGATAATTGAATAAGAGGCGGATGACTCATCGTATGCCCCCCGAAATAGAAGCCATCATCTAACATTTCTTGTATTTGTTCTTTTGAAATGTAAACTTTTTGTTCTTTTAAATAGTCTCTAATATCAATCTTTAATAAATCGAGCACATCATTTACTTTTTCTCTTTCAGAAAATTTGATATTTATAAATTTCTTTTTGAATTCTTCAGTGGAATTGGATGTAAAAGAAAATATGGCTCCTATTTTATCTAAAACATTTTTTTCAAAACCTGTGTCCTTCAACTGTTTTAAAATAATACTTATATAATGCTTATATAGCCCTTCATTGTTATCTATAAAATTTGGATTTACAAAGAATATAGCTTTTAAACCTTGTTGCTTTAAAATAGGGTATATTACTGAATGAATTTCTTGTAAACCATCATCAAAAGAAAGCAAAAAACTGTTATTTGAAACGTTATTATTTAATAAATCTCTAGGATTTAAAGCTTTATAATTAGTTTTCAATATCTGAATATCATTTAAAAATTGCTTTGTATTCTTAAATAAATATAAATTTTCAATATGTGCTACATCAGTATCCCTTACTAGATGATAATAAGGAAAAATTGTTTGCGCTTTAAATTTTGATAAAAATGCTCGATTTGACATCTTATACAAAATATTTTTTATAATCCCCATAACAAATACACCATAGCTTTATTAATTTCAAAAATAGTGATTAATCTTTTTACTTAAAGACACTTTATTTGTAAAATAAAAAACGGATTAACTAACGCTATACTATCAATATAAGTTAAATTTGAAATTAAACTTTTTAAACTTTGAACTTTTACATCATTATTCCCGCTCACAACGAAGCAAGTGTCATTGGATTAACCTTAGATTCGTTAATAAACCAAACTCTTCAACCTAAACGTGTCGTGGTTGTAAATGACAACTCAACCGATGCAACTCAGAACATTATTGAAGATTACGTTTTGAAATATACAAATATTGAATTGCTTAATTCACAATCTTCAAATGAACATTTACCAGGATCCAAAATTATTAATGCATTTTATAAAGGTTATGAAATTTTGGGTGAAGATTATGATGTACTATGTAAATTTGATGCCGATTTAATTTTTCCTCACAATTATTTAGAACAACTTTCTATTCATTTTAATAACAACAAAAACCTAGGAATGGCTGCAGGCTTTTGTTACATTGAAAAAAATGGCAACTGGATATTGGAAAATTTAACTCGGAAAGACCATATTCGAGGTGCTTTAAAAGCCTATAGAAAAGCGTGTTTTTTACAAATAGGAAAATTAAAACCTTCTATGGGTTGGGACACCGTTGATGAGTTGCTTGCAAAATTTTATGGTTGGGATATTTTAACAGACGAATCTCTTCATGTAAAACATTTAAAACCAACGGGCATTAGCTACAATAAAGCTTCTAAATATTTACAAGGAGAAGCTATGTACAAAATGCGTTATGGTTTTGTAATTACCTTTATTTCCGCCTTAAAATTAGCTTATAAAAAAAGAAGCTTTGGTTTATTTAAAGACTATATATCGGGCTATTTTAAAGCAAAAAAGAATCATATTGATTTTCTGGTAACAGAAGAAGAGGGGGTATTTATTCGAGATTTACGCTGGAAAGGCATGTTGAATAAATTCAAATAATGAAAAAGACTATTTGAAACTCCATTCTTTATAACTGCTCGAAGCTTCTAACTTATTTTCTAAGGTATCTTCTAATTGTGAAAAGAAATCGATGCCAGTTAATTTTTCAATAGAATCAACCGAAACCACAAATTCATACAAAGGTTTACTAACATTCTCATGAGGCATTAAAAAAGCGATCATTTTTACTTTTCCCGAATTTATATCAATCAACACTTTATAAAACTGATTAGGCACAGCTACGCTTTCATCTCCAATAGTTTTCATATTACCACTTAAAACACCTCCTGTAACAACAAAAACGCCATCATACTTATTTGCCCAATAACGCACTTTTTGTTCTAAAGTATTCCATATTCCAGAATTAAAGGCATGTTCTTGTGGGGTAATATTACTTGTTAAAAACGTTTCGTCATGGGCTGCTTGGCTATACTTTCTATCAGCTGCTGGACACAAATGCCCACGGTCGTATCCCGAATTTTTATAATTTCGCCAATTAGCCGCTCCCGTTTTCACAGCGGCATCTATTTCAAAATAAGGACGTTTAAAATTTGAATTTGAAAGATCTGATTTTTTTAACTCGTAAGCGACCCACTCTGCTTGCTCATGTGGTTCACTGTAAGAAAGAGAATAGCCTTCATGATGCACAATTTGTCCTGTAGTACTTGTAGGCAAAAAGTATTCGTTGGTATTATTTTTAACTTCTTTACCGTCACCAACAACTTCAGCTTGCTCTTCTACTTTTAGAAAATGCTCGTAGCCGTAAACTGCAAACACAATTATTAAAGACAGTAAGGTATATTTTGTTTTTTTACTCAAATTAAAACTAATCTAAAACAAATTCTAAAGGTTGCCCTGTAGCTCCGTTAGGAAAACTGATTCCTAGAAGTGCTGACATGGTGGGAGCAATATCGGTGATTTCGGTTTTCTTTAAATTTTCACCATGCTTAATACCTTTTCCGAAGAATAAAAGGGGCACGTGTGTATCATAATCAAAACCAGACCCGTGTGTAGAACCTGTTTTACTGTATGAAATATAAGCCGCATCATAAACAAAAAGCACATCTCCTGAACGTTTTTGGCTAAATCCATTTTGCAGCAATGCTTCAATTCCTGTTGTAAATGACGTTGAATTCATAACTGTTGCTGTATATGCTTTATCAATATACTTATAAGTAATCATTTCATTTACGATGGCTTGTTGAACATCATCTAAATTTAAACCAAGTTCATTAATTTTATTTCTATCTAAAAATATTTGATTATTACTTATACTTTCAATTAAGCTAGACGATTTAAATCTTGATTCCATGAATTGATTCAGTTTTTCTTTTTGAATTTTAGTATCCACGTAACCTGCTGGTATTTTAACACTTTTCAGATAGGAAGGCACATCTACCGCTGCATGATCTGCTGTTAAAAAAACAGTATACGCATCTTTGCCTACAGTTGTATCTAACATTTTAAATATGCGCTCTAAATCTTTATCTAAACGAATATAGGTATCTTCAATTTCTTTAGAATTTACGCCAAATTTATGCCCAACATAATCGGTACTTGAAAAACTTATAGCAAACACATCGGTATCATCATCTTGTCCTAATTGCTCCCCTTTTATCGCTGCTATTGCAAAATCGGCCACAATACTATTACCATATGCTGTAGATTTTATAATATCAAAACCACCATTTGCATCTTTTAAGGCTGCTAAATCGTATGGAAATGTTGCTGTTTCTTTTCCTTTGAAGCTACCTTCAAAATCATTCAAATCGCTTCCACTTTCTACATAAGTTGAAATATCGTATAAAGTATTCCATGGTTTCAAATAAGAAGCTGCCACATTTGAATTATTAAATTCATTTACCCAATTAGGCAAACTATTCATATAAAAACTACTAGTAATAAAATCTCCTTTATCTTTTCCATAAAACCAATACGCCGCATTAGCGGTATGACCCGCAGGTAAAATAGCACCTCTATCTTTTATTGATATCCCTATGGTTTTGCCACGCATTTGTGTAAATAAACGGTTTTCATCTGAAAAAGTTGTAGACTTCATTCGGTGTGGAGACATTTGTCCATCTTCCGTTTCAGCTCCAACAGATTGTACACTATCATCACCTGCACAATACACACTTTTCTTTATTTCTTTATCATACCAATCATTAGCAATAATACCATGATATTTTGGAGTGGTACCCGTATAAACCGAAGCATGGCCAGGACCTGTATAAGTAGGCACATAATTATAATGACTGTTTTTGCAATTAAATCCTTCATTCATCATTCGTTTAAAACCACCTTCTCCGTATTTATTGTAAAAACGTGTTAAATAATCGTAACGCATTTGGTCTACCACAATACCAACAACAAGCCTTGGTTTTTCACTATTAAAATTTTTACTTTTAGTTGAAATCGTTTCACTTTGGGCTTTACACGAAAAAATTAAAAGAACTGCGAATATGGCGCAAGCGGTATTTTTCATCATAACAATTAAATATGATTCAAAAATACAGATTTTAAAATATCTTAATTTAAAATTAAAGTTAAATACCTCTAACTTTTTTTTACTTTAGCACTATTAAAATTGATTATGACCTATCTACATAATATTGGTGCTTATTTTATAATGATTGCTGAAATGTTTCGCAAACCTACCAAATGGTCTGTGATGAAAAAGTTAATATTTAAGGACATTGATGATTTAATTATAAGTTCCTTAGGCATCATTGCTTTTATATCGTTTTTTGTGGGTGGTGTTATTACCATTCAAACGGCATTAAACATAAGCAACCCACTAATTCCTAAATATTTGGTGGGGTTTGCTACCAGACAATCGGTAATATTAGAATTCGCTCCTACTTTTACTTCTGTAATTATGGCAGGAAAAGTAGGATCTTTTATCACCTCTAGTATTGGTACCATGCGTGTTACCGAACAAATTGATGCTTTAGAAGTTATGGGTATAAACTCATTAAATTATCTTGTTTTCCCAAAAGCAGTGGCTTTAATGCTATACCCTTTTGCGATTGCTATTGGTATGTTTTTAGGTATTTTAGGAGGTATGGTTGCTTGTGTTTATGGTGGTTTTAGCTCGTTAGAAGATTATATTTATGGCATACAAACAGATTTTATTCCTTTTCACATTACCTATGCATTTATAAAAACCTTTGTTTTTGCTTTTATATTAGCCACTATCCCCGCTTTTCACGGATATTACATGAAAGGTGGCGCTCTTGAAGTAGGAAAAGCAAGTACCACATCGTTTGTATGGACTAGCGTGGTTATTATTCTTTTAAATTATTTCCTAACTCAAATGCTTTTAAGTTAATGATAGAAGTTAAAGATTTACATAAGTCGTTTAGTGGTGTTGAAGTTTTAAAAGGCATTAGTACTACGTTTGAAAAAGGAAAAACTAATTTAATTATTGGTCAAAGTGGCTCAGGTAAAACCGTGTTTTTAAAATGCTTATTAGGCTTATTTGACTATGAAGAAGGTTGCATTGCGTATGATGGTAAAATATTATCTCAATTAACGGAAGATGAAAAACGTAATTTAAGAGGTGAAATAGGCATGGTATTTCAAGGAAGTGCTTTATTTGACTCCATGACAATTGCCGAAAATGTGATGTTCCCACTCCGAATGTTTACCAACCAGAGTAAAAGTGAAATGGAAGACCGGGTGGATTTTGTTTTAAACCGTGTAAATTTATCAGATGCTCATAAAAAGAAACCCAGTGAAGCTTCGGGTGGTATGCAAAAACGTGTAGCTATTGCCAGAGCTATTGTAAATAAACCTAAATACTTATTTTGTGATGAGCCAAACTCTGGCTTAGATCCAAAAACATCTATAGTTATAGATAATCTTATCAAAGAAATTACCGAAGAATATAATATTACCACTGTAATAAACTCGCACGATATGAATTCTGTGATGCAAATAGGTGAAAAAATAGTGTTTTTAAAAAATGGTTTAAAAGCTTGGGAGGGTTCGAACAAAACCATTTTTAAAACGGACAATGAAGTTGTAACCGATTTTGTTTATTCTTCTGAATTAATGAAAAAAGTACGCCAAATGTATATTGAAGAGAGACAGTAAAAAATCATTTTTATAATGGATATTAAGTTTTTATCCTATTAAAATTTAAAACAACTGAACCTCCTACATAATCATGTATAGCTTTTCTTTTTTCATTACTACTTATTGTTAAAAGAGAAACCCATCCTAAAAAAAATTTAAAAATAAATCGAAATATTGCCTTAGGAAATAATACATTTTTTTGTTCGTCACCATCCCTCTTAACAACAATATCATTAAAAAAGTGTCCTACAGTAGCCCCGAACACAGAAATAAGAATTGGTTCGTAAAGCAAGAATAAAAACACAAAAACGCATATTCTTATATAATTAGGAATCATTTCAATCAAATTAAAAATTTCTGTAGCGGAATACATTAAGATAATAAGCTCCAAAGCATCAACAAAAGCAGCTTTAATTCTAGTAAATAATTTTGAATATTTTTCTTCCTCCATAGCTACTTTTCGCGTTTAATAATTAAACTATCTAAATCAAATCGCTGCTTTAACCAACGTTCTAATTTATTTTGTTGCTTTAAAATATCAGCTTCTTTAATAGATTTATTATTCCATTTTATTGTAAAAACCGAAAGAGTATCAATTTTAGAAAAGTTTGAGGTTATTACGGTAGCATATTCTAATCTAGACACATCTTCATAGTTAATTTTCACTTCTTTTGTTAACTCATCAAACGGGATTTGTTGCGCTTCAAGCTTCGCTAACCCCTTTAACTTCCCTTCAAGAAATACTATCTTCTCTGATTGCGATAGCATGTCTATTGAATCTCGATATCTAATTTGCTCCATATACTTCAAATTATCAAGATTTTTACTTTTATTCTGATTAAAAATTAAATTAGTATTTTTTAAAGCGTCGTAATTTTTCAATCTATCTTTAAGGAGTGCAATAGTACTCTCCGGTATTTCATCCAACCCAAATGTATTGAGTTCTATAGAAGATAATACCTCATCGTCATCAGAATATTTATAAGAGGAGTTTGTTATGATATAAGACGCATGTGGCAGAGCACTCAATTCTTTATTTATATAATTTCTCGCATCTCTTTCAAATCTACTTTCACTTAACACTTTTACAAAAGTCCACATAGCAGGTATCATCACTATTATTGCTAAAAAAGTGGCTATTCTACCCGTAAGTCTTCTTTTAGCAGAATTGGCATACTTAAGCATGGGAAAGTTTAAAACTTTTACAACTAAAAACGTAGCTAAAGCAATAAAAATGGTGTTAATGGTAAACAAATATAAAGCACCAAGGGCAAACCGCATACCTTTACCAAAATCATCATCTACGGCTACCGAGAGTCCGTAACCGACAGTGCATAACGGTGGCATTAAAGCTGTCGCAATGGCAACACCGAAAATTACAGAAGCAATAGTGCCTTTTTTGGTCCGAGCAATAATTAAGGCTAAACCACCAAAAAAAGCAATTAATACATCGCGAATATCGGGTTGTGTTCTGGCTAATAATTCTGAAGATTCTTCACTTAATGGAAATAACCAAAAAAATAAAAATGCCGTTAAAACACTTAGCAAAATCATCACACCAAAATTAATTAATGATTTCTTTAATGTATCAACATCATTAATAGATACCGATAAACCTATACCTAAAATAGGTCCCATTAACGGCGAAATTAACATGGCTCCAATTACAACCGCTGTAGAATTGGCATTAAGACCAACTGATGCTACAAAAATAGAACAAACTAAAATCCAAGCGGTTGCTCCTTTAAACGGAATATCATTTTTTATGGCTTGTATAGTTGCATCACGATCTGTGTCCTCACGAAAATCTAATAAATCTTTAAAAAAACGTTTAACACTAGTTAGTAAACCTATAACTCCTTGTTTTACGGCTTTTTTACTCTCATCAACTGCCTTATCATTATTGAATTTGTTTTCTTCTTGAGAAAAATTAGACTTGTTTTCTTCCATTATTTTAAAAATTAGCCACTAATACACGAATATAGATAAATCCCCTATTTTTTCACTAAAAACCATTACTGTAAATCAATCATAAAATTACCCAAGATGCTTGCCGAATTTATCTTTCACCTTTTGAAGTACTTTTTTAATATCTTGTTCTTTGGTTTTGGGATAAATAAGTAACACATCTTCTTTATCTACTATAATATAATCTTGCAAACCATCAACCACTACAATTTTATCTTTTTTGGTTCTAATCATATTGCCTGAAGCATCTTCGGTCAAAGTTTTAGCATTCACCACTGCATTTCCTACACTATCTTTATCTAATTTATCGTATAAGCTACCCCAAGTACCTAAATCATTCCAATCGAATTCTGCTGCAATCACATACACATTTTTAGAGCTTTCCATAATAGCATAATCTACCGAAACGTTTTCTGCATTTGGATAATTTTCCTTTATAAAATCGGCTTCTAATTCAGTATTATAAACCGTTTTTCCATTTTCAAAAAGGGCATATAAAGTAGGCTGACTGTTTTGAAAAGCTTCAATCACACTTTTTACACTCCACATAAAAATACCAGCATTCCATAAAAAGTTTCCTTGTTCAATGAATTGCTTTGCCGTTTCATAATCTGGTTTTTCTCTAAACTGAGTCACAGGTTTTATGTCTTCTGCGGAAGCTTTATCATACTCAATATACCCGTAACCTGTATTTGGGAATGTTGGTTGAATACCTAGCGTCATTAACGCATTGTTTTTAGAACAAAACTCAAATGCTTGTTCTACATTTTTTGTAAATATTGCTTCATCTTCAATCCAATGATCGCTTGGTGCTACTATCATAATAGCATCAGGGTTTTCCTTTTGAATTTTTAATGACGCATACAAAATACATGGCGCCGTATTACGCATAGCAGGTTCTAAAACTACTTGTCGCTGTGTAACTTCTGGCAATTGTTCTAAAACCAAATCGTTATAACGCTCGTTGGTTAATATAAAAATATGCTCTTTAGGAATTAAACGTGATAACCTTTGAAAGGTTTTCTGCAAAAGTGTATCTCCAGTTCCTAGCATATCATGAAACTGCTTTGGAAATGCTTCTGTGCTTACTGGCCAAAAACGTGAACCCACGCCACCTGCCATTAATATGGCATAATAATTTTTATTTTTCATATTTTTAATATTGTCTCCAAGGAGGAGCTTATTTTTTTATTTCTTACTGTTTTACTACTAATACACGAATTTTTAAATTAAAATCCAAATAATCATCTGTTAGACAGCTGCTTTCGCAGGAATTAGTTCTACCTCTGCATTGGGGTTAAAAAGATACAATCTTCCTGTTTTAACCTCAACACATTCAAATCGTTTGGTTCGTTTTTCACCCATTTTGTATATTTTACCATTATATAATTTAAAGGTTTGTCCTAAAGGTACTTCAAAAACAAAGGTTTTATTATTGGGTTCGTCAAATTGTTTTAACGCTAATGCTAAGATACTATCGCTATCACTAGAGGCTTTGGGGTTCTTAAAATGTTTGGCTAAAAGCGGTAACAATGCTATGGGAAAAATTTCAGGATTTAAAAATGGCAACATTAAATGTTGAAAGGTTTTTTTCCATTCTATGCCATGCGGTTTTATAAATCGCCCATACTTATTGTACGCTTCAAAGTGAGCAACTTCATGAATTAAAGTGATTAAAAATCGGTATTCATTTAGATTAGAATTGATAGTTATTTGATGCTTTCCGTTTGGCAAACGCATATAATCACCATGTCGGGTTTTACGTTCGTTTTTTATTTTTACCAACAAATTGTCATGTTCCAAAAGTTTTAATACTTGAGGCACCGCTTGGAGCGAAATAAAATTTTGAAGTTTGTTTTGCATTAATACAAAAATACATGGAATTCTTTAAAGTAGAAAGAATTGATTTTATAAGAAGAATAATCTAAAGCCGTTTAACGTTGATAAAATTTATTACTAGTAATATTAGACCTAATCTTAATGATGAATAAACCACTATGGACTGGAAGTCCATAGTTTTAAGCAAAAGAATGAAATTCTTTCTTATCATTACTCTAATATCCAGTTGCCTTTTTCCGTATTGGGCTTATCCTTGTGATGCTCAAGATATTCTTGAACCATCTCATCTGTTATTTGGCCTGTACTCCATACTCCATATCCAACAGCCCAAAAATGACGACCCCAATACTGTTTATTTAACTTTGGAAACTCTTGTTGTAAAAGACGAGAGGAACGACCTTTTAATTTCTTTACCAAAACACTTACACTCAATGATGGTGGGTACTCAACGTGCATATGAATATGGTCTTTGCTCACAACACCCTTTAAAATATGGACATCCTCAGAATTACATATCTGTATCAACAAATCTCGACAGCGATTTTGAATATCTCCCTGTAAAACCGAATAACGATATTTTGTTGCCCAAACTAAATGACAACTTAAATTACTTATCGAATGTGAATTCTTGCGGTAGTTTGACATACAACAAAACTAAAACATTTATAGAAACTAAAGTAACTGCAATGAAATTGCAGGGTTTTAACCTTTAACTTGATAATAAAAGAAAAACGAATATTGCTTTTAGGTGTATGATGACACGTAAATCATCTCCAAAAGTCCATCCATACTATCAAACGTTTTAGTAGCTTCATTTTTAAGCTCATCATTATAATCATGTGCCGTAAAACCGAATACATCAAAACCACCTGCATTTGCCGCTCTAACACCCGATAAGCTATCTTCTATTACCAAACATTCGTTAGGTTTAAAACCCATGGTTTCGGCAGCCCATAAAAACACGGCTGGGTCGGGTTTCCATTTATTAATGGTATAACAACTAAAAATTTTGTTTTCGAAATAGGGCAACAAACCCGCTAATCCTAAATTAAGCCTGATTTTATCTTCGGGTCCACTGGAAGCAACACAAAAAGGTAGATTTAAATTAGTCAACACGTTTTTTACACCTTTAACAGGTTGCATGTTTTTTTTAAAAGCTTCAAAACTTTGCTTTCTGTAATCTTCTTGAAAAGAATCGGGTATGGGTCTGTTCGTTAATTGAGCAATTTTATTTTTACAGGCATCAAAAAAACTACCTTTAAAATGCTTCATTCCGTAAGCCAAATCAATATTCGCACCATAGCCATTTGCCATATCTACTAATATTTGAATACTTATAGGTTCACTATCAACCAGTACACCATCGCAATCGAAAATTATGCATTTGTATTTACTCATAAAAAATAATTTAAACTAATATTCCACAATCTCGAATTCACTGCGCCTATTTAACTGGTGTTCTTCATCAGTACAATCTAACATAGGGCATGGTATGATAGGTGATAATTCACCAAAACCTTCAAATTTCATCCGTCTTGCATTAATAAAGCCTTCTAAGGCTAAATAATTTCTTGTGGATTCTGCACGTCTTTCAGATAATATTTGATTGTAACGCACGGTACCCCTACTATCGGTATGTGAACTTATTTTTAAGTAAATATTGGGGTATCGCTCTAATTTAGCTGCTAAAGCATCTAATATTTTTTTCGAGTCTGCTCTAATATTCCACATATCAAAATCAAAATATATAGGCTCTAACTGAAAAAATAATTTCCCATCTTTCTCAACAACAGGTGGCCCTTCAGTATCTGTAAGTAGTTCAAAACGTTTGGGATCTTCCTCCTTTAACTTTTTATCAATATTTTTTTCTTCTATAATAATATCTATCGGGTCGATTGGCGGTGGTGGTGGAAGCTTTCTTAAATACAAAATATGTGTTTGATCTTGTGCTTCTAAAACCTTAACCTGCAATTCACCTTTATAATAAGCTTCATTACTTGCTTTTAACTCATAATTACCTGCTATTAAATTAGCATTAAAAGCGGCAATAGAATCTAAAGTATTATTATAAATTTTGTTTTCTTTTTTATCCAATAACACGACTTTCGTATTAGGAATAAATAGCTTCGTTTCGGCATCTCTTACTTCAAATGCATTAATATATTCTCGAATAAAAATTTCACCAGTTTGACTAAATTTAAAAATATCATCGCTCTTTTTATTTCTGTTGGAAGAAAAGAAGCCTTCAGTAGTATTATAGTAATTTACGTTAAAATCGTCGTATTGAGAATTAATTGGTGCCCCTAAATTTATGGGGTTAGCAAAAACACCATCTACTAATTCAGATACGAAATTATCCAACATTCCTAAACCCAAATGTCCATTGGATGCAAAAAACAAATGCCCATCCTGTGATATGAAGGGAAAATGTTCCCTATTGCTTGTATTTATGTTCTTGCCTAAATTAACCGGGTTACCATACTCTATGTCGTTTACAGTAACATAATACAAGTCGAAACTTCCGTAACCCCCTTCCATATCCGATGAAAAATAGAGCTTCTTACCATCTGGACTCAAAGCAGGGTGCTGATAGGAAAATCCGTTTTTATTGAATGGTAATTTTTCCATGTCACTCCATTTCCCATTTATTTTTTCACTTCTATATAAATGAATGTTGTTACTGGAATTTTCATCGAACTCTTTTTTTCCATTTGTGTAATTACTTCTTGAAACATATAGTGTGTTACCATCATTACTAAAGCAGAAATTACCTTCGTGAAGTTTAGAATTTATCGTTTTTGTTAAAGGTGATACATGACCAATTGTATCATTTTTATCGTTCACTTTTGTTACATAAATATCTAAAAAAGATTGATGTGTCCACTTATAGGTTTTTCTTAAAAACTGCTTATTATCTCTATCGGAAGTAAAATAAACACTGTCTTTATATCTTAAAGCTCCAAAATCGGATGCATTCGAATTAAACTGAACTTTAGAGATTTTATAATCAGGATTTTTAAGTTTGAATTCTTCTATAATTTCAATAGATTCAAGTTTATTTAACGCCTCAGAAATATTTTCTTTATACAATTTAAAATAATCTAAACCTGCTTCATAATCGCCCAAAGCCGATAATACTTGATACAGTTTAAAGTTATATTGGTTATCGTACGTTTTATCTTTTTCACCGTACCTCCCACTTACTAGTTGATTTAAATAGCGTGATGCCAGACGGTATTCAAATATATTATAATAAGATATTGCTATGTTTTCTAAAGCTTTTTTATGACGTTCTTTTCCAAGTTCTTCTTCATAATACTTAGCAGCATTCTTATAATCGCCTTTTTCAAAAAAACGATCTGCTATCGTTTTCTTTTGAGCGAAAGATATTTGTATGGCAAACAACGCTATAACAATAAAAGCTATTTTTTTCATCATAATTAGTAAAATCTTGGAGATGAATATTTTTTACTCAAACCTAATACATCAAACTTATAGAGCACTATAAATTCATGACTTCCATTATTATACGTTTTTAATTTACTGGTATTAAAATCATAAGCGTATCCCACTTTTAAATTTGGTGTAATATGAATACCCATCAACCCTGCAACAGCATCTTCATATCGATAAGATACGCCCAATTCAAACCTATTCATATAAAGCATATTGGCAGACAGATCAAACGATAGAGGCGATCCCCCAACATACTTCACGACTGTTGATGGTTTTAGTTTAAATTCACTGTTGATGTCAAATACGTAACCTCCTATTAAAAATGCATGTGATGCCTCTTCGTATAAGACATCACTATTTATATCAAAATCGCTCGGAATAAGATTGGGAGATGACAGTCCAACATAATATTTCTCATGAAACAAAAAGACCCCAGCTCCAATGTTTACAACCGTTTTATTTGAATTTTGGAACAGAGGATCTGCACTCACGTTACTTCCTAAACTGCTAAAATTTAAATGATCAAATCCCATTTTGATTCCAAAGGATAGATTCAAATCGTTTTTAAGATTGATTTTGTAGGCTGCATTTAAATTAAACACATTTTCACTAAGATTGATATTACCGCCTATATTGTCATTTAAATAATTTACACCTAGCTCTATTTTTTCACTTAAAGGAATGTTCGCAAACAGGTTAGCCGTTTTTGGTGCTCCATCTATTCCAACCCATTGGGTACGATACAAACTACCTACTTGAACAATTCCAGGCTCGTTCATCATATAGCCAGCATTTACCATACTCATGTTATACATGTATTGGGTATAATGGGGTTCTTGCTGGGCGTATGCAAATAAACCACAAGTTATAAATACTACAAATATTTTAATTTTCATTCTATAAACGACTTGTTATCTGCTTAAATAAAAATTGCCTTGAAAAGAAGCGGTGACTCCATCCTTTGGGTCGAACACATAAAAATAAACGCCCGATGGTAATTTATTTCCAATGGTTAATGAGACGTTGGATGTACCCTCAAAAAGTGGTGTGTTTTTATTTCCTTTGTAAACAACAGTTCCGTATCTGTTATAAATATTTAATTCGAAATTTGGAAATGTTATTGGCAAACCACATAAATCAAAGTCATCATTTTCACCATCACCATTAACAGAAATCCCATCTTTTATACAACTATCGCAACTTATATGACTTAAAGGCAACATTGTTACTGTTATTTGAACTCTGGGAGATTCACAACTATTGGCATCTAGTGCAGACACATAATAATCCTCGCCATTAATTAAGGCCGTTCCAAACGACAACACATCTGTAGATGTTGCCGTTTCATACCAATTATAATCAATACCGTTGCTTACTTGAAGATCTGAAATGGTGGCTCCCTCACTAGCACAAAATGTTTGATTGGTTACGGTTGGAACAGAAACCTCTTCTACCATTATTGAAATTATAGCCGTACTTAAACTACAAGAGCTATGTCCTTGTAGTTCATATCGAAAATCATAGGTACCTGACACTAATTGAGATACATCTAACAAGCTCCCTGTAAGGGCATTTGTACTATTTAAATCTATAAAAGTACCGCCAGAATCTGCTGTAGCATCTAAATAATCGACTAAATCTATTTGTTGGTCTGATCGACACGCAACATATAAACCACCATTTCCAGCATTCGGGCTTTGATGTAGTGTTACTGTAACTGTTGACGAATTACCTGGACACATAATATCTCCAAATCCATTAAGATTATTTGGAACTGTATAGGTGTAAACACCAGCATCAGAAGACGCAGGGTCAAACATCGCATTATGATTTGTTGTTGTATAACCATTTGGACCAGACCAAGTTCCGGTAGTACTTGGATTTCCTCCTAAGCTACCAAATAAGTTTAATACGGAACTACTACTGCAAATATCAACTGCTGTACTTATACCTGATTGATATGCTTCAAAGACTGTAAAAGATAAATTAGCAGTATCTACACAATCATTTGAAGTTATAGTTCTATACAAGTAATTAAATGTTTGTTGACCATTTACTTGAGGTAGGGTTATTGGGTTTGAAATACTGTTTCCTGTTGCAAGATCAACCCAATTACCCAATGGTCCTTTGTAAATGGGATCATCAACACCATTGGTTGTTAATAGCGTAAATAAATCGAGTGGACTTGCTATGGTGGGGGCTGTTTCGCAAAACTCTAAATCAGCAGTATCTTCACCCGCATATAGCTTAGGATGTATTGTTAAAACGACTCGAGCTGATTCCGAATCACAAAAACCATAGTTATTCATTACCGGAGCACATGAATTGGGTGCAGAAGTAAATGCGAGAAAACCATCACTGGGACAATTAATTCCAGGTGACACTTCATATTCAAACACATAATTACCAGGGGGTGCATTTTGTAAATTAATAGTTCCTGATGCTGAATAGCCCAAATCACCACTAGAAATCAAACCTAAATTTGAAGGCCCAGAAACAAGACTCCAATTAGTGAAATTATTATTATAATAATCAAATAAAACACCTGCTTCTGTCGTAAACTCTAATTGATCATATAAATTTATACTAGTAGGTCCTGTTGGGTCATCTTCGCAAAATTCAAGTACATCGTCATTTTGCTCGAAAGGCCTTAAATATTCATATATTTTAAATAACACTTTTGATTCTGCATCACTGCATACCCCTGAACGTTGTTTTACTGAATAGGTAAATTCTAACTCAGCACAGCCAAACCTAACTCCATTATCATTTATTATTTTCTGATATATATCATTAATATTTATGTTAGAATCATTCGGCGACGTTATTTCACCGTAAGGATCTGTTGCCCAAACCCCTTCTGTATCTTCTTGCAACAAAAAGGCATCATCTCTTAAATTAATATTGGCGTTATAATTTCCATTCAATATATCCAATTCACAAATACGCGTAGCCTGTCCATATCCAGAAAACACTTGTCTTGTTACAGAAATATTAACCGTAGTTTCTTGCAAAGTAACATCACAAGGTGACATGCCACTTATCCTATACGTTAATTCGAAAGTCTCTTGATCTACTAAAGGAGGCCCTGAGCTGTAAGGAATTGTAACTGTAAATTTTGACCCCAATAAACTAACAAAGTTAGGACTACTGCCTTCATAAATCCATTCCCCATTTAAGTGAGGGCTTGGTACAGATTCTAAAGCTTGAAAAAGGTCGACATCCGGCAAAATAAAACAGGTGCTTTTAGGTGTAGAACCAATATCACAGACTTCTAAATTCACATCTTGAATATTCAAAACAGGTCTAGCATAACCTTTAAAAGCTCCTAAAATCAAATTTACAGTGACTAATATTCCATCTGGACATGAAGAGCTCGTATCAATAAGTTGAAATTGATAATCTGTAAGTGATTTTGAAGCATAATCTAAATCCCACAAATACAAATCTCCTGTTGATTCATCCAGCGCGAAATTAAAATTTGGATCAAACCATGTTCCTGTGGTGGTGGAAATAGGTGTAACTCCAGGAAGCGCATTGTATTCTTCATATAAATTAATAATGCCGTCTAGTTTGCCATCATTATCTCCATCAATAACGGTCATATCACAAACAGTTATGGTTTCAACTACGTTACATTGAGCTTCAACTTTCGTTAGAGAAAAAATTATTAAAACGAAGCATAAAATTCTATTCAATTTATTACTAGATTTAAATTAGGAACAAGATAATTATTACAAGAGCAAATAAAATAAAATTATGATTAAATTATTAACATAAGCTATTCATAATGAAAGAATACACGTATGTAAATATAAAAAAAATACTAACAATCAATAGGTTACATGCAATTAAAAATTATTATCTTTAAGATGCATGATATAACCATTCCAAGTAATTAGCCTCTGTATCATATATTTACGTTGAATAAAAAAACAAAAACTCAGAATTTAGCAGAAGTTTCAATTAAAAATTTTCACTGAAGCAAAGAAATTTTTTATAAAAAAAATGATAATAATTACTTTAAAAATGATATGATTGCTACTCTAAATAGGATGATAAGGGCTCTACTTTTCGTGGTGTTTTTATAATTATCCTCTTGACCTTGTTTTTTTCAATTACTGCCGAAGCAGAATATGTTTTGCTTTTAAAAAATGGCTTGGAGTAAGACCTTATGCTGGATTTATATCAACAAATCCCAGTAAGAGTGGTACTGATACTAGCTTATCTGAATACAAAGTTACATCAAAAGCTTTTCTAATAGGCGGCAAAGTACGTATATGCGCACCCATTCCTTGGGTTGCACCATTTTTTGAGCTTGGCATTGGCGCTTCTGTGGGCACCTTTGAAACATACACACCCACAACTTACAAAAAGATAGTAGTTTGTTGGTGCATGTGCCTTATGCAACAGGATTGGCTTTAGGCAGAAACCATGAGGTTGAAATTGCCCTTACTTATTATGAACATCCTTCAGTAGAACAATTTTCTGGTGCCCTTGCTCTCGGGTTTTCTTTTCCGTTAAATTAGAAACTTAATAATAGTTTAAGGGGTTGAATTGGAAACCTGCAAAAGTTTTCCGTTATAATACTTGTTTCCGTTAAGCGCAAAATCAAAGATATACTGCGCCATTTCTAAAGCCGAAGTTGATGCTATGTAGCCAGGAAATGCTTCTTCTAACATTTCAGTTTGTACAGCTCCAAGTGCTAATACATTAAATGAAATTCCAGTTTCCTTATATTCTTCTGCCAATAGTTCGGTTAAAGTAATTACTGCTGCTTTACTAGAACTGTATGCTGCCAATCCAGGAAATTTCACACTCCCTTGTACACCTCCCATAGAACTAATAGTAACAACATGACTTCTCTTTTTCATAAAAGGCAACACAATTCTGGTTAATTCTGCTACTCCAAACACATTGGTTTTATAAACCGTTTCAAAATCAATCATAGATAATTCTGAAAAAGGTTTATTTATAAGAATTCCAGCATTATTTATCAATACATCTACTTCTTGCCAATTGGCTCCTACGAAAGCTTCAACTGTTTTATAATCTTCTTTATTCCCTAAATCGAATGAAAACGTCGTTACATTTTTTAGTTCAAGAATATCAACAGGCATGTTATTCCGCGAAAGCGCTAATACTTGATGTCCTTGTTTCGCGAATAACTTCACTAACTCAAACCCAATACCACGGCTGGTTCCTGTAATAATGATGTTTTTACTCATTGTGTAATTTTATTTCTTTTGTTGATGCATTCACCATCCCTTCCAAAGCAGGAATCATTTTATTTATAAAACTAGTCATGTGTTTAAAGTCCATTTTATCAGCTTCATCATCCACATGATGGTAATAATCAAAATTAGTAAAATCGAACGTAGAGATGGCTTGTGCTGGAATTTCAAAAGCCTCATAAAACGGATAATTATCCGAGCGCTTAAATAAATTATACTCCTTAGCTTTTGGTAAAAACCCAACTATTTCAGTATTAGCATAGCTATTTAGCTTTTCTGCCATGTTAGACATATTATAACCCGTAATATATGCCATCGTTTCATTTTCGGCTCTTGGCACACCAATCATTTCAAAATTAATCATGGTATAAACGTTTAAGTTTTCCTTTTTTAAACGAGCTGCCAAATGTCCAGACCCTTTTAAACCCATTTCTTCGGCTGCATATAAAGTGAATAAAATGCTTCGCTTATTACTTTTAGTTTTAGCAAAGTATTTAGCCCATTCTAAAACTGCGACTGTACCCGAAGCATCATCATTGGCGCCATTGGCAATCACATCACCATTCACTTCTTTAGCGGTTCCAATATGATCGTAATGCCCTCCTAGGATTACAAATTCTTTTTTTAAGTCTGGGTCATGGCCTTCAATATAACCAACCACATTATATCCTATAATATCTTTAACATTAAAAGTATCCCGATATGTTTCAAAATAAGGTTTTATAGCACTCTTTTTGAAAACATTTTCGATGAAAACAGCGGCTTTCTCGATACCTTTGCTTCCTGTATTTCTACCTTCAAGGGCATCAGAAGCTAAATATTCTAAACTTAACTTAATTGAAGACTCTTGAATTCCTATATTTGAATTAGTTCCTTGTAATACCTGAGATTCTTGAATTTCATTCTTATTTATTTCATTAGCTGATAAGACTGGATGAGCTGTTTTTTTATTAACTCCACAACCAACCAATAGAACACCTAAAGCAATATTTAATATTTTTCTCATAATTCCATTTAAAAAATTAAAGATAAAAAAAACCTGCTTCAAACAAATGAAACAGGTTTTTTATATGAAAAGATTTATGCTTTCGCAGAAATTTGTTATACTAACATCGTTACCGGGTTTTCAATATAGCCTTTCAAAGTTTGAAGGAATTGAGCACCTGTTGCACCGTCAACCGTTCTATGATCACAAGCTAAAGACAATTTCATAGTATTTCCAACTACTATTTGTCCATTTTTAACCACCGGTTTTTCAACAATATTTCCAACAGAAAGAATAGCTGAATTAGGCTGGTTGATAATGGACGTAAACGTATCAATACCAAACATACCTAAATTAGAAACAGTAAACGTACTACCTTCCATTTCGGCAGGCGTTAGTTTTTTGTTTTTAGCTTTACCTGCAAGATCTCTAACAGCAGAACCAATTTGTTGCAAACTTTGCTCGTTTGCAAATTTCACTACTGGTACTACCAAACCATCTGGAACAGCCACTGCCACACCAATATGGACATGGTTGTTTAAACGCATTTTATCTGCAAACCATTGTGAGTTTACTTGAGGATGCTGTTTCAATGCTAAAGCACAGGCTTTAACCACGATATCGTTATAAGATATTTTAGTATCTGGAACTGTATTGAATTGTGTACGGAATGCAATGGCATTTTCCATATCAAATTCTACACTTAAATAATAGTGAGGTGCAGAGAACTTAGAATTTGTTAATGCTTTGGCAATCGCTTTACGCATTTGCGAATTTGAAACATCTTCAAAATCTTCTTGTCCTGCTGGCACAAATTTACCTACTGGTCCACCAGATGATGCAGGAACGAAATTCTCAATATCGGTTTTCACAATACGTCCATTTTCACCAGAGCCGTTTACTTGTGATAAATTGATACCTTTTTCTTCTGCTATTTTTTTAGCTAATGGTGATACAAATAAACGACCGCTAGCAGATCCATTTGTAGCAGGTTTCGTTGCTTTTGCTTCCACCTTAGGCGCTTCTACTTTTGTTTCCGCTTTAGGAGCTTCTTGTTTTGGAGCCTCTTGTTTTTTGGTGGTAGGTACTGATTTTGATGCATTAGCAACCACACCAGAAACATCAGTTCCTTCCGGACCTATAATTGCTAACAAAGAATCAACCTTTGCGGATTCTCCTTCTTGTAATCCTATATGTAATAAAGTACCTGATTGGAATGATTCGAACTCCATAGTCGCTTTATCCGTTTCTATTTCAGCTAAAATATCACCTTCTGAAACTTTATCACCTACTTTTTTAAGCCATGTAGCAACCGTACCTTCTTCCATGGTATCGCTTAAACGCGGCATAGACACAACAATGACTCCTTCAGGCAGTTCTGCACTCACAGTCTCTTCTTCTTTAGAAGTCGCATCTTCTTCCTTTTCAGGAGTAGCTGCTTTTTCCTCAGGTGTTTCTTTACTTTTTGAAGTAGGTGCTTCTGTAGAAGTTTTACCTCCATTTGTTAAACCGGAGATATCTTCACCTTCTTCTCCAATAATAGCTAAAAGTTCATCAACCTTAGTTGTTTCACCTTCCTGAATACCAATGTAGAGTAGTGTGCCTTCATGAAACGATTCAAACTCCATAGTCGCTTTATCCGTTTCTATTTCAGCTAAAATATCGCCTTCACTTATTTTGTCGCCCACTTTCTTTAACCAAGTAGCAACAGTTCCTTCTTCCATCGTATCGCTTAAACGCGGCATATTTATAATTTCTGCCATAACTTATATTTTGTGTTTAATAAATGGATAATCTTCTTGTTCGTAAACCATATCATAAAGTTGTTGTACTTCTGGATATGGAGATTCTTCTGCGAATTTTTCACATTCAGCCACTAAATCTTTCACACGTTTATCTATAATTTTAAGATCTTCTTCGGTTGCGTATTTCTTTTCCAAAATAACATCTTTCACTTGAGTAATTGGATCGATTTTTTTGTATTCAGCAACCTCGTCTTTCGTTCTATAATGCTGTGCATCACTCATAGAATGCCCTCTATAACGGTATGTTTTTAGTTCTAAAAAGGTTGGTCCATCACCACGACGCGCACGTTGTATTGCTTCGTCAAACGCCTCGGCTACTTTAATAGGATTCATCCCATCAACGGGGCCACAAGGCATTTCGTAACCTTTACCTAGTTTCCAAATATCGGTATGGTTTGCAGTACGCTCGACAGATGTTCCCATCGCATATCCATTATTTTCACAAACAAATACTACTGGAAGGTTCCAAAGCATTGCTAAGTTGAATGTTTCATGAAGTGAGCCTTGTCTTGCAGCACCATCGCCAAAACAACATAAAGTTACCGCATCACTATCATGGTATTTATCACCAAATGCGATACCAGCACCTAAAGGAATTTGACCTCCTACAATACCATGACCGCCATAAAAGCGGTGTTCTTTTGAAAAAATATGCATAGAACCACCCATACCTTTAGAGGTTCCTGTAACTTTTCCATACAATTCTGCCATAACACGTCTAGGGTCTACCCCCATACCTATTGGCTGCACGTGATTTCTATAAGCAGTAATCATTTTGTCTTTTGTCAAATCCATAGCATGTAAAGCACCTGCTAAAACAGCTTCTTGACCATTGTATAAATGAAGAAATCCTCTTACTTTTTGTTGAATGTAAACGGCAGCAAGTTTGTCTTCAAACTTTCTCCAGAATAACATGTCTTCATACCATTTGAGGTAAACCTCTTTTGTGATTTTTTGCATTGACTCCTATTGAATTTTAATTTCGCTAAATACAAAAGTAATACATTGTGGCTTATTGCAAAAATGCAATGTCCTTAAAGTCTAAAAAATATAATAAAAAACAGCTCTTTACTCCCTAAATTGCTTTTTTAATAATTTTTGACAATGAATATTAATGTATTAAAAATTTCAATCGTTTAAATTATTTAAAAAACTATCAAATTCACAAAATATCACAATACAGATTTGTCAAAAACAAGCGGTAACAAATTAGCTAACGATGTGGATTTTGCAACTTTTCCAGTTTCACCCATAAAATAAATTTCTATGGGTGATTCTTGTTTTATTTCATATTCGGCAATAGCTTGTCGGCAAGCACCGCATGGCGGAATAGGATTTAACGTTGGTTTATTTTTTGAAGTGGCAGAAATGGCCATTCTTACCACTTTAGCATCGGGATATTGAGATCCTGCGTAATAAATTGCAGTCCGTTCGGCACACAACCCTGATGGATATGAGGCATTTTCTTGATTGTTACCCGTAATAATTTCACCATTATCTAAAAGTATGGCTGTGCCAACATTAAAATTTGAATAAGGCGCATATGCTTTATCTCTAGCCTCAAAGGCTTTTTGCATTAAAAATGCGGCCTCTTTCGGAAGTTCTCCAATAGATTCAAAAACATATAACGTAGATTCAATTTTCACTTCCTTCATATATTTCTTTTTAATAAAGTTAAAAAACTATTTAAGACAAAAAAACTATTGCGATTTGCAATAGTTTTTTTTTATATCATTTATTTAGTATCTAGTTAATACTCATTGTATTCTCCTGTACCAATATTAAAGGTTAACGAAAAACGCAAGGTGTTTTCCAAAGGACTTTGCACTTTGGATGCCGAAAATAAATACGATAAATCTATATTGACCACATTCGCTTTAAAGCCAGCTCCTAGGGCTAAAAATTTCCTAGCGCCTTTATCTTCACTTTCGTTAAAGTAACCCATTCTAAAAGCAAATGAATCTTGATATACATATTCTGCTCCTAGCGACCATGTAAATTCTTTTAACTCTTCACTAAAACCATCTGGAGCATCACCAAAGGATTGGAACATACCCGATAAAAAGTTTACATCGGGGTCTTTACCTGCTGCAATAATAGTTGGTTCATCATCCCCTTGTGCTTCATCACCATCCGTATCAACATAACCGTAAACAGGTGGTGTGGGTACTAATAATTTTGTAATCTCAGCAGTTACTGCTATTTTATTATATTGATCGAATATAAAATCGAAGCCTGCTCCTAAACGTAGATTTGTAGGTTGAAAATTTTCAAGCCCTCCTGCATCATACTTAAATTTAGGTCCAATATTTTGAATTGCAAATCCCATCCTCCAACGACCATTAAAATCAGTATAAGCTTCTTCTTCGCTTTGATAGTATCCTGAAATATCTACACCAAAAGTACTTGCTGCTGATGCATCATTATCAACACCTTGTATTCTTAAATCTGAACGTAAATAACGCATGGCAACCGACATACCGAATTGCTCTGATAATCGTAACGCATAAGACACATCAAGAGAAAGCTCACTTGGTCTTTGAATTCTAGGTTCATCAAATTCATTATCAACAAATTCAATATCTCCTAAAGAAAAATATCTTAAACTAGCTGCAAACGCACTTTTTTCATCCAAACGATTAAAATAAGTAACATTTCCTAAGAAAATATCATTCACTAACTTACTTAGATAAGGTGTGTAACTAACTCCTATGCCAGACTTAGCTTCTGAAAATACATATTTTGATGAATTCCACTGCTGTGAAAAAGCATCTACAGACGTTGCAACACCCATATCCCCCATTGCAGCGGCTCTAGCATCTGGAGCAATTAGCAAAAAAGGTATTCCTGTTGTAATAACTCTTCTATCTTGATTTGGAAAAATAATAGTTTCTTGTGCGCTCGCTTTTGAAACGAAAACAAATACTATTAAGAGTAGTAGTTGGTTCTTCATGAATTAGTTTTAGTTTAACAAATATAAATTTTTATTAGAGTATAACAAGTTTCTCTATTTTTTCTACTTTTTTATTGAGGAATTCTGACTGAACAGTTAACTTATAGATATAAACACCTTTTCCTATTCTATCTCCAAAATCGTCCCTACCGTCCCAAACAATATCTCTTGATAATGAACTATTAGTTATTGCGCCACCAGAAGTTTGCCCATTTAAGGTTCTTACCAGCTTACCTGAGACAGTGAATATTTGTATAGAAACGTTTAAAGGTGCCGAACTATTGTGATTAAACCAAAATTCAGTGTAATTCACAAAAGGATTTGGGTAATTAAGCACGTTGTTTATTTGTAAAATTTCATCTTTATCATACACAACGAACTGAATATCAGCTATTGATGAATTATTATACACATCCCAAGCCTTAATTGTTAAAGTATGTAACCCAGGCGCTAAATCTCTAAACGGAAAACTCACCACTCCCTTTTTATAATTGTCTACTTCAGTTTGGTAATAATCGTTTAAAACGATGGGGTTTGTTTCATCGCCATCAATAATCCCTACAATATCATGCCCAATTCCACTTGCGGTATTAATACCATTCGCATCTTCTAACTTTACTAGTAATGTAGGTGATTCATTTGTAATACCTCCAGATACAAAGTTTTCATCATTCATATAAAGCATTATAATAGGCCCTATATTGTCTTCTTCGGCATTATTGTTTAAGCCGCCAATTCTAACAGTGTTCACGCTTGCTCCAGTTTGGTCTTCTAATAAAGTTTCATTTTTTGAATAAAAGCTCACTTTACCAAACCCAACGGGTATACTAATGTCTTTTGGTACCACAAAATCGAATTCAAACTGACCATTTTTTACAGATGCCTGTCCTCTGAAAATAATTTCCCCAAGGGTTTTAAAATCTAGCTTTACTAATTGTCCGTTTAAAACAGTACCATCGTTAGCTAATGTTTGTCTATCAATGTCTTTATCATAAATGGTTACTGAAAGTGTGCCATTATAATTTGTAAGCAAATTTCCAGAAGTACCTGTTACCTCACCCGCAAGTTTTACGTAACTTAAAGCTTTTAAAGTATCTGTAGCTTGTCCAATAGGCACATTATTAATTTTCGTAAGTTGAATATTAGGTTTTGGAAATGCCAACTTCATAGCAGGATCTCCGATATAAAAAATTAATCGATTTTGACTTTGACCTGTAATAGAAGGATTATTTTTTGTTAACCTTAAAGCTTCTGCCATAGATGGATACTCATAATCTTCATACCCATCATCATCACTATATGAAAACAAATATTGTCCTAATAAATTATTAAACGTAATAGCAAAATTCACAAATATCTGTCTGGTTGTAGTTATTAAACCAATAGCACCCGCTTGTTTGTTCCAATAAGTATGTTCGCCTGCTGTTTCCCTATAAGGGTTATCAAATTTAGTGAATTCGCAAGTCACTGTTACAAAACAATTAAATTTATAATAATTACGAAAATCTTCAATATTGGTTTTTAACAGAATACGCTCTTGAGCTAAGCCATCTTCACCTCCATGTCCAAAATAATTAATTACCAAAGCACCATTATCAATCGCATTTGCCAACTCGGTATTTACTTGCGGATACCTATTACCTCCTGCTGAAGTTTCTTGCTTATAAGCATCACTATGAATTTTCACCACATTTATAAATGGTTTTTTCTGTGTAACTAAATCACCAATACTATCGGTGGTTTTTTGCAATATACCTTCCCAATCTTTATCGACATCATCTGAAACGGTAATAAAATTATTTCGCCAGCTACCTAAAGATTCTTTTGAGTAATATTGTTCGACTTTATCAACCAATTCTTTTGCACGTTGTGGTGTATCAGCTAAAACTCTTCCAACAGCGATATCTAACTTATCGCTTGTTGCCATTGTGCCTTCATTAGCATCCATCATACCATAGAAATCATCCGAAACAAACGAACCTGTTAAATTAAAACTACTGTATGAATGCCATGAAGGCACAATGTTAGTATTATTAGGCACTCTATTTTTATAATCGAAAGAACCATCGCCAAATAAACATAAATACTTTATTTTTTTCTCTGGAGAACTCGCATTATCGTAAACATATTTTACTAAATTTCGAATAGCTCCTATATCTTGATTCCCTGTACTGAATTCGTTATAAATTTCATTTAAACCAAAAACTTTTACATTTAAGCTATATTGATTTCTATTTATTTGAGCTAATCGTTCTGCTTGAATAAGCATATTATCGGGTGCCACAATAATATAATCGACATCTTGAAATTCTCGTTGATTATTTAAAAATACAGTTCCTTTTATATTTTGATTACTTAGCGTTGTTTTAGAATCAAATTTCGGCTCGAAATAATCTTGAGATGTTATGGCTACATAAGTTTTTAATACACCCATTGTTGCTGTAAAATTTAGGGTTGGAGCCGAATCTGTATTTAATAAATTAGATACATTATAAATATCGGTCACATCCCAAACTTCTGAAACTTGCGACGCATTCGTAATAGTATATTGACCAATACCAGATACTGAAGAGACCACGCTATTCTTAAATTGAAATTGTTTCTTATTAAAATTTAAGGCCCGAGTAGCTTCAATAGAAATATAATCTAAATACCCTAAAGCGCTTGGATTTCCTTGTTTATCGTAATTTAAACCTACCGATATTTTAGAAGCATTTACATTAACTGTACCATTATAAACAGCCTCATTTGCTAAACTTGGATTGGACGCACCTGCTATAGACAACGTAGATATAGGAGCGCCATTTACTGCCAATTTCATAGAAGTTTGGGTTGATGAAGCCGCTGCAACATAAACCTTCAACCTCACAGGAATTGTCGTTATCAAATCTGGAAAATCAAAATTAAACGTTTTATTAGTATCAACATCAAATCGGTTACCAAACCAGCGTCTACCCAAAAAGGCTATATTATATTGATCTATTTCATGAAATTTATATTCTTCAAACGTATTAATTACTAAATTGATTGGACCACTTGGTTGTACAAATGGTTGAATGCGTTTTCCGGAACCCGAACTTATATTAATATAATAGTATGTTTTATCGGTAAAACAATTTATATTGGTGTTACTTTCTAAATTATATCCTTTTGGTCCTTGGGCATAAAACAAAATATAATCTTCATTGTTAAAAACACCATCTGTTTCACCTACAACTTTTATAGCATTTTCCTCAACATCAAACGGATACGGAACAGCATTTGAATTTGGAATCATGCGTCCACCATTACCATACAACTTAATGGTTCTTGGATCTACATCATTTACTTTTACACCCAACCGCTGTAAAAAATTTTTGGATAATTTAAAAACACCCGTGGTATCTATATAAAACCGATACCATTCTCCTCTGCTTAATACTGAATTTGAAATAGCATGTATTTTACTTATTTTATTTAATGAAGAAATTCTATTACCACCACCGCCTGATGCATAATCAATTTGAAAAGAAGTAACTTTTCTATAAGTCCCATTTGCTCCTTTTATAATAGGCGACAATTGAAAAACAGCAAACTGCTTATCTCTTGCTACAGCATTTTTTAAAGTAAATATTAATTGCGTTGGAATAGTATTAACATCTAAATCCTTTAACTCGCTTTTAGAAATAGGTGCATAAGAAATATGACTCACAGCTATTGAAGATTCGTTTACACTATTTGAAACAGACCATTGTGCAACAAACTGCAATCCTTCATCAAAACCAAAACTAAAGTTTTCTTTATTAAACGACGGAACCTCCAATGTATAAGTGCCCCCAGAAATCTTTTGAGAAGACTCCCAATTAATAGAGAACTTTTGTTGTTGCGCAAACACAACATAACAACTCATACATAATAAAAGTAAAATTTTCTCTTTCATTGCTAAAATAACATTATGAATGCCGTGTTATTATTAAAAAAAATAACAAAATTAAAAACTGAGACAAAAATACAATAATAAATGAGTAAATCATACGTTAATATAACTCAAATGAACGGTGAAAAAGGGCTAAAACATCGTTGTAATGATTAAAAAATAGGGTGAAATGCACTTTTTTTTAGACAAATTACAAAAAATAGCTTGCGGTATTCGGTTTAATTCTTATATTGCACCACCAAAAATATTATTAGCTTACTTAAACGTATGGATATGAAAAAAGTAGTAGCATTCAAGGTTTTATTGGTTTTAGCGTTAACAATGGCTACAACTGGATGTAAAAAATCTTCGAGTTCAAAGAATAGTTCTAGAGCTACCGGATGGCAAATTAACTCTAAAGAAGGCGGTTTTCAGTACAATACCGACTTTAAAGAACAAGAAACCTCTCCAGGATTAGTATTTGTTGAAGGTGGAACTTTTACAAAAG
Source organism: Mariniflexile litorale (assembly GCF_031128465.2). GTDB lineage: Bacteria > Bacteroidota > Bacteroidia > Flavobacteriales > Flavobacteriaceae > Mariniflexile > Mariniflexile litorale. The sequence continues at coordinate 2,434,751 of NZ_CP155618.1, read as the reverse complement.
GCCGTGTTCAAGATGATGTGATGCACGATTGGAATAATACTCCTAACCAACAACACGTTCAATCGTTTTATATGGATGAAACAGAGGTTACCAATGCTATGTACATGGAGTACTTGGATTGGATTAAACGTGTTTATCCTCCATCAGACGAGAATTTTAGAGCCATTTATCACGGTGCTTTACCAGACACACTTGTTTGGAGAAACCGATTAGGTTTTAATGAAGTTATGACAGAAAACTATTTACGTCACCCAGGTTATGGTGAATACCCAGTTGTTGGTGTAAGTTGGATACAAGCTGTTGAATTTGCAAATTGGAGATCAGATCGTGTTAACGAATATAATTTAGAGCAAGCAGGTTACTTAAAACGTGATGCTAAAATAGTTGATGTAAATCCTGAATCTACTTTCAGCACAGACACTTACATTAATGCGCCTACACTAACATATGGTGGAAACGAAGAAGTTATTAACCCTGAACGAGGTAACAAAAGATTTGCTAGAACGGATGCGGATGGCAACGAAACCAATATCTATGCTACTAGAGAAACAGGCTTAATTACACCTAAGTATAGACTCCCAACCGAAACAGAATGGGAATATGCCGCTTTAGGATTAAGTGAAATAAGAAGCTACAATCTATACCGTGGTCGTAAAAAATATCCATGGGATGGTCAATATACACGTAATGGTTCTCGTAAATTTAGAGGCGACCAATTAGCAAACTTTAAACAAGGAAAAGGTGATTACGGTGGCATTGCTGGATGGTCCGACGATGGTGCCGATATTACGAATGCCGTTAAATCTTACGAACCTAATGATTTTGGTTTATATGATATGGCAGGTAATGTTGCCGAGTGGGTGGCCGATGTTTACAGACCAATTATTGATGATGAGTTTAACGATTTTAACTACTATCGTGGTAACGTTTATACTAAAAATGCTATTAATGAGGATGGTACTGTAAAAGTAGTAACTGTTGATGATATTGTTTACGACACCCTTTCAAACGGTAAAATAGTAGCTAGAGACTTACCAGGTGAAATATTACAAGTACCTATTGATGAAAACGAAACTTATTTACGCACCAACTTTGATAAGAGTAATGAAATAAACTTTAGAGATGGCGACAAACGATCTTCTCGTAATTATGAAAGTTTTAATGATGAAGGCGACGAGAATGGAAATCTTAAGGGTTCTCAAACAAGTAAAATGTACAACTCTCCTAAAAATATCATTACTAGAGACTCTTCAGGAAAGATAGTGAGACAATATGATAAATCTAACACGAGATCTTCTTTAATAAATGATGAAGTTCGAGTTTACAAAGGTGGTTCTTGGAAAGACAGAGAGTATTGGTTAGACCCAGCTCAAAGACGTTATTTCCCTCAAGATATGGCTACCGATTATATTGGATTTAGATGCGCTATGTCTAGAGTAGGTTCAAAATCTAAAGAAAAAAATAAAACCAAGAATTAATAACTTCTTGTAAATAATTAAAAAAGTCCTAGCAAATGTTAGGACTTTTTTAATACATTTAATTCTGAAACCTTATACCATTTCAACCTTTGAAAATAGAACAACTACATCATCTTTTCTTAGAATGCCATAGCGCATGTACTGATACCCGAAAGATTAAACCTAACGATATGTTTTTCGCCCTTAAAGGCGATAATTTTAATGGCAATACATATGCAGCACAAGCCATACTGAATGGTGCGAAATATGCTATTATTGATGAAACTGAATTTAAAACATCAGCTAAAACAATTTTAGTGAGTAATGTACTTGAAACACTTCAAGCATTAGCCGCATTTCATAGAACATTTTTAAATGTCCCTATTATAGCTCTTACAGGAAGTAATGGGAAAACAACAACAAAAGAACTTATTAATGCTACCCTTTCACAAAAATATAAAACAACCGCAACCATTGGTAATTTAAATAATCATATAGGCGTACCGTTAACCCTGCTTTCAATGAATAAAAATACTGAAATAGGTATTATTGAAATGGGAGCAAATCATTTAACAGAAATCGAATTTTTATGCAACATAGCAAAACCAGACTATGGATATATAACCAATTTTGGAAAGGCACATTTAGAAGGGTTTGGAAGTATTGAAGGTGTTATTAAAGCTAAAACCGAACTCTACAATTTTTTAATTGAAAATAATAAAACCATTTTTATAAATGGAAACGATCCTATTCAATTAGAAAAAACCAAAGATGTAAATACATTTACCTTTGGAAATAATACTGATTTTGATGTTCAAATTAATTTTATTGAAGCGCAGCCAAATGTAAGTATAAGCTATAATGAATTAACTATTAACAGCCATTTAATGGGCGAATACAATTTCAACAATATAGCTGCAGCAATAACGATAGCTACTTATTTTAAAGTTGATATTGAATCCATAAAAACTGGTATAGAAAATTATACCCCAACAAATAATCGTTCGCAAGTCATAAAAAAAGGAACAAATAAAATCATTCTAGATGCTTACAATGCAAATCCCACCAGCATGCAAGCTGCTTTATTAAATTTTGAAAAATTAAATGACACCAACAAAATAGCAATTTTAGGCGACATGTTTGAATTAGGACAAGATGCTGAATTGGAACATCAAAACATTGTTAAATTATTAGAAACATTAAATCTCAGCAAGATCATATTAATAGGTGAAAATTTCAATAATACCCCCACTAAACCAAAAAAAATAATCTACTTTAAAACTTTCGATGTTTTTAAAAACAATTTTGATATGTCTCAAATTGACAAGGCAACACTTTTAATTAAAGGTTCCAGAGGCATGGCTTTGGAACGTATTTTGGAGTTGCTCTAAATTATTTTTTATTAAGATAAATATTATATAAAACAAAAAATCCTAAAGAAAAACTTTAGGATTTTTTTTGTGGGCAATGAGGGATTCGAACCCCCGACCCTCTCGGTGTAAACGAGATGCTCTGAACCAACTGAGCTAATTGCCCTTGTTATCGGTGTGCAAATATAAGCTAGATTTTCAATCTGCAAAAACTTTTTTAATAAAAATTTAAATTATTTCTGCTACCACAAACGTACTCCCTCCAATAAATATAAAATCGTTTAGAGAAGCCGCGCTTAAAGCAGTTTTATATGCTTCATTAACAGAATCATAAGCCTCTCCTTTCAGGTTATAAGTGTTGAGAAACTTTTTTAGCTCCTTAGCATCCAATCCACGAGGAATATCTGGTTTACAGAAATAATAAGTAGCATTTTTTGGTAATAAATCTATTAAAGAGGTCAGGTCTTTGTCATTTACAACTCCAAAAACAATATGTAAGGCATCAAATACCTCAATTGATAATTGCTGCATTACATAACTTAGGCCTTCTTTATTATGTCCAGTATCACAAACTACCTTTGGGTGGGTATGTAATGTTTGCCAACGCCCCATTAAACCAGTATTCTTCACAACACTTAATAAGCCAGCTTTTATGTTTTGATGCGTTATGTTAAATTCTTTCTGCTGAAGCTCTTTTATTGTTTGAACAACAGTAACGATATTTTTAGATTGGTACAATCCCGTTAAATCGGAAGTAAATACCTCTTCAGTTTCATTATCAGCAAACACAATCTTAGATTTATTTTTATTTGCTAATTCTTTAAAAACAGCTGCTGTTTCTTTTTGAGTTTCACCTATAATTACTGGAATGTTTGGTTTTATGATACCACCTTTTTCAAAAGCAATGGCTTCCAAAGTATCACCAAGAAACTGTGTGTGATCCAAACCAATATTTGTAATAACAGACACCTCTGGGGTTATAATATTCGTGGAATCTAATCGACCACCAAGCCCCACTTCAATAACAGCAATATCAACATGTTCTTTTGCGAAATACTCAAAAGCCATACCTACGGTCATTTCAAAAAAAGACAGTGAGCTTGCTTCAAAAAATGATTTATTTCGCTGTATAAAGCTACTAACAAATTGCTTACTAACAACCTTCCCATTAATTTTTATGCGCTCTCTGAAATCTTTTAAATGAGGTGACGTATATAAACCCACTTTATAACCAGCTTCCTGCAAAATAGAAGCTAGCATGTGGCTTGTAGAGCCCTTACCATTAGTACCAGCTACGTGAATACTTTTGAAATTATTTTCTGGATGCTGTAAATGTTCTATTAACTTTATGGTATTTAACAAATCTTTTCGGAATGCCGATTGGCCCTGTCGTTGATACATTGGCAGTTGTAAAAACATCCAATTTAATGTATCTTGATACGTCATGTTTATTGCTCTAATTTGATGTGAAGTTTATTTGTACAAAACCTTTTTGTCTATCTGGTGCATTTAAGTCTGCAGGCCATTTAATTGACATAGCAAAAATTTTAGCAACCTGTCTGAGACAGTCGGTAATATTTGTAGTTCCCTTTGCTCCTGGAATAGCTTCAATTACGTTTCCATTCTTATTTACTACAACACTTACTACAACCAACCCATATTCATTATCGCAACCTTCAGGTTTTTTAAACTGAGGCTTACCTCTACCATTCAGCCCGTAACCAACGCCTCCACTACCTGCTCCGCCAGAACCAAAATAACTTGGCGCATACGGATCACCATCTAACTGCCCTTTATCACCTGCTTTATTATCATCACCTTCACCTCCAGTTGCAGCTCCTTCCGATTTACTAACACCCCCAATTAAGGCATCTAGTTTTTTCTTTTTTTCTTCTAACTCACGCTTTTCTTTAGCGATTCTATCGGCTTCTGCTTTAGCCTTGGCGTCTGCAGCTGCTTTGGCTTTCGCCTCAACTTCTTTCTGCTTTTTTATGGCAATTTCCTCAGCATTATCGGCTGTTAAAACCTCTTCTTTTGCTTCAGCTGCTTTTGTAGGCTCCGCCTTAGTAGGTTGTACCTCTACTGGCTTATTAATATTTACTGGTTCAGATTTAATCGGCTTTAGTGGCTGTACGGTTCCTGAACCAAAATCGGTTGTTCCAAAATTTACTGCAATCCCGTATTCCTCTGGTGGATCAACATAAGGCGCCCCAACCACAAATAATAGCAGCAATATTATAACAGAAATTAATGCTGTTAATTTTGCTGAATTCTTTTCATGAATGGTTCTGAAATACTTCATTTGGATTAATGATTTCTTTGATTAGAATAATCTAAAATCGTGCCGTTTTACGCAATAGTGAATTAATTAGGCTGTACTGCTAGTATAACTTTAAACTTGTTTCGGTTAGCAATATCCATGACCTTAACTACATTTTCAACAGGTACTGATTTTTCAGCTCTTAAAACAATGGTTGGCTTTTCTTCTGAAGATAAGGCTGCTAATAATTCGTTTTCTAAAACGCTTTCACCTACTCGCTTTTGGTCTATATAATAAGTTAAATCTGCTTTTATACTAACCGCTATAGACTTCTTGTTCTCGGTTTTTCCACTAGCTTTTGGCAATAGTATATCAATAGCATTGGTAGTTACCAAGGTTGAAGCTAACATAAAAAAAATGAGTAACAGAAAAACAATATCTGTCATAGAGGCCATACTAAATTCTGGCGTTACTTTATTTCTACCTTTTAAATTCATTTTTTATGTAGGTTCATTTAAATGATCTAAAAACTCTAAGGAATTAGCTTCCATTTGATATACCACTTTGTCAGTTTTCACAACTAAATGATTAAAAGCCATGTAAGCTACAATACCAACAATTAAACCTGCTACTGTAGTTGTCATAGCTGTATACAACCCATCTGCAAGTAACTTAATATCAATTTGTCCACCAGAATTTGCAATTTCAAATATGGATAAGATCATACCAATAACCGTCCCTAAAAATCCAATCATTGGAGCGGCTCCAGAAATTGTAGCTAAAACACTTACGTTTTTTTCTAAACCATAAACTTCTAGTCTACCTGCATTTTCTATAGCTGTATTAATATCGGCTAAAGGTTTTCCTATTCTTGAAATACCCTTACCAATTAATCTAGACACGGGTGAATTTACTTGAGCGCAAAGTATTTGCGCGGAATCAATTTTCCCATGGGATACATGATCTTTAATTTGATTCATAAAATTTCCATCTATTTGTGATGCTGCTTTTATAGCAAACATGCGTTCAAAATAAATATAAATGGCTCCTACCAGCATTAAAAAAAGTAAAGCAATGATAAATTGTCCTGCAACTCCACCACTACTAATTAATTCTATAATTGAAAGTGTTTTTTGAACAGGTACCTCATCCGTAAGCAACTCTGCTCCTTCTTGTGTATTTTGTAATAATGTATTCAGCATAAAAAATATATTTCTTGAAGTGTATAACGATTCTTTTTTTGTTTAAGTATAAAATAGATACTATTGATTCTTTTTATTTAAAAATGACAAGGGTATTAAAACAATGTTCTGGTTACCATGAATGCTGCCGAGCCTACTAAAAATCCAATTGCTGCAAGCCATGAAATTTTCTTTAAGTACCAGAAAAAATCAATTTTCTCCATTCCCATAGCAACTACACCTGCTGCAGAACCTATAATTAACATACTACCTCCTGTTCCGGCAGAAAATGCTACGAAATGCCAAAGCTCATTATCCATGGGCTCTGAAAACATCCCTAAACTCGCTGCGACTAAAGGTACATTATCAATAACTGCTGAACCAACTCCCAATAACAACATCACTAAATCGGACACTCCTGAATGATGCAGCTCGGTTCCAAGCATTGGCATACCTTCTTTTAATGAATCGGCAAATTCAAATAAAACACCTAAAGACTCTAAAGCAGCAACTGCCATTAAAATACCTAAGAAAAATAATATACTAGGTAATTCGATTTTTGATAAAGAACTATGTACTGGACTGTGGTGTGCATGGGCATCACTCTCTGCCGCATCATTGAAATCGCTGATACTAAATTTTGAAGAGCTATATATTTCTGCAAAAACAGCCACAACACCCAAAGATAACATCATACCTACATATGGAGGCAGGTGTGTTACCATTTTAAATATTGGCACAAATACAATGGCCCCTAAGCCTAAATACAACATAGTACTCCCAAATTTTGATTTCTTTTTTTCTTCTACTTCTTCAATCTCTAAATCTCCTTTAAATGCTGGAAGAAAAGAAGCTATCAAAGTTGGCACTGCCATACACAAAAATGATGGAATTAATAAATAGCCCATTAAATGACCTGTAGACACTTTTTTACCAATCCAAAGCATCGTCGTTGTAACATCTCCTATAGGAGACCAAGCACCTCCTGCATTTGCGGCAATTATTATTAAACCCGCAAACCATATACGAACTTCTCTATCTTTTACAATTTTTTGAAGAATTGAAATAAGCACAATCGTTGCAGTAAGGTTATCGATAATTGCTGATAAAATAAATGCTAAAAAGCCAAAAAGCCATAATATTTTTGTCTTCTTTTTAGTTTTTACAAAGTTTTTTATAGTTGCAAACCCATCAAAGTAATCAATGATTTCTACAATAGTCATTGCTCCTAAAAGAAATACTAGTATTTCAGCAGTTTTTCCAAGATGATGCAATAAGGTTTCTTCCATTAAATGAAGTTTTTCTTCTGGTGCAAAACCTGCAAAACCGTCAACTAAACTATGTTTAGCCGAATCAAACCAATTAGGAAAACTGTCTAAACCTAATGATATTAATGCCCAACAAATAGCCATCATCACTAATGCTGGTATAAGTTTATCTATTTTTAGATTGTGTTCTAGCGTAATTGCCAAATAACCTATTACAAATACTAAAATAATTGCTGCTTCCATAAAAATTAATAAATTATATAAATTGACTTAATGCTATTTCAAAAGCGGTCGCATTCATGTCAATTTTAGATTGGTTACTATATATGTTTTAAATTGTATACTAAAATATTTCCCGATTTCACCAAAAATAGATTTGTAATCTCTTTAAAAGTAAAGCTTTCTTCATGAAATAAAACGCTTGCAATATCGCTAATTCCAACCACTTTTGCACGCATTTCAGACAAATAAAATACAGCTACAACACCCATATTCACAACACCTTGAATTACAGTACATTTATATTTTATAAACCCATAATCATATTGGCAACAACGCATTACCTAACAAACTGTTAGATAGAGTACACTTTGTTTTAACTATCAATAACAACTATAGGATTGAAAACCCTTTCTATTAAAATAATTTTGGATGCATTATCTTAGTAATTTCTTGTAAATAATTATTTTACAACTGTATCGATTGATTCTGTTTTTAGTTTTAATTTTCTTAGTTCACTGTATTTCACATTAACAAACCTCAAAAATTGAGTCATTTAAAAAAAGCATTTTAATTATTAATTAAACAAATATAAAAAACTAAAACCCGTCGAGGTTAATTTTACATTATTTTTTAAGGAAGATATATCCTGCCTGAACTGTGATTTTTGCTTGCACCTGTAACACTTTTTAAACAATTCACTTCATTGCGAATCTTTAAAACTCCTAAGAAACCAAAGATTAAAGCTTCTTTAAATTCTACAATAGATTTTGATGGTATGATAATTTTATTTTTGGAATACACTTCTAGTCTCTCTACTAAATAGGCATTATAAACACCTCCGCCAGTCGCTAAAACAGTCGCTTCCTTTTTCTTGTTTATTTCACAAGCAAGCTGTATAGCCACATGCTCTACGAATGTTTTTAAAACATCTTTTATTTCTAGTTGAAAGGCATTTACAAGTGGAAAAACATATTTATCTACCCATTCAAGCCCTAAAGATTTTGGGTAATTTGCTTTGTAAAATTCTAGGTTGTTTAATTTTTCAAGTAATTCATCATTAATAGTTCCTGTTGAAGCAATCTTGCCTTCATCATCATAATCAAACCCCAATTGTTTAACATAACTGTTTAAAACAATATTTACAGGACATACATCATAAGCAATACGTTCTCCGTCAATCTCGGTAGAAATATTAGCAAACCCACCTAAGTTCAAACAAAAATCGTATTCAGAAAATAATAATCTATCACCTATTGGCACTAAAGGCGCCCCTTGTCCGCCTAATTCAACATCTTGCACTCTAAAATCGCAAACTACTGTTTGCTCTAGCAATACAGCTAAATGCGGCATATTACCTATTTGATACGTCAACCCTTTTTCTGGCCGATGCAGTGCCGTATGACCATGCGAACAAATAGCATCAATATTTTTAATTTCAAATTTATTTATAAAGGCTGCAATGCGCATGGACAAGAAATTGGTGTAATTATTATCCATTTCTTTTAAGCCTTCTAAGTTAAAAGAAACCAGCCCTCTAAGGTTTTCCACCCATTGTGAATTGTAAGCTATAGTTTCAGAATAAATAATTTTAAAATGCCAAGTTTTATCAAATTTAAATGTGGCGTAAACAAAATCTACACCATCTAATGATGTGCCAGACATAACACCCACAACTTTATATTCGTCTTTTATCATATGGAACAAAAATAACAATCCTCATTAAATAATTAACACTAAAAAGCTATATTTGTAAATATATTTTAATGAATCATCATCTTAATTGAGAATTATGAATTTTAATCTTTCCGAAGAACATATTATGATACGAGACGCCGCTCGTGATTTTGCTCAAACAGAATTACTTCCCGGTGTTATTGAACGTGATGAAAATCAACATTTCCCAAAGGAGTTAGTAAAAAAAATGGGCGATTTAGGCTTTCTCGGTATTATGGTAGATCCAAAATATGGTGGCAGTGGCATGGATGCTATATCTTATGTGCTAATTATGGAAGAATTATCAAAAATTGATGCATCTGCTTCAGTTATTGTATCTGTTAATAACTCATTGGTATGTTATGGTTTTGAAGCGTTTGGTTCTGAAGAACAAAAACAAAAATATTTAACAAAATTGGCAACGGGCGAGTTTGTTGGCGCTTTCTGTTTAAGCGAACCTGAAGCTGGTAGTGATGCAACGTCTCAAAAAACGACGGCTATTGATAAAGGGGATCACTATGTATTAAATGGCACAAAAAACTGGATTACCAATGGTGGACGAGCCGATGTATATTTAGTAATAGCGCAAACAGATAGAGATAAAGGTTCGCATGGTATTAATGTTTTTATTGTTGAAAAAGGCATGGAAGGTTTTCATGTTGGACCAAAAGAAAATAAATTAGGCATTCGCGGAAGCGACACACATACCTTACAATTTAACGATGTCAAAGTTCCTAAAGAAAATAGAATTGGCGACGATGGTTCTGGATTTAGATTTGCCATGAAAACACTATCTGGTGGTCGAATAGGCATCGCTTCACAAGCTTTAGGTATTGCTTCGGGGGCCTTTGAATTGGCTTTAAAATACTCAAAAGAGCGCAAAGCTTTTGGGACTGAAATATGCAACCACCAAGCCATCGCTTTTAAATTAGCCGATATGTACACCGAAATTGAAGCAGCACGCCATTTAGTAATGAAAGCCGCTTGGGATAAAGACCAAGGCAACAACTACGATGTATCGAGTGCCGTGGCTAAATTATACGCATCGAAAGTAGCGATGGAACATTCTATAGAAGCAGTACAAATACATGGTGGCAATGGTTTTGTTAAAGATTATCATGTAGAACGGTTGATGAGAGATGCCAAAATTACACAGATTTATGAAGGTACTTCTGAAATTCAAAAAATCGTAATTTCTCGAAGTTTAATAAAACAATAAAAGTTTCAGAACTTTACATAACAATCAAGTTCATTATTTATCAAATTAAATAATGAACTTTTTTTGTTAAGTATTTAAATATCCTCCGACTTAAAACCAATAGATTTTTATCTTTATAAAAAACACTTTATGCAAAAAACATATTACGACCCTGCCGATTTAAAAAAGTTTGGAAAAATCTCTGAATGGAATGAAGAATTAGGAGCTAAATTTTTCGATTACTACGGCAAAGTTTTTGAAGAAGGCGCACTGACTGAAAGAGAGAAATCGTTAATTGCTTTAGCTGTTTCCCATACCATTCAATGTCCATATTGTATTGACGCCTATACAGGCGATGGCTTGCAACGAGGCATTACCAAAGAAGAAATGATGGAAGCTCTCCATGTCGCCGCAGCCATTCGTGGTGGCGCATCGTTAGTACATGGCGTACAAATGATGAATAAAGTGAATAAGCTAGATATGTAAATTAGTGTCGAATGAAATTGAGAACATTACATCCTCTCGATTTCACTATGGAAGACAACTTTGAAACCCTAAAACTTTAATGATTAAATCCCTACATAAACGCAAAAGCGAATTAGCACAAAGCAATAAACAATTAGAAATTTTATCAAATGGTATTTTTCAAAAGGGGGAATTGCCAACTTTTAAAGATAAAATTTTTGAAACTGGGCAATTTCCACTAAAAGCTAAAAAACTTGAAATTTTACAAATCAATGTGGGCTATATGTGTAATCAGGTTTGTTCGCATTGCCATGTAGATGCTGGTCCAGATCGCAAAGAAATCATGACACGGGACACTATGAGTCAGTGTCTGGAAGTCATCAAAAACACAGGCGCCCATACCTTAGACTTAACAGGTGGTGCACCTGAAATGAATCCCAATTTCCGTTGGTTTGTTGAAGAAGCCTCCAAAGCTGGTATTAAAGATTTTATTGTTCGTTCTAACTTAACCATAATTACCGCTAATAAAAAATATAACGATTTACCTGAGTTTTTCAAAAAATATAATGTGCACGTAGCAAGTTCCATGCCTCATTGGACTAAAGGAAAAACAGACAAACAACGGGGAGATGGTGTTTTTAACGCCTCTATTAAAGCTTTAAAAATGTTAAATGCCGTAGGTTACGGAATGCCCAACAGCAATTTGCGATTGGATTTGGTTTACAACCCATCAGGTGCCTTTTTACCAGGCAATCAAAAATCATTAGAAAAAGATTTTAAAAAATCACTTCTAGAAGAATTTAATATACAATTTCATAATCTATTTGCTATCACAAATCTACCTATAAGCAGGTTTTTAGATTATCTAATTGCTTCTGAAAACTATGAAGATTATATGTATTCACTAGTGGAAGCATACAACCCAAGTGCCGTAGCAAATGTTATGTGTACCAATACGCTATCTATTAGTTGGGATGGTTATTTATTTGATTGTGATTTTAATCAAATGTTAGAACTACCTGTAAACAGTAAAGTGAAACACATTTCAGACTATAATGAAGATTTACTAGAAGGTAGAAATATTGTTATTTCGCAACACTGTTATGGTTGTACGGCAGGTGCAGGAAGCAGTTGTCAAGGCAGTGTGGCTTAAGTGCAATTTTTAAAAGAACAGTCATGGGGATTTTAAGCAATAATAACAATGAAACTCGAGAGATGGCTACAAACTTCTATTTTCCTACCTCAAAAAATGCACTCATTATTTTTACTAGAAATCCAGAATTGGGAAAATGTAAAACACGGTTAGCTAAAAGCATAGGTGATGAATCTGCTCTATACATATACAAATCCCTATTGCAACATACTGCCCATGTTTCTAAAGAAATTCCAGTAGATCGATTTGTATTTTACTCCAATTCCATTCAAAAAAATGATATTTGGGATGCTACTGTTTTTAGAAAAAAATTACAACAAGGTGATGATTTGGGTTCTAAAATGGAAAATGCATTTTTAGAGTTGTTTCAAATGGGTTATGAAAAAATAATTATTATAGGTAGTGATTTGTTAGATCTAAAGAAAGAAACTATTAATAACGCTTTTGATGCTTTAAAAAAGCACAAAGTAGTTATTGGTCCAGCAGAAGATGGTGGCTATTATTTATTAGGGCTCTCAAATATGTATCATTTTATTTTCAATAATAAATCTTGGAGCGAACCTAAATTACTAGAAGAAACCTTAACCGATTTAGAAGAAAATAACATCCTATTCACTACCTTAGAGACATTAAATGATATAGATACTTACGAAGATTTAATTGCTTCAAAAGCGTATCAATCAAATTTAGATTTACAACACCATATTAAAAAGTTACATGATTAAAGAAATAGAAGAAACCGTTACATATTTACAAGGTAAAGGATTCGACAACCCCGAAATCGGCATTATACTAGGCACTGGTTTAGGACAGCTCGTAAATGAAATCGACCTTATAAATGAAGTTAGTTATAACCATATTCCTAACTTCCCAACAGCCACCGTTGAGTTCCATAAAGGAAAATTAATTTACGGCACTTTTGAAGGTAAAAAAGTCGTGGTTATGCAAGGGCGCTTTCACATATATGAAGGTTACTCGTTGCAAGACGTTACGTATCCAGTGCGCATCATGGAAAAATTAGGCATCAAAACCCTATTAATTTCCAATGCTGCGGGTGCCATCAATTTAAATTTTAAAAAAGGTGAATTGATGCTTATTGAAGACCACATCAACCTTCAAGGCAGCTCTCCCCTAGCTTTTAAAGGCGTTGAAAAAATGGGAGAACGCTTTACCGATATGAGTGCACCTTACGATGCTGAAATCAATTCTCAATTTAAAACCATCGCTAAAACCAATAACATTACATTACACGAAGGTGTTTATGCCAGTGTTGTTGGCCCGCAACTGGAAACCCGCGCCGAATACCGCATGCTAAAAATTTTAGGTGCCGATGCTGTGGGTATGAGCACTGTACCGGAAATTATTGTGGCAAATCATCTAAAATTAAAAGTAGCTGCGGTATCAGTTCTTACTGACGAATGCGACCCAAACAACTTAAAACCTGTAGATATTACCGAAATTATTGCCATGGCAGAAAAAGCAGAACCAAACATGATTACATTATTTAAAGAATTGATAAAAACAATATAGCATTTGGGCGTTACCACAAGGGTCGGGCTTTACGCTACAAGTCCTCGTTCGTATCTCACTGTGGGCTTTCCGCTGCAATCCCTAACGCAAAACAAGACCTCACAGGTTTTAAAAACCTGTGAGGTCTGAAAACAAACTATCTAACAATCTAAGTTGTCTAAATAATCTAACAAGTCTAAAATCTAAAAGTCTAAGACATCTATAAATGAGTTACCTAGAAACCACACACAACGTTTACAAAGAAGCAGCATTAACTCCAGATGTTGGCTTATGCTGTACCACCAACCCTATTTGGGAATTACCTGGATTAAAAATTCCAAAAATAATGCAGGAAATGAATTATGGTTGCGGTTCTACAGTACATGCCCGCGATTTAACCAACAACCCAAAAATGTTATATGTTGGTGTGGGCGGTGGTATGGAATTATTACAATTTGCTTATTTCAACCGTCAAAAAGGCGGCGTAGTTGGTATTGATGTGGTGGATGAAATGTTAGAAGCATCCCGCAAAAACTTCATAGAAGCCGAAACATTAAATTCTTGGTTTAAAAGCAATTTTGTAGACCTCAAAAAAGGCGACGCTATGAATCTTCCTGTGAAAGATAATAGTATTGATGTCGCTGCTCAAAATTGCCTGTTCAATATTTTCAAAGCAGATGATTTAAAGCAAGCCATTGCCGAAATGTACCGCGTACTAAAACCACATGGTAGGTTAGTAATGAGCGACCCCACCTGTGAGCAAGAAATGAATGAGGAACTTAGAAACGACGATCGCTTGCGCGCTTTATGCTTAAGTGGTAGTTTACCTATTGCAGACTATGTAAAAGCACTCACCGATGCTGGTTTTGGAACCATTGAAATTAGAGCAAGAAAACCATACCGCATTCTAGATTCAAAACACTATCCAACAAATGAATTAATATATATTGAGTCTATAGAAGTAGCAGCAATCAAAGACCCCATGCCAAGCGATGGCCCCTGCATATTTACAGGCAAAGCCGCTATTTACTATGGTGAACACGATTATTTTGATGATAAGCTAGGTCATGTGTTATTAAAAAACCAACCTTTAGCCATTTGCGATAAAACCGCAGGTGCTTTAGCCTCATTAAACAGAGACGATATATTTATTAGTGAATCTACTTATCATTATGATGGAGGTGGGTGTTGTTAATTTAATAAGACCCTTCAGGTTTTAAAAACCTGAAGGGTCTATAACTCTAATAAATCTTCTGTTTTAAAATAGAAAAAATGCAAATAGAAAAACTGGTAACAGAACATTATTATCACATATACAATCGCGGAAACAACGGTCAAAATATTTTCTTAGAAGATATTAATTACACCTATTTTCTAGATTTAATCAAAAAACATCTTATTCCAGATTTTTCAATTTTCAGCTATTGTCTTTTACCAAATCATTTTCATCTATTATTAAAAATTAATGAAGATTGCGCTACACCTTCCCAAAAATTGTCAAATTTATTTAATGCATACACAAAAGCAATCAATAAGAAATATAATCGCACAGGAAGTCTCCTTGAAAAGCCTTTTAAAAGAATATGTATTTCAAATGAAGAATATCTTAAAACATTGGTTTTATATATTCACTTGAATCCTGAAAACCACCAAATTCATAACGATTTTAGCACCTATAAACATTCATCATATCAATCCATAATATCACAAGCTAAAACACACATACAAAGAGAAGAAGTAATCAATTTGTTTGATGATTTAACTAACTTTATAGAAACTCATCAGCAAAGAAAAGTTGTTATAAATATTGAAAATGAAAAATTAATTCTTGAGTAAGATCCTTCAGGTTTTAAAATCCTGAAGGGTCTACGACTGTACCTAACCATGGAAAAATACATAAACATCATAAAAAAATCCTATTCGGGTTATTGGAATTACTTAAAGCACGAGTTAATTTCAATCAACCATTGGGATAACTTTTTTTATGGATTAATTATAATCTCTCTCGTTGTTTGGCTGTTGGAAATTATATTCCCCTGGCGTAAAAACCAATCTATTTTTAGGAAAGATTTTTGGTTAGACACTTTTTATATGTTCTTCAATTTCTTCCTTTTAAATTTAATTGTGCTCATTGCTTTATCAAATACAGTAGCAGAATTGTTTAATGATGGCTTAAAAACAATAGGACTCTCCGTTTCAAGTTTTCAACTATTCGATGTAGACGATTTACCAAAATGGCTCGGACTATTTATATTTTTTATAGTTTCAGATTTTGTACAATGGAACACGCACCGCTTGTTACACCGCGTGCCTTTCTTATGGAATTTTCATAAGGTGCACCACTCCGTTAAAGAAATGGGGTTTGCAGCACACCTCCGCTACCATTGGATGGAACCCGTAGTTTACAAATCGCTATTATATATTCCCATTGCTATTATTGGTGGATTCGATGCGCAAGATGTGGCCATTGTTTTCTTTTTCAGCATTGTAATTGGGCATTTAAATCATGCCAATTTGGGTTGGGATTATGGTTTTTTAAAATACATCTTTAACAATCCTAAAATGCATATTTGGCATCATGCAAAAGAACTTCCTAAACATGCAAGGTATGGTGTTAATTACGGACTAACTCTAAGCCTTTGGGATTACATTTTTAAAACAAATTATATTCCACATAACGGAAAAGATATTGAATTAGGTTTTAAAGACGACGAGCAATTCCCTAAAGATTTTATAAATCAGGAGTTTTATCCTCTCAATAAAAAATAATGACAAAATTATTCAGCATTGTTATCTGTACCCTATTAAGCGTTTCTATTCGAGCTCAAAATGTAGACCATTCATCATGGACGATACTTTTAGAAAAACATGTTTCCGACAAGGGACAGGTTAATTACAAAACCTTCAAAACAGATAATAAAGAGTTAAATACATACATCAACTATCTAAGCAAAAATATTCTCAATGATTCCCATTCAAAAGAAGAAAAATTAGTCTATTGGATAAACGCTTATAATGCCTTAACCATTGATTTAATTTTACGTAATTCCCCTATTAAAAGTATCAAAGACATTAAAAACCCTTGGGATCAAAAGCTTTGGAAGCTGGGTAATACATGGTATAATTTAAACGACATTGAACATGAAATTTTACGTAAAATGGACGAACCACGTATTCATTTTGCTATTGTTTGTGCCTCTGTTTCTTGTCCGAAATTATCAAACGAAGCTTATACTACTGAAAATATAGAACAACAACTTACTAAAGCAACCAAAAATTTCTTAAGTGATACTAACAGAAATATTATTTCAACAGACACATTAGAACTCTCGAAAATATTTCAATGGTTCGCTAAAGATTTCAAACAAAATGGTGGTTTAATTGATTTCTTAAATCGATATTCAGACATTAAAATTTCAGCGAAAGCTAAAACTCGATATAAAGATTATAATTGGGACTTGAATGAATAAAATTTCAATCATCATTCCTATTCTTAATGAAGCTGAGATTATTGAAAATCTGCTGATTTATATTCTAAAAAACACTTCAAAAGATAATGTTTCTGAAATTATTATTGTCGATGGCGGCAGTACTGATGGTTCACAAAGTATTGTTTCAAAGTTCTCCAATAGCATCTTATTAAATTCCAAAAAAGGACGTGCTAAACAAATGAATTTAGGCGCAAAACACGCTACAGGAAACATTCTTTATTTTTTACACGCCGATTCTTTTCCTCCTAAAAATTTCGATCAATTCATTGTTGATGAAGTTAAAAAAAACAATCAGGCGGGATGCTTTAGAATGCAATTTAACAGTACCCATTGGTGGTTAAAACTAGTCTGTTGGTTTACACAGTTTAATCACCCTGCTTGCCGTGGCGGTGATCAAAGTCAATTTATAACCAAACGTTTATTTGAAGACATTGGCGGTTTCAATGAAAGCTATGTGATTTATGAAGACAACATCCTTATTCAAGCTTTATACGAAAGAAAGCAATTTGTAGTTATCAATAAAAAACTTAAAACCTCAGCAAGGTTGTACCAAAAACATGGTGTTTGGAAACTTCAATATCACTTTGCAAGGATTTATTTTAAAAGATGGATTGGTGCTTCAGCAGAAGAACTACATATTTATTACTTAAAACATATTGCTTAATATTTATTTTTCGTATTTTCAGACAATTAGTTTAAGTATCCCTTTCATTTAAAAATCTGTTTTAATTTTCTATTCCTATGAACATCAAAAAAGTACTTGTAGCAAACAGAGGTGAAATTGCCATTAGAATTTTTAGAGCCTGCACCGAAATTAGCATTAAAACCGTTGGTGTTTACACCTTCGAAGACAGATACTCACTACATCGATACAAAGCTGATGAATCCTACCAAATTGGTGAAGACAACGAACCTTTAAAGCCATATTTGAATATGGATGCTATTATAAAGGTTGCTTTAGATAATGGTGCCGATGCTATTCATCCGGGATATGGTTTTCTTTCTGAAAATGCCACTTTTGCTAAGAAATGTGAAGACAATGGTCTTATTTTTATTGGTCCGAAAGTATCTGTTTTAAAATCTTTAGGCGACAAAATTATGGCTAAAGAAGTTGCGGTAGCCAATAACATTCCCATAATTCGAAGCAACGAGAAACCCTTAATAGATATAAAAACAGCTTTAATCGAAGCTAAAAAAATTGGCTATCCCATCATGCTAAAAGCGGCCTCTGGAGGTGGCGGAAGAGGCATGCGGGTTATTAGAAAAGAAGACGAACTTAAGGGCGCTTATAACGAAAGCAAACGCGAAGCTCTAAATGCGTTTGGTGATGACACCGTGTTTTTAGAAAAATTTGTAGAAAACCCAAAACATATAGAAATCCAAATTGTTGCCGATAATTACGGAAACACCGTTCACCTTTTCGAGCGCGATTGCTCTGTACAACGCCGATACCAAAAAGTAATTGAATTCGCGCCCTCTTTTGGCCTGAAAGATGAAACTAAAGACGCTTTATATGCCTACGCCATAAAAATATGTAAAGCTGTAAATTATAACAACATTGGTACGGTTGAGTTTTTAGTAGACGATGATGATTCTATTTATTTTATTGAAGTCAATCCTAGAATTCAAGTGGAACACACCGTTACTGAAGTCATTACTAACATCGATTTAGTAAAAGCACAATTATTTATTGCTGGCGGATACAAACTATCTGACGAGCAAATTAAAATAGCCAACCAAGAATCAATTCGCATCAATGGGTATGCGCTGCAATGTAGAATTACAACCGAAGATCCTCAAAATGATTTTAAACCAGATTATGGAACCGTTTCGGCTTACCGAAGTGCCTCTGGATTTGGTATTCGTTTAGATGCAGGAAGCATTTACCAGGGTGCCAAAATCTCGCCTTTTTTCGATTCCATGCTTGTTAAGATTACAGCACATGGCAACTCCTTAGATGGCGCTAGTAGAAAAATACGCCGTGCCTTAGCTGAATTTAGAATTAGAGGGGTAAAAACAAACATGCCTTTTCTTGATAATATTTTAAAGCATGATACTTTTAGGCAAGGCAAAGTGACTGTAAACTTTATTAAATCGAATCCTGATTTATTTCTTTTTAAAGCACCGAGAAACCGAGCCACCAAAATAATCACCTATTTAGGGGACGTTATTGTAAATGGAAACCCCGATGTTAAAAAAATAGACCCTAGTAAAACTTTTATAAAACCCATAGTTCCAAAGTTTGATGCCGATGCTCGTTTTCCAGAAGGTACAAAAGATTTACTAACTAAATTAGGACCTGAAAAATTTTCACAATGGTTGATGAATGAAAAGAAAGTTCATTTTACTGATACCACCATGCGCGATGCACACCAAAGTTTATTGGCTACGAGAATGCGAACGTATGATATGCTTCAAGTTGCAGAAGGTTATGCAAAAAACCATCCCGATATTTTTAGTATGGAAGTTTGGGGAGGCGCTACCTTTGATGTGTGTTTGCGTTTTCTACAAGAAAATCCATGGGAACGCCTTAAATTATTGCGTAAAGCCATGCCCAATTTGCTTTTACAAATGCTTATTAGAGGCTCTAATGGTGTAGGTTACAAAGCTTATTCTGATAATTTAATAGGTGAATTTGTGGAACAATCTTGGGAAAATGGTGTTGATGTTTTCAGAATTTTTGACTCGCTTAACTGGATGGAATCACTAGCTCCTTGTATTGAACATGTTCGCACTAGAACCAATGGTTTAGCCGAAGGGTCAATTTGCTACACCAACGATATTTTAAATCCTGAAAACAAGAAATACAATTTAAAGTACTATGTGAATCTCGCTAAAGAAATTGAAAATGCGGGCGCTCATATTTTAGGTGTTAAAGACATGGCAGGGCTATTAAAACCGTATGCAGCTTACGAGCTTATAACGGCTTTAAAATCAGAATTAAAAATCCCGATTCATTTACATACACACGACACGTCTTCCATTCAATCTGCGACTTACTTAAAAGCGATTGAAGCGGGCGTCGATGTGGTTGATGTGGCTTTAGGAGGCTTATCTGGACTCACATCACAGCCTAATTTTAATTCGGTGGTTGAAATGATGAAATTTCAAGATAGAGCTAGTAACATAAACATTGATTCTTTAAATGAATATTCCAATTATTGGGAAAATGTAAGAGAGTATTATTATCCGTTTGAATCTGGTTTAAAATCAGGTTCTGGAGAAGTCTTTAAACATGAAATTCCTGGTGGGCAATATTCAAACTTAAAACCCCAGGCTAGAGGTCTTGGATTGGAATCACGTTTTCATGAAATCACCTCTATGTACAGTAAAGTAAATGCCCTTTTTGGTGATATTGTAAAAGTAACTCCAAGTTCTAAAGTGGTTGGAGACATGGCACAGTATCTTGTTAGTAATAATTTAACCATTGAAGATGTGCTTGAAAAAGGGGAATCTTTATCTTTCCCACAATCGGTCATTGACTTTTTTAAAGGCGATTTAGGCCAACCTGTTGGCGGATTTCCTAAAAAACTTCAAAAAATAATTTTAAAAGGACAAAAACCTTATACCGACCGACCGAATGCTCACATTCCTCCTTTAAATCTTAAAAAAGAATATGAAGCCTTCAAAAAAATATTTGAACATGATTTAAGTAGAACCATCGATTATACCGATTTCCTATCCTATCAATTATACCCTAAAGTATTTACGGATGCTTACAACAAGCATTTAAAATACGACAACCTCATGAAATTGCCTACCAAAAATTTCTTTTATGGCATGGAGGTGGAAGAAGAAATTATTGTTGAAGTAGATAAAGGAAAAACCATTCTTATCACTTTAGATTCAATTAGCAAACCGAATAGCGACGGTATGGTAACCGTGTATTTTAAACTTAACGGACAAGGACGTAGTGTTGATATTAAAGACAACAGCATTAAAGTTGAAAAGGTTGAACATGCTAAAGCAGATAAAACAGATCCGCTTCAAATAGGCGCACCATTACAAGGTATGTTATCTAATATTTTAGTTAAAAAGGGTGACAAGGTTGTAAAAAATCAGCCCTTATTTATTATCGAAGCAATGAAAATGGAAACCACCATAACAGCAACCGAAGAAGCTACAATAAAACAATTGGTTTTAAAACCAGGCATTATGGTAAACTCGGAAGATTTGGTAATAAAGTTAACCTAAACTTTATTCCTTCCTTTTTCATTTGGATATAAACCAGGTAGTTCATCACTTTGATGGAATGCCTTGGTTTCAATGTTCATAACGGTAATTTTTCCTTTAAAGGCAGCACCTGTATCAATATTCCAAACATTATAAGCATGCATCGGTTCGTCATGATTAAAATTAGTGGTAGGCGTATGCCCAATAAAGATTTCTTTGTAGTGTTTTAAACGATTAGGAAACATAGGCGAATCTTCTTTAATAGAGGATTGTTCCAAAGTCAAAGCCATTTCCCACAGCGTTCTATCAAAATAAAAAGTCTCTTTAAATACTTCTTTTTCTACACCGTGCATGGAGGTAAAACCAGCATGAAGAAACAATCGGTTTTCTTTATCAATATGATATAGGGGCATTTTTTGAAAAAATTCTAAATGCTCTATTTTCTCTTCATCGGAATAAGACTCATAACTATCCATAGTTTCTTTACCACCATGCATATACCAAGTTGGATTTACATCTCCAGTTTCTAACCATTTTTCACACCAAACATCATGATTTCCTTTGATAAAAACACAAGTTACTTCTTCTGAAACATCTATCAAAAACTCAATAACTTGTGCAGATTCACTCCATCCATCTACATAATCGCCCACAAAAATAAGCGTATCTTCTTCTTTAACTTCTACTTTGTTTAACACCTGTATCAAGGCTTTTAACCCTCCATGAATATCACCAATAGCATATATGCTCATAAAATCAAATAGTTTTTACAAAACTAAAAAGATTATGATTTAGAATAAAGAAGATGATGGTTAACTTTTGATTAAAATTTAATTACTTCGAATAGTGTGCTTTTACTAAAGTCTCAACAGGTTTATTTTGTGGTGTAAACCTACTATCGTTTTCTCCACCAGCTTCTTTGTGGTTATGAAACCATTTCCATAAAAACCCTCCTGCAAACCAATCTTCATCTTCATTCCAAAATACTTCGAAAAGCACTTGCATAGTATTTGTTTGTGCTTCCAAATTAACCACAGTCATATCACGGTCACTTCTCCAAGGTTCTTTTCCTGAAAAATCGACACTTCTATAACCAACCTCTGTAAACAAAATAGGTTTTTTATACCTTTCAGAAAAGGATTTAATAGTGGGTTTGTGTTTTAACCAACCTTTTCTACAGGCTTCAACCGTAGGTGTTTTTTCGTCACTCACGGGAAAATAAGCATCAATACCAATATAATCCAATGGATCCCAAAAAGGGGTTCTATCGTATTCATTCCAATTAGCAGCATAGGTTAACTTTCCTTTATAAACCTTTTTAATGTTAACAATCAGTTGCTTCCAATACTCAGGACGCTCATCAATAAAACTTTCTAATTCGGTACCAATACAAAAAATTTCGGTTTGTAGTTCTTGAGCTAATTTGGCATAAGTTAATATAAAACTTGTATATGAATCTTCCAAAACCTGCCAATCGGCTTCCGATGTCATTTTAATTCCTCCTGTAAACGCACCACGACTCACCCAAATTTGAGGTTTCAACATCACTTTAATTTGATTTTTTTTCATATTTTCAGCATATTGTTTTACACCAACAGCTCTTTCTCCAAACCACTGTCTTTCTGTATTAAATACAATTTCTGGGTGGGATAATTCCCTAATAAATCCAAAAGGCATAATAGCCGCATAATTAGCATGAATATTAAGTAAAGGTTTTATATGCACATCATTTATAGTGTCTCTAGACGCCACAAAACTCACACCGTTTATCTTTTCTGTTTTATGAGACGTCATAGCACAAGAACATACCAAGAGAAACAAACTCATTCTAAAAATAATCTTCATAGCTTGTATTTAATGTTTAAATTTAAACAAATTAAACAAATCTTTTAAGGTTTGGGTATAACCTTCGACCTAATAACAGAACGCAATAACATTTTATGGAGCATATAGTTATTATTGGCAATGGCATTTCTGGTATAACAACTGCAAGGCATATTAGAAAACTTTCAGATAAAAAAATCACCATCATTTCTGCCGAAACCGATTACTTTTTCTCGAGAACCGCTTTGATGTACGTGTACATGGGACATATGAAGTTTGAACACACCCAGCCTTATGAAAATTGGTTTTGGAAGAAAAACCGAATAGAACTAAAAAAAGGGTTGGTAAAGCATATTGATACAGAAGCGAAAACACTCCATTTTGAAAATACCGACTCCTTAAAATACGACAAACTCATTATTGCAACCGGTAGTAAACCTAACAAATTTGGTTGGCCAGGACAAGATTTAAAAGGTGTTATGGGCATGTACCACAAACAAGATTTAGAAAATTTAGAACAGCATGCACCAAACAATGAAATTTGTAAACGTGCCGTGATTGTTGGTGGTGGTTTAATAGGGATTGAACTTGCTGAAATGCTAAATTCCAGAAATATTCCAGTCACATTTTTAGTGCGAGAGCCTAGTTTTTGGAATGGTGTATTACCAGATGGTGAAAGTGAAATGATTAACCGCCATATTAAAAACCATCATATCGATTTACGTTTATCAACCAATTTAAAAGAAATTGTTTCAGATGAAAGCGGTCGAGTAAAGTCTATAATTATTGAAGGCACAAACGAAGAAATTCCATGTAATGTGGTTGGATTGACTGCTGGCGTGACTCCAAATATCGATTTCATTAAAAATTCCAATATTGAAATAGGTAAAGGCGTCAAAGTGAATCGGTTTTTAGAAACCAACATACCAGATATTTATGCCATTGGCGATTGTGCTGAACAACATGAAGCCATTGGAAACAGAAGACCTATTGAGGCCGTTTGGTACACGGGGAGAATGATGGGTGAAACTTTGGCTCAAACCATTTGCGGTAATCGTATGTCATATAATCCAGGGCATTGGTTTAATTCTGCCAAGTTCTTAGATATTGAATACCAAACCTACGGATGGGTTCATAGCACAAAAAATAAACCAGATTACGAGCAACATTTCCATTGGAAACATGAAGACGACACCAAATGCATCACGGTTTCTTTTAACAAAAACACAAACGCATTTTTAGGTATTAACACTTTCGGAATACGTATGAAACACGAAACTTTTGATAATTGGCTTACCGAAAAACGTGATGTAGATTATGTGATAAAACATTTAGCGGAGGCTAATTTCGACCCCGAATTTTACAAAAGGCACGAACCTGAAATTTTAAAAACTTACACAAATCATCAACTTCAAAAAGCATAAGTATGAGCAATCAAATAAACGAAAGCATGTCCTTAGCAAAACCAGAAGCTAATGATTTATCAATAAAACAAAAAGTAGCTGTTGCCTTAGGGATCATTGGACTTTTTATTTTTGGATTGGCAATTTTCAATACGCACTTCCCTAATAAAACACTCTTTTTAACGCTCTCAATAGGATTGATTACCTTAGGAACTATCTTATTTGCAAATGATGCTTATTTAAAAAAACTTGAAGGTATTAAAAACGATGGCGTTTGGTTTAAATCCATCTCATCACGAGGTGTTTTAGGTTGGATGACAGGGGTTTTACTTACTGGTTTTTATATTGTTCTTTATTTTTACCCACAATATTTAGGACAAACACCAAGCGGTGAACCCAACACAGGATTAATTTCATTATTCGATCCTTTAAGCCGGTTATTAAGCGGAAACCCTGCAAGCCAATGGTTTGTTTATGGAACACTATATACGGTTGCTATTTTAGTATTTGGTTACAAATTCATGCTAAAATACCGCCACAATAGGTATGAACAGTTACGAACTGCTTCCGTCATGTTTTTTCAACTAGGCTTTGCATTTCTTATTCCTGAATTCATGTCGCGACTAAATGCCAGTTCTGATTATAATTTACCTTATTACGATTTAAAAAGCATGTGGCCATTAAACTATTATTTGTTCGATAGTTGGTCTATTAACGGTTTATTATCATCTGGCGCTTTAGGCTTATTAATGTTACTTTTTGGTATTATTTCCATTTTTGTAATTTCCCCTTTCTTAACTTACAAATACGGAAAACGCTGGTATTGCTCATGGGTTTGTGGTTGTGGTGCGTTGGCAGAAACTGCTGGCGATTCATTCAGACAATTAAGCAGCAAAAAACTATCTGCATGGAAACTAGAACGTTGGTTAATACATACTGTTTTGGTTTTCTCGGTTGTTATGACCACCGCTGTAATTTACACCTATTTAGGAGACGACCCCGATACATTCTGGTTAACACGAAGTGCTTTTCTTTTAGGTGTTGGCATCCTACTTACCCTCGTCTTTTCAATAACTATGATTTTTAAAAGAAAAGAACTAGGCAAAGATGCACGTTATGGAGCCATTGGCTACTTTGTAGTTATTGCGGTGCTGTTTATTATGCATTATACAGGAACTTCCGATAAAATTTTCTTAATAAAAGCTAGCACGTTACGTTCGGCTTATGGCTTATATATTGGCTCTATTTTTTCTGGTGTTATTGGCACAGGCTTCTACCCTATTTTAGGAAATCGTGTTTGGTGCCGTTTTGGATGCCCAATGGCAGCCATATTAGGGTTTCAACAACGTATGTTTTCCAAATTTAGAATTACGACTAATGGGGGGCAATGTATTTCTTGTGGCAATTGTTCTACCTATTGTGAAATGGGTATCGATGTACGTGCCTATGCTCAAAAAGGCGAAAATATTGTACGCTCCAGCTGTGTTGGTTGCGGTATTTGTTCTGCTGTTTGTCCTCGTGGTGTTCTAAAATTAGAGAATGATACCATGGAAGGTCGCATCAATTCTAACGAAATATTACTGGGTAATGATGTTGATTTAATGACCTTAATCAACAAAAAATAATTTAATGAAATAGTAAATATTTTGTTAAATATCTCAATAAAACTATTGTACTTTTGTGCTCTGAAAGTTAATTATTTATGCACCTAATAAAAGTAATTATACCTGCTTTTAACGAAGCAGATGCTATTACAAAAGTTATTAATGCGCTACCAAATTCTGTTCAAGAAATTATTGTTGTTAATAATAATTCTACCGACAAAACTGAGGAAAACGCAAAAAAAGCAGGAGCAACGGTATTAACCGAAAAAAACAGAGGCTATGGTTACGCTTGCCTTAAAGGATTGGATTACATTGCCAATCAACCCGGAAAACCAAATATTATTGTATTTTTGGACGGCGACTATAGCGATTATCCAGAAGAATTAACAAAAATTGTAGCGCCCATAATCGAAAAAAACATCGATTTTGTTATTGGTGCGCGCGTTAAAAGTTTACGAGAAGCAGGTTCTATGACCGTACCCCAAATTTTTGGTAATTGGTTAGCAACCTCTTTAATGACACTTTTTTTTGGTGCAACATTTACCGATTTAGGCCCATTTAGAGCCATAAAATACGATAAATTATTAGCACTAAACATGATTGACAAAACCTATGGTTGGACAGTAGAAATGCAACTAAAGGCTTTAAAACAAAAATTAACATACACCGAAGTGCCCGTAAATTACAGAAATAGAATTGGAGTCTCAAAAGTTTCAGGAACCATAAAAGGTAGTATATTTGCTGGCGCAAAAATCTTAAGTTGGATTTTTAAATACAGTATCAAAAAATGATTCTAGAAACCACCATTATCATTATTTACACCATTTCGCTTTTGCTTATTTTTATGTATGCACTTGCGCAATTAAATCTATTACTGAATTACCTAGCCTCAAAGAAGGCTAAAGATAATTCCCCAACTTTCGATTTTTCAAATCCCGAAGAAATCCCTTTTGTAACTATACAACTGCCTGTTTATAACGAAATGTACGTTATGGAACGCTTGTTAGATAACATTGCAAAAATGGATTATCCTTCTAACAAACTTGAAATTCAAGTATTAGACGATTCTACCGATGAAACTGTAGAAACAACTCGTGCACATGTTGAAGCATTAAAAGCTACAGGATTAGATATTACACACATTACAAGAATAGATAGAACAGGTTTTAAAGCAGGTGCTTTAAAAGAAGGTTTAGTAATTGCTAAAGGTGAATTTATTGCCATTTTCGATTCCGATTTTTTACCGCAAACCGATTGGCTAAAACGCACCGTTCCTTATTTTAAGGATGAAAAAATTGGTGTTGTTCAAACGCGTTGGGGGCATTTAAACCGCAATTATTCCATCCTTACAAAAATACAAGCCTTCGCTTTAGATGCTCATTTTACTTTAGAACAAGTAGGTAGAAATAGTAAAGGACACTTTATTAACTTTAACGGTACCGCAGGACTTTGGAGAAAGACCTGTATTATAGATGCCGGAAACTGGGAAGGTGATACCTTAACCGAAGATTTAGATTTAAGCTACCGTGCCCAACTTAAAAATTGGAAATTCAAATATCTTGAGAACGTTGAAACCCCTGCCGAATTACCAATCGTAATTAGCGCAGCCCGTTCACAACAATTTAGATGGAACAAAGGTGGTGCCGAAAACTTTAGAAAAATGCTTTGGCGGGTTTTAAAAAGCAAAAACATTTCAGCAAAAACAAAATTACACGGTTTGCTACATTTACTAAACAGCACCATGTTTTTAAATGTACTTGTTGTAGCCGTATTAAGCATCCCGATGCTATACATAAAAAATGAGTACACACACTTAAAACCTTACTTTTACGTTATGAGTTTCTTTGTGGTAAGCTCTATCATATTTTTTGTATGCTATTGGTTTATGTACAAAAATATTTATGGTGGTGGGTTTAAAAACTTCATCCGTTACATCGGTATGTTTTTTGTGTTTTTCTCCATCGCTATGGGCTTTTCATTACATAACTCTATTGCCGTTTTAGAAGGTCATTGGGGTAAGAAAAGTGAATTTGTACGCACACCAAAATTCAACATCAGTTCTCTTAAAGAAGGCTGGAAAAAGAATAAATACATTAAAAAAACAATATCCATACACGTTATTTTCGAAGGTTTATTAATGGCATATTTTGCTTTTGGTATGTACAGTGCTTTTATAGTAGGGAACCAAGGTGGGGATTTCGGACTGTTCCCTTTCCACTTAATGTTATTTTTAGGCTTTGGTTATGTGTTTATTAAATCGCTGACTTCTAAAGTATAAATTAACATCCAACATCATAAAAATTAATCAATCTCAAAACAAACTTTAAATAGTGTTTTGAGATTTTTTTTATAAGTATTTGGGCGTTACCACAAGGGTCGCGCTTTCCGCTTAAATCTTTTTAAAACAATTGTTTACCGTCATTGCGAGTGAGAAACGAACGAAGCAATCTGCTCATCAATTAACCAACTGCTTCATAAAGTTTTAAAAAGGATAACGCTTCAATCGCTAACGCAAAGGCAGAAATATTACGTCATTACAAAGGAGGCACGACTGAAGTAATCTGTTTCTTCTTTTCGTCATGGCGAGAAGGAACGACGAAGCCATCTGTTTGTTATTTACCTTGAAACACTTTTGTACGCTGCATGAGATTGCTTCGTTCCTCGCAATGACGTAAACATCATACTTTTGGTTATTGCGAGTGAGAAACCAACGAAGCAATCTGCTCATCAATTAACCAACTGATTCACAAAGTTTTAAAAAGGATAACGCTTCAATCGCTAACGCAACGACAAAACCCAAACGTCATTGCGAGGTACGAAGCAATCTGTTTATTCTTTCCTCGTCATTGCGAGGAGGTACGACGAAGCAATCTGTATGTAATACAACTTTAAGTCGCTTTGAAGCATACATCATGAAATTGCTTCGTGCCTCGCAATGACGATTCATTACATTATTCATCTATCAAAATAAAACAACCATCCATCCGACAAATCATGCCATTCAGGGTTTATCGAATTTATTAATTCTTCTTTTCGTTTCCTACTACCACCTTTTATTTGCTTTTCTCTGGCAATGGCTTGATTTATAGCATCAAATTCTTCAAAAAAAATAAGCTTATCACAATTGTATTTAAAAGTAAATCCTTTATAAATTTTCGTTTTGTGCTGATAAACCCTTTTTAATAAATCACTAGTTACACCAACATAAATAACGGTGTTATTTTTATTGGTCATAAAGTAAACAAATGATTTTTTCATGTCACTAATTTAATAATTTCCGTCATTGCTAGCTTTTTCATTAGAAAAAAAGTGAGGCAATCTGTTTATTCTACTCGTCATTGCGAGGAGGTACGACGAAGCGATCTGTTCATTATTTCCTAGTCATTGCGAGGAGGTACGACGAAGCAATCTGTTTATTTGGAGTTACACCCAACATTTCAGCACCCAATTTACAGATTGCTTCGTGCCTCGCAATGACGGGAACACCATAATGTCCGTCATGGCGAGAAGTGTACGCCGAAGCCATCTGCTTATCAATTAACTTATTGTTTCAGAGGCTTAAAAATGATAGTACTTAAATCACTAACTCTAACTTTTAAACACATATAGATATTATTGCTAATAATGATGCCTTATATTGAGTTACTTTTTATAGCTGATTTTTTATTTAAATTTTCGAAAACCATTCAGCATTTACAGAAACATCTTCTATAAGTTCTGTTTTTACTCCTAGATTAAACTCTTTCAATTTATCACATAATAATTCTCCATCAATTAAATCAATTGGAGGCGCTCCATCTCTTGTGGCTTCTTTAATTGCTTCTCTTGTAAAATTTCCTGTTGTAATAAAAAGTCCTTTATCTGCTCTACCTTGCATCGCTCCTCGGAAATCCCTGATATCACCAGAACCAACAGAACCTTTATATCTTTTTGATTGAAAAAAGACATGAAAACTTAGAAAACCATTTAACCTAACTATTCCTTTCCCATCAATTCCTCCATCTCCCGATTTTCCAGTAACTTCAACTTGCACAAATCCACTTTCTCTTAAAATCCTTTGACAAAGTCTTTCAAAAGCTGAAGGCTCAATTTTTAATATAATTGAAATTAAACTTTCTTTCCAATCAATTTGATCTTCAACTTCCTCCTCTATATCAGACTCAACCTCCTTTATTGTTTTAATTTTATCGGATTTAGGTTTTCTAGCTTGTTCTCTAACTTCTTTTAAAATTTGGTTAGGATTAAGATTAGTTGTATCAATTTCGTTATTATTTAATGCCCAAACACCTCGAGAAGAATTATCTATCAACCCATATTTTTTCAAATATGTTCTTGCCCAAGCTAACCTGTATTCAACTTTAGTTTGAACTCCATTTTCATCATGTGGTACTTCCAAAATCTCTTCATCATATCCAGCAACCTCATAAACCTTTTCATTTATTTCTTCTATAGAACCTGAACCACCTAATAATTTTAGAGCTTCCAAAGTAGGAATCATCATTTCATCATGAGTAGGTACTTTATCATGTATTTTTTTTCTTCCCATTCCGTTTACACTTTATGTTTGTTATTAAAATAAAACAAACTTATATATTAGTTCCTATTATTTATTTTATCGAAAACCAATTTAACATTTTTTTTTTCAGATAAATAACAAGCAAAACTATTTTACAAAATTTATTATTTCCACAAAAAACACCCCAAACACATGGCAAATTTTCACTTTATCAGTATCTTTATAGGAGTAATTTTTTACCACTAAATGTCAAACTACAAACCCAAAAACCGACTCTCCGCACAAGCTTATATCGATGGTGTTTTAGCAGGCGATCGCGTTATTCTCTCCAGAGCCATTACAATTATAGAAAGCAATTTAGAAAGTGATAAAACACTTGCCAAAGATGTTATTCAAGGTATTTTACCCGCTTCGGGAAATTCTATCAGAATCGGTATTACCGGAGTTCCTGGTGTTGGAAAAAGCACTTTTATTGAAGTTTTCGGAAAACACATCATCAATCAAGGTTATAAAGTAGCCATTCTTTCTATTGATCCAAGTAGCCAACGATCAAAAGGCAGTATTTTAGGCGATAAAACACGCATGGAAGCACTGAGTAATTTAGAGAACGCCTACATTCGTCCATCTGCTTCTGGCGACACGCTTGGTGGTGTGGCTAACAAAACAGCCGAAAGCATGTTGCTGTGTGAGGCTGCTGGGTATGATATAATTTTAATTGAAACAGTTGGTGTGGGACAATCGGAAACAGCTGTTCATGGGATGACCGATTTTTTCTTGCTTTTAATGTTAGCCGGTGCTGGCGACGAACTTCAAGGTATTAAAAAAGGCATCATGGAAATGGCCGATATGGTGGTTATTAATAAGGCTGATGGCGATAACGTTCGAATGAGTGAAATGGCGCGTTTGCAATACCAAAATGCCTTACATATTTTTCCGCAATCAGAATCTGGTTGGGAGCCAGTAGTAACAAAAGCGTCTTCAACCAAAAATACGGGAATCGATAGAGTGTGGGACGAAGTTGTAAAATACAAACAGTTAGTAACTGATAATGGTTATTTTATAAAAAACAGAAACCATCAAAAAATACATTGGATGTATAATAACATCAATGAAGAATTAAAACACATGTTTTATGCTTCCGAAAATATGGCCAGCACGCTTTCTGTTTTAGAAAAAGCGATTATTTCTTCTGAAATTTCACCTATAAAAGCAGCACAAGACATTATTGAAACATTTAAAAAGTCTTTTTGAAATTATAAAAAATGAAGTTTGAAAATTATTTTGACAAACAATTTGAACTGAGATATTTCGAAACAAATAAATTAGGCTTGGCGACGCCTATAATCATTTTAGCTTTATTAGAAGAAACTGCGGCAGACCATTGTTATTCTATAAACCACAGTTTATTCGACCTTCTTAAAAAAAATGTGGGATGGGTATTGGTTTCTGGGGTTTTAAAAATGGATCGCTATCCTAATTACAAAGAAAAAATCACCATTAGAACCTGGTTATCAAGCTACACTTCTATTAAAGGTTATAGAGAGAATATTATTTTTGATGAACAACAAAATATAATAGGCAGCGCCAAAGGTTTATGGGTTTTCTTTGATATTGAAAAAAGGAAACCATTACCCATTTTTAATGATATGAAAGAAAAATGGTCTTTTTTCGGTGAAGAATCCATCATAAAAAACATCAAGAAAAAAATAGACGCGTTAGATGTTGCAGACCATATTAAAAAATTCAAAGTTCATAGGTTTGATATAGACAGTAATAAGCACGTAAATAATATCAAGTATTTACAGTGGGTTATTGAATCGATACCTGAAGATATTGTTGATCATTATTATTTACACGAAATAGATGGTCGTTTTATTTCTGAAGCTCAATATGGCGACCATGTGTTATCTTTAACAAATAAGAATGGTATAGATTATTCTTTTCAACACACCATTAAAGTGGAAGGAAGCAATAAGGTTTGTGCTACAGCGAACACAGTTTGGAAAAAATTTTAAAAAAATATTATTCACTCTGCGTTACCAAACTATTTCCTAGCACCAAAATGTGTACCTGAGCTTGTCGAAGTCCATTTAAAGTAGTACATCGCCAAGCTAAGTGTAACATCCAACACTAATTTTCTGAAAATGAATAATCAGAGCATAGCTCACGCTTACATACTTCGTAGATGCTTGGTAGATACTGTATAGTTATAGCATGGTTATAGTATGGTTATAATATGCTAAGTAGGTAGTATAATCTCAATCTAACCCAAATCACGTTACTACTAAGATAGTTAATACGCATGTAAATAGGAATACGATGCTTATTAACAATTTGAATTTCAGTAACAAATAATTATTCTTTTAGCCGCCTGCTAGGTCTTTATTTGGATCTTAAAAGTATTAAAATTAAATAAAATATCGTAAAATTTTAGTAAACTGATTGATAATTAAAAACTTACTAATCGAACTTAGAATATGAATGCACAAAAAACTCCATCTGTATGACATAACACAAACGGAGTTTCAACCATTCAAATAATAACAAAGTCTATTCTTGCTCCAAATATTTTTCCATAATACTAATTGCAGCTTTAGAAATTACAGTTCCAGGTCCAAAAATGGCTACCACTTTACGTTCCAATAAATAATTATAATCTTGTTCTGGAATCACACCACCAGCAAACACCATAATGTCTGGTCTTCCTAGTTTTTCTAGTTCCCCAATTAATTGTGGAATTAAGGTCTTATGACCAGCAGCCAAACTGGATGCTCCAACAAAATGAACATCGTTTTCAATGGCTTGTTTAGCCACTTCTTCTGGGGTTTGAAATAAAGGCCCCATATCAACATCAAATCCTAAATCGGCAAAACTTGACGCTACCACTTTAGCTCCTCTATCGTGTCCATCTTGTCCCATTTTAGCCACCATCACACGCGGACGACGCCCTTCTATTTCAGCAAATTTATCAGCAAGTAGTTGTGCTTTTTCAAACAAACTATCGTCTTTTACTTCTTTTCCGTACACACCGCTTATTAATTTATTATCCGCTTTATGACGTCCAAAATGAACTTCTAAAGCATCCGATATTTCACCTAAAGTTGCGAAATTTTCAGCAGCCTCAACAGCCAATTCTAATAAATTTCCTTTACCTGTTTCTGCACAATCTGTTAATGCTTTTAAATTGGCATTCACCACATCCTGATGTCTATGCGCTCTTAATTTTTTCAAACGTTCTATTTGAGATAATCGGACAGTAGAATTATCTACTTCTAAAATCTCGATATTCGATTTTTCATCGGTTCTAAATTTATTCACACCAACCAAAATATCTTGTCCAGAATCTAAACGGGCTTGTTTACGTGCCGAAGCCTCTTCTATACGCATTTTAGGAACGCCTGTTTCAATAGCTTTAGCCATACCCCCTAGTTCTTCAACTTCTTCAATAAGTTTCCAAGCTTTTTTAGCGATTTCTTGTGTTAAGTATTCCACATAATACGAACCGGCCCAAGGATCTACGGCCTTAGTAATTTGTGTTTCTTCTTGAATATAAATTTGCGTATTACGTGCTATTCGTGCTGAAAAATCGGTTGGTAAAGCTATCGCTTCATCCAAGGCGTTTGTATGTAAGGATTGTGTGCCTCCTAAACCTGCGGCCATAGCTTCCACACAAGTTCTCGCTACATTATTAAAAGGATCTTGTTCACTTAAACTCCAACCCGATGTTTGACTATGCGTACGCAATGCCATCGATTTTGGATTGGTTGGATGAAACGATTTAATAATTTTTGCCCAAAGCATCCGTGCAGCACGCATTTTTGCAATTTCCATAAAATGATTCATTCCAACCGCCCAAAAAAACGAAAGTCTGGGAGCAAATTCATCAATTTTTAAACCAGAAGCCAAACCTGTTCTAATATATTCCATACCATCGGCTAAGGTGTATGCCAACTCAATATCGGCCGTAGCACCAGCTTCTTGCATGTGGTAACCACTAATAGAAATGGAATTGAATTTAGGCATATGCTTCGTGGTGTAGTCAAAAATGTCACCAATAATTTTCATGGAAGGCAATGGTGGATAGATATACGTATTACGCACCATAAATTCTTTTAAAATATCATTTTGAATGGTGCCACTTAAATGGTCTAAAGACACACCTTGTTTTTTTGCCGCTGCAATATAA
This sequence comes from Mariniflexile litorale, assembly GCF_031128465.2. Lineage (GTDB taxonomy): Bacteria > Bacteroidota > Bacteroidia > Flavobacteriales > Flavobacteriaceae > Mariniflexile > Mariniflexile litorale. The sequence continues at coordinate 2,399,758 of NZ_CP155618.1, read as the reverse complement.
AACGCCATAATGGGCAACACAGCACCATTCATAGTCATTGAAACCGACATTTTATCTAAAGGAATCTGGTCGAATAAAATCTCCATATCCAAAATAGAATCGATAGCAACTCCTGCTTTTCCAACATCACCTGTTACACGCGGATGGTCGGAATCGTAGCCTCTATGTGTTGCTAAATCAAATGCTACTGAGAGTCCTTTTTGTCCAGCAGCTAAATTTCTTCTGTAAAACGCATTCGACTCTTCAGCCGTTGAAAATCCTGCATATTGACGAATGGTCCATGGTCTAGTAACATACATTGTACTGTACGGCCCTCTTGTAAACGGAGGTAACCCGGCAGCAAATCCCAAATGTTCCGCATTATCAATATCGTGTTTTGAAAAATGTTTTTTTACAGGAATTCCCTCAGGCGTATTCCAAACTTGTTGGGTATCTGATAGTACTGTTTCATGTTTCTTAACAGTATCTAATGTTATATCTGAAAAATCTGGTCTCATAATTTCTAGTATTTTTATTCAATGGTAATATGGAATCACCAAATTTCAATGTCACACCTTTAATAGGTTGTTATACTTCTGAATTTTTTTCTGAACACCTGAGATGGTTTGGATGACATCCGATTTCAAATGAATGCAGCCATCCAATCCAGCAGCAGTTAAAGAATTCAATATGTTTAGAGGATTTCCTGCTAACAGAAGTACTTTCTCTGAATTAATCCTTCTAAATGTTTCAATAAATAGTAAAGCATTTTCATCATAATCGGCATCAGAACTACAAATTACAACCACATCAGATTCTGATTGTGCGCTACTTTTTGCGGCTTCTTCTACATTTTCAAAACTCTTTTCCTGTAATATTTTGAAACCACTAACCCCTATAAAATCATAGGAAAAAGCAGCTCTTGCTTTACGCATCGTTAAATTTCCAAAACTTGTAAGCTCCACTACAGGACGTTTACCCGTTTCATCAACTATTTGCTCGGTTACTTTTCTTAAAGCTTCAATTTCTAAGGAAGCTCTTCTTGGTGTTAATACTTTAGGATTTGCGATAACTTGAGATGATAAAACTTTTGAAGGAACCGTTTCCATAAGATTAGGATATTTATTTACCCCAACCATGGGCAATCTTCTTTGACTTATCAGTTTTATTTTTTCTTGACGAATCTCCGCAATTTGTTGTTGAATATATTCACTTTCAAAAGCTTTATAAAAACCACCTTGTGCTTCAATTGCTTTAAAAAGGTATAAAGCTTTATCAGCAATTTTAGTACTTACTTCTTCAATATAATAAGATCCATCTACGGGATTTGCTACTTTACCTAGATAAGATTCTTCCTTTAAAATAGTTGAAATATTGCCCGCTATTCTATTCGAAAAATCCGAAGCTTCATTAAATTCTTTATCATAAGCATCAATTAAAACACCATCGGTGTTTCCTAAAATAGCAGACATGGCCTCAGTAGTGGCTCGCAATAAATTAGTATGTGCATCGGTAACCGATTTACTCCAAATAGATGTTTTAGCTGTTAAACTATGTTTAAAATTGGTCACACCATATTTCTTAGCAATTTCATGCAATAAACTATTAAAGGCTCTAAACTTACCTATTTCAACAAAATATTCAGAGCCTATAGCCAGTTGAACATGCAAATTATTAAAAACAGATTGCACACTAATATCTTTGTATAAACATTGCTCTATTAAATAAACCAATGAATTTAAAGTATAAGCCACTTCCTGAACTTGGTTAGAACCCGCATCTAAATAAGCCGTTCCAGAAATGGTTATAGTTTTAAAATTCGGATATCCTGTGCTTAATTTCACAAAACTTGCCAAAGACTCAAATGGATCAACATCGCTAATGCCTTTGGTTACATAATTAGAAATTAAACCCAAATCAATATACCCTCTAAGGTTTTTTGGATGGCTGATATTCTGTTCAACAAAGGCAAAGAAATCTTTTGGAAAACGAATGGCTTCTTTTGATAAAACAAACGAAACAGCCACCTGATTCAAATCAATCCCTTTTAAAAGTGTTGTTGCAGAAACATTTTCTTCTAATTCAAAAAGCAATCCAGTAACCCCTTCTTTTATGGCTTTTAGAGCTTGCTTATTGCCGCTTTCTACCGACAGCACACAAATACATCTGTAATTTATTAAAGCTTGTGAATTCTCGCCTGTATGACTTAAGTAATCCAATGCATCTTCCGTATTGTAAAAAGGCTGGATATTAATATCATTTAAGTTTTTCCAAACCAATTTTCTATTAAAATCATCTCCTTTTAAATCTATGTTTACTTTATCTAACCACTCCTGTTTAGTAACAGGTTTGAATTCAGAAAAAAGTGGAATGTTATTCGTATTCATAATATTTGTATTAGGTTCACTTTAATATTAAACCATAAGGCTACTTCCAAATCTTTCAAAAATAGCTTTATCTAAGGTTTCTCTATGGTCTGGATGTGCTATGTCACGAAGCGACTGTGCACGCTGTTTTAAAGTTCTACCAAATAATTCAGCAACACCATATTCGGTGGCAACAAATCGGGCATGAGCTCGGGTTGTAACCACACCAGCCCCTTGTTTTAACATGGGTACAATTTTAGAAACCCCTTTTAAGGTCGTTGAATTTACAGCAATGATAGGTTTTCCGCCCTGAGACAGTGCCGCACCTCGCATAAAGTCCATTTGCCCACCTACACCCGAAAACATTCTAGTACCAATAGAATCTGCACAAACCTGGCCAGTTATATCTATTTCTATGGCTGAATTAATAGCGGTTACTTTAGGGTTTTGACGAATGATAGCCGTATCATTTACATAGGCAATATCCAGCATTTCAATCTCTGGATTGTCATCCATAAAATCATACAATCGCCGTGTTCCCATGGCAAAACCTGAAACTATTTTATACGGGTTTACTTTTTTCTTAGAGCCATTCACAACACCTCTTTCAACTAAATCTACGATGCCTTCCGAGAACATTTCGGTATGAACTCCTAAGTTTTTATGATGGGTTAAATATGTTAAAACAGCATTAGGAATACCTCCAATACCCATTTGTAAGGTAGCGCCATCATCTATAATTGCAGCAATATTTTTTCCGATGGCTTGCTCTTCTGCCGATGGTGCTACAAACTTCATTTCATAAATATCATCTTCAACCTCAACACAAGCATCAAAATTTTTAACATGTATAAGTGCATCTCCAAAAGTACGCGGCATTTTAGGATTAATTTGCGCTATTACTTTCTTGCCTTGTTCTATACCCGATATAACAATATCAACGGAAACTCCTAAAGAACAAAACCCATGCTTGTCTGGTGGAGAAACATTCACTAAAACAACATCCAACTCCATGTATCTTTGGCGGAATAAGTTAGGGATATCACTTAAAAAAATGGGAATATAATTAACGGTGTTACCAACCATTTTTCTCACATTTCCACCAATAAAAAAAACACTAGTATTGAAACTATCTCTTAATTCGGGAGCAGTATAGCCACATTCGCCTTCCGTATGTAAGTGAACAATTTTTACGCCTCGTAATTCTGAGGCTCTCGCAACCATAGCTCTAATAAGTGTTTGCGGCGTGGCCGAACCTCCTTGAATTAACACTCTATCACCTGATTCTATCAATTTCACAGCTTCCTCAGCTGTCATTTTATTTGGTAAGTTCATATCCTTAACTTTTAAAATTTGTCTTTCCTTTTTATCCTTTTTATATCATCTTATATTATCCTAAAAAACTTAGTATGATACCCGCCGCAATAGCTGAACCTATAACCCCTGCAACATTAGGTGCCATGGCATGCATAAGTAAATAATTATGAGGATCACTTTTTAAGCCTTCAGCATGTACCACCCTAGCACTATCTGGAACCGCCGAAACTCCTGCAGCTCCAATAAGTGGGTTTAACTTATCACCTTCTTTAAGAAACAGATTCATAAATTTAGCAAAAAGCAAACCACCCATCGTTGCTATTACAAATGAGATAGCTCCCAATCCAAATATTAGCATAGAATCTTTAGTGATAAAAATATCTGCTTGCGTGGATGCTCCCACCGTAACACCCAAAAGTATGGTTACGATGTCTATTAATTTAGTTCGTGCTGTATCGGCAAGTCGTTCGGTTCTGCCCGATTCTTTTAATAAATTTCCAAAAAACAACATCCCTAATAAAGGCAATGCACTAGGTGATATAAAAGTTGTTAGTAACAATGCAACTACTGGAAAGATCATTTTTTCCTTTTGCGACACTGCTCTTGGAGGTTTCATTCTAATTAATCGCTCCTTTTTAGAAGTTAGCAACCTCATTATTGGAGGCTGGATAACTGGTACCAATGCCATATAAGAATAGGCAGCAATAGCGATAGGTCCTATTAAATTCTTAACCGTAGTCCCATCTGGCAATATATTTATACCATTTGCCAGTTTAGAGGATAAGAAAATAGCGGTAGGACCATCGGCACCACCAATAATTCCAATAGCACCAGCTTCTGGCAGACTAAACCCTAAATAAAGTGCTCCTAAAAAAGTTCCAAAAACCCCAATTTGTGCTGCCGCTCCTAAAAGCATGAGTTTAGGGTTGCCTATAAGCGATGAGAAATCGGTCATGGCCCCAATTCCTAAAAAAATTAAAGGTGGGTAGACCCCCTTCACAACCCCAAAATAAAGGTAATTAAGTACAGAACCTTCTTCGTAAATCCCCGTTTGATTACCTGCTACAAAAGGAATATTACCTATTATAACACCTGCTCCAATAGGGATTAAAAGCAGCGGTTCATAATCAAATTTAATTCCGAGATATATAAAGACAATCCCTATTACAATCATAAGCAAATTCCCAGATTCGGCATTCGCAAAACCCGTGTATTGATAAAATTGTTTTATACCATCGAAGGCTTCAGACACAAAACTTTTTTCTGAATTTTCTTCAGATTGATTAACTGTTGCCGTAGTTAAGTTTGTAGTTGCGGCATGAGCATTCAATCCTAAAACAGGTCTTATAAAAACCAACAACGATAGAACTCCAAATATTAATATTACTTTTTTCATTTTTTCATTTTTTAACAAGCTCAAAATGCTTATTCAATTACAATTTGAAGCCGTTTTGTCTTTTATTCTAATTCTATCATGATGTCACTTTGCAAAACTTGTTGCCCAACTTTTACATGAATGGCAGAAACGATACCTGCTTTTTCTGAAGCTATACTATTTTCCATTTTCATGGCTTCTAAAACTAATAGTATATCGTTCTCTTTAATTCTATCTCCTACTTTTGCATTAATTGATAAAACAACACCTGGAATAGGTGCCACAATTTTTGACCCTGAGGAACCAGAATTTGGATTACTTACTTTTAGCGGCTCAACAACTGCACTTGCGGGCTTACGAACTAGTGTGGGCGTTTTTATAGTTTTTACCTCTTCCTTCATTTTAACGGAATAAGACGTTCCATTTACCTCCAACTCTATAGTGCTATTCTCGTGTGATACTATTTTAACACCGTAATTATTTTCGTTTATTTTGAATGTGAAATTTTTCATTGCCTTTTATGTTTCTTTATAAGTTTTGAACTAGAGTCTATTACCATAAGCACTATAAATTTTAGAACTCCAAGGGGAATATAATTTTCTAGCTTGTTTAATCGTTAATACTGCATTTTCATTATCATGCTGAGCATTCAGATACATATGAATTGCCGCAGAAATTGCCGCCGCCATTTCTCCTGTAAACTGCTCATTAACTTTAGGGGATATTTCTTTTATTTTTTTATCTCTTCCCTTACTTATTATTTTATAGATATAGAGCATCACTGGTAATCCATATTTAAAAAACAAGGTTAAAAGCAATAAGCCTCCAAAAACAATTGTAAGTCCTGTTACTAGAATAACATAGCCTTCGCTTAGCGTGTCGGTAAATAAAAATAGATGTGTCATTATAATGGAATGTTTGAATGTTTTTTAGGCGGATTTACTTCTTTCTTATTGGCTAATAATTCCAAAGCTCTAATAATTCTAAACCTGGTATTTCTGGGCTCAATAACATCATCAATAAATCCATATTTAGCAGCTACATACGGATTAGCAAATTTGGTATTATACTCGCTCTCTTTCTCCTCTATATAATGCTGTTTTTCATCAGCATTTTCAATTTTACGAATGTTAGAACCTTCTAAAACCTCCACAGCTCCTTTTGCACCCATGACTGCAATTTCTGCCGTTGGCCAAGCGTAATTTAAATCGCCCCTAAGTTGTTTACAACTCATAACATCATGCGCACCCCCATAAGACTTCCGAAGTGTAATGGTTACTTTTGGAACAGTAGCTTCACCATAAGCAAATAATAATTTTGCACCGTGTAAAATAATTCCAGCGTATTCTTGACCCGTTCCTGGCAAGAAACCTGGTACGTCCACTAAGGTTACCACAGGAATATTAAAGGCATCACAAAAACGAACAAATCGGGCGGCTTTTCTCGACGACTCACAGTCTAAAACCCCCGCATAATATTTTGGCTGATTAGCGACAATACCAACGGAGCGCCCATTGAAACGTGCAAAACCAACCACAATATTTCGGGCATAGTTTCTATGTACTTCTAAAAACTCGCCATTATCGGCGATTATTGAAATCACATCAATAATATCATAAGCCTGATTCGCATTTTCGGGAATAATAGTATTTAAAACATCATCCAACCGATCTATAGGGTCGGAGGTTGAAATGGTTGGTGGTTCTTCAAGATTATTGGAAGGTAAGTAACTTAACAATTTCCTTACGAGCATGAGATTTTCTTCATCATTCTCCGCTAAAAAATGTGATACTCCCGATTTTGTTGAATGAATATGAGCACCTCCTAATTGTTCGGCCGTAACAACTTCTCCTGTTACAGCTTGGACCACCTTTGGACCAGTAACAAACATGTAACTTGTTTTGTCCGTCATGATGGTAAAATCTGTTAAGGCTGGTGAATATACCGCGCCCCCTGCACAAGGTCCTAAAATGGAAGAAATTTGAGGAATAACACCCGATGCCATAATATTTCTTTGAAAAATTTCGGCATACCCTGCAAGCGATCTCACACCTTCTTGAATACGTGCACCTCCACTATCATTTAACCCTATAACGGGTACACCTATTTTCATAGCCATATCCATAATTTTACAAATTTTTAACGCAAATGTTTCTGAAAGCGACCCACCAAATACGGTAAAATCTTGAGCAAATACGTAAACAATTCTTCCATCAATGGTTCCATGACCCGTTACAACCCCATCTGATAAATAAATTTCCTTATCCAATCCAAAAGATTTCGTCCTGTGGGTTACAAACATGTCGAACTCTTCAAAACTATCATCATCTAAAAGAATGTCTATTCTTTCTCGGGCTGTTAACTTTCCTTTAGCATGTTGCGAATCGATACGTTTTTCACCGCCTCCTAACTTTGCTTCCGCTCTTTTTTGAATGAGCTCGTTAATTTTATCTTGATTTGCCATTTGTTTAACTATTTACTTATCTGTTTTAATAACCTTTTATTGTTTTGAACAAAGTTCAGTTAGAACTCCTAGTGTAGATTTTGGATGTAAAAAGCCAATATTTAATCCTTCAGCTCCTTTTCTCGAGACTTTATCAATAAGAGTCACGCCTCTGTCTTCTGCTAATTTTAAAGCCTCTGTAGCGTTATTTACAGCAAAAGCAATATGGTGTATTCCAGGGCCTTTTTTAGCAATAAATTTCCCGATAGCCCCGTCTGGCGAGGTACTTTCAAGTAATTCAATTTTTGTATTACCTACCAAAAAAAAGGCTGTTTTCACCTTCTGATCAACAACCTCTTCAATAGAATAACATGTCATTCCTAAAACGTCTTCATAATATTTAATGGAATTTTCTAAATTTTCAACCGCTATTCCAATATGCTCAATATGAGATATATTCATGATTTATAATTTATTAAGTTTATCAGTATTTACAGGCTAAAATTAAGGATAGACTCCTTTTTAAATTATGATAGAAGTCATGTATTGCAGATTAATTACAATTATTTTTAACTATAACGTAATAGTAACATTAGGTTTCTAATTTAATTCGACAAACAAATAATATTATATTTGATTATGTTTTCAAACCTTGTTTTTTTAAAATCCAATAGAGCATGGTTACTGCTTGTAGTTTCTAGTTGTTTATTATATTTTACATTTGCATACAACTTGGTTAGAACCGATTATGTAAAGCTTATCATGTTGTATACTGCTTTATTCTTTTTGTTTTACAAACTGGTACAGCTGTTAAAATCACAGCTTGTATTTTTAACTTGGTTAGCCTTTATATTTCGAGCCATTTTTATTTTAGCCATACCAAACTTATCACAAGATTTTTACCGTTTTATTTGGGATGGCCGAATGCTTTTAGAAGGTTTCAACCCCTATTTACACAACGTAGAGTCGTTTATAAGCATGAGCAAATTCCCTGTAGATCAAGCTCAAGAATTACATCAAGGCATGGGAGAATTGAATGCCAGTCATTTTACCAACTACCCACCTTTAAATCAATTATGCTTTGTGATCGCAGGTTTGTTTGCAGGGAAAAGTATTTTAGGGTCGGTTGTGGTGATGCGCATCCTTATAATTGCAGCCGATTTTGGTACACTCTTTTTTGGAAAAAAATTATTAGAAAGATTAAATCTTCCTGCACACAACATTTTTTGGTATGTTTTGAATCCGTTTATTATTATAGAATTAACAGGAAATCTTCATTTTGAAGGCGTGATGATTTTCTTTTTAGTGTGGAGTTTGTACTTACTACATTCAAGAAAATGGTTATTTGCTGCAATTATTTTAGGCTGCTCTATTTCGGTGAAATTAATTCCTTTAATGTTTTTACCTTTGTTTTTGAAGTGGTTTTTCAATAATAAAAAGGTTTCGACTGCACTCAACCTAACACCTGATGAAGCGAGAAACATTATTACAAATAAAATGAAGCAATCTGTTTCTAAGGAAGAGATTGCTTTGCGACTTACACCTCACAATGGCGGACTATTAAAATTAATTAGTTTTTACTGCGTCACGTTACTTACCACCATTTTGTTATTTCTACCTTTTTACTCGAAACAATTCATCAGTAATTATACTAAAACAGTTGGCTTGTGGTTTCAAGACTTTGAATTTAATGCCAGTTTGTATTATATAGCACGAGAAATTGGTTATCAATTTAGAGGTTATAATGAAATTGGTACCATAGGTAAAATCATTCCTGTTGTTGTTGTTTTATTTGTTTTAGGGATGGCATTTTTCAGAAAGAACAAAACAACCGTTCAACTGATAACAAGTATGCTTTTGGCTTTGTCATTCTATTACTTTACAGCCACTACTGTACACCCTTGGTACGTGGCCACCCTTTTGATTTTATCTATCTTTACTAACTATAAATTCCCGTTAGTTTGGAGTTTTGCTATGACACTAAGCTACTTAGCTTATATAAACACCAATAACACCGAAAACCTATGGATTATTGGGTTGGAATACGCGATTGTGTATAGCGTGTTTATTTGGGAAGTTTTTATAAACAAAAAAGCTACGAAACAAATTTCATAGCTTATTACACTTATTTTTCAAAAATAGACATTGAGTTTTTAAAACTCTTGAACTCCAACATATAATCATTTGGATCTTTTATAAAGAACGAAACATGTTCTCCTATTTTACCTTCCAAAAATGTTGCTTGAGTAACTAAGTCTAGTTTTTGCTGTTTAAATTTTGAGTAAACTTGTTCCCAATCTTTTAAATCTACAATAACTCCGAAGTGAAACGATGGCAATATTTTACCTTCAAAAACATAATTAGGACTGTGAAAACTAAACTTTTCAGCCTTGATAAATGTTATTTGATTGCCAAATAAATCGATATCAATCCAACTTTGTGTTTTCCTACCTGAGGAAGCGCCAATATTACCTACATAAAAGTTTTCTATACTTTTTATACTTAAACATGGCAACGACATATGAAATGATGCACCCATAATTTAATAGGATTAAAGAGGTTTTAAACTTTCAACTCTATAAATAGCATAATCTTCATCGTCACCATCAAAGTCTTCAACAAAAGTTATTCTAAAACTTTTATCGATGTAACTTTCATCGTTCTTTAAATCGTATTGTTTTAATACTCTTGGATGTACTTCCTCAAATACTAATTCTTCTCCATTTTCAAACCAAAACGTAAAATAACCGTTTTCGTAAGACTTAAAAATAGCTGTTCTCATAAAACAATTATTTACTATGAGTTAATCAATGTCATCATCTTCATCATCTTCATCATCTTCATCGTAATCTGAGTCGGCATTGTCATCCATATCATTGTCGTCGTCATCTTCCGAACTATCTTTCTTTATTACAATATCATCGTCGTCATCTTCTAAATCCGCATCGGGATCGTCAACTTTAACTTCTTCAAAATCATCTTCTGCCACGTCTGCATCGTCATCCCCAAAGTCTTCCATAGCTTGTACTAGACGTTTACCCACTTTTACCAAATATATAGTATCATCGGTTCTAACCTCGACAGCTTCAATTATTTCATTTTGTGCATTTCTAAACGAAATAATGTCGGCCTCATCGTATCCATCAGGAAACTTTTCCACAAGAAGATTTAATATATCTTCATTTAATTTTTTGTAATCTACAATCTTGCGTATCATTTTTTTTTTGAGTTGTATTATTGGTCTAGCAAATATGCAAAAATTAATGGTGCAACAATAGTTGCATCGCTTTCTATTATATATTTTGGTGTATCTATATCTAATTTACCCCAAGTTATTTTTTCATTTGGAACAGCCCCAGAGTATGACCCATAGCTAGTTGTTGAGTCGCTAATCTGACAAAAATAGCTCCAAAAAGGAATATCATGCATTTCCATATCTTGGTAAAGCATAGGCACAACACATATGGGAAAATCACCAGCTATTCCGCCTCCAATTTGGAAGAAACCTACACCTTTTCCTCCTGAATTTTTTGGATACCAATCGGCTAACCACATCATGTATTCAATACCACTTTTGGTAGTAGAGGCTTTTAATTCGCCTTTAATACAATAAGAAGCAAAAATATTTCCCATGGTACTGTCTTCCCAACCAGGAACTACAATAGGTAAATTTTTCTCAGCAGCAGCAACCATCCAAGAGTCTTTTGGGTCTATCTCATAATATTGTTCTAAAACACCAGAATTTATCATTTGATACATAAATTCATGAGGAAAATAGCGTTCACCTGATTTATCAGCTTTATTCCAAATATCAAATAAATGCGATTGTAAACGTCTAAATGCTTCTTCTTCAGGAATACAAGTATCGGTAACACGATTGAAATGATTATCTAATAAATCTCTTTCTTCTTGTGGAGATAAATCTCTATAATTTGGCACTCTTTTATATGAATTATGCGCTACTAAATTCATAATATCTTCTTCAAGGTTCGCGCCTGTACAAGAAATGATATGAATTTTATCTTGACGAATCATTTCTGCTAACGATTTCCCTAACTCTGCCGTACTCATTGCACCCGCTAAAGTTACCATCATTTTTCCGTCTTCTAATAAATGAGTTTCGTAACCTTTTGCAGCATCTACTAAAGCAGCAGCATTAAAATGTAAATAGTTCTTTTCTATAAATTTTGATATGGGTCCTTTAGTACTCATCGTCGTCGTTAAATTTTGTTGCGTTATTTTTTTGTTTTGAATTATCGTAAGCATTATCGTAATCGTCTCCTACTTCTTGATCCATAAATTTATAACTTAACATCTTATAATACAATTTTGCAGCTACAAAATCTGAAGATTTTTGTTTGGCATGTGGGCATAAATCAACCATATCGAACCCAACTACATTTTTTTCTGCAAAAACTTGTTTTATAAAATCTAAAGTTTCATACCAAAACAAACCACCTGGTAAAGGAGACGTTGTATTTGGCATAATAGAGAGGTCTAAACCACTTAAACTAAAATTGATAAATACATTATCTGTCATTTGATCGATGGCTGAATCTATCCAAGTATCATCTACCGCCATTTCGTGAGAAAAATAGGTTTTATCAATATCTGCAATTGTTTTTTCAATCGCACTCATCGAACGAATCCCCACTTGTATTAAGTTAGTGGTTTGGCTCGCTTCATGCAGTGCGCAAGTATTATTAACAGAAGTACCGTTATGGCTCTTACGTAAATGGGCATGTGCACCTATATGCAACACAGTTAAACTTGGAAACATCTCGTTAAAAGCACGAATATTTCCAATAGAAATAGCATGTTCACCACCAAAAATGGTTACAAACTTATTCTTTTTTATATATTTTTTTGTTGTTTGATGTACAGCATCGATTAACGCTTCTGGTGATGTGTTATCTTCAACCAAATCTGCTAAGTAAACACCTTGTTGATAAACTTCTGTATCTGTTTCTATATCATAAAGTTCCATGTTGTTTGAAGCATTCAAAAAAGCTTCTGGCCCCTTTTCAGATCCTTTTTGCACCGTGCTTGTTCCATCATAAGGCACTGGAATTAAAACAATTTTTGATTGTTCTAATTTTACAAATTCTTCTGGTATACCAGCATACGTGTTATTTGTCATAACCTAAAATTTTAAGTAAGTCTTCACTTTTTTGTTGTTCACTAAATAACTCTGTTGTAATATTTCCATCAGCATCCCTATCTATCAATATATGTTTTGGCATCGGGATTAAACAGTGTTGTAAACCACCAAACCCACCAATAGTTTCTTGATAAGCACCTGTATTAAAAAAACCAATGTATAGTGGTTTGTCTTTATTATATTTTGGCAAATAAATGGCATTCATGTGTTGTTCACTATTGTAATAATCATCGCTATCACAAGTTAAACCTCCTAATAACACACGTTCATAACTTTCATTCCACCTGTTAATTGGCAACATCACAAAGCGTTTATTAATAGCCCAAGTATCTGGCAATGTAGTAATAAACGATGAATTAATCATATTCCATTTTTCACGATCGTTTTGTTGTTTTTGATATAAAACCTCATAAATAGCTCCACCACTTTCACCAACAGTAAAACTACCAAACTCGGTAAAAATATTAGGCACTTCTACCTCTTCTTCTTCACAAACTAACTTTATTTGATTGATAATTTCACCCACAATGTATTCATAGTCAAAATCAAAAGCCAAAGAATTTTTAATAGGAAAACCACCGCCAATATTTAAACTATCTAAACTAGGACAAATACGTTTTAAGCTGGTATATACTTTTAAACATTTGGTTAACTCATTCCAATAATATGCATTATCTCTAATACCTGTATTGATAAAAAAATGAAGCATTTTAAGTTTCACTTTTTTGTTTTCTTTAATCTGGCTTCTATAAAAAGGTAAAATATTTTTGTAACCAATACCTAGACGCGAGGTATAAAACTCGAATTTAGGTTCTTCTTCTGAAGCTATTCTAATTCCTATATTAAATTTTCCTTTTATTTCTTTTGATAACAAATCAATTTCTTCATAATTATCAATAATGGGAATACAGTTTTTGTGCCCATTATTAATTAACCTCGCTAAGTTAGAAATGTATTGATCTCTCTTAAACCCGTTACTAATTACATAAGTTTTATCGGTTATTTTCCCTTCTGCTTTTAAGCTTTCAACAATATCAATATCAAAAGCAGATGATGTTTCTATATGTATATCGTTTTTTAAAGCTTCATCGAGTACATGCTTAAAATGAGAACTTTTAGTACAATAACAATAATTGTATTTACCCTTATATTTGTTCGCTTTAATAGCTTTTTCAAACCATCCTTTAGCTCTATGAATGTTGTTTGAAATTTGTGGTAAATACGTAAATTTTAAAGGTGCTCCATATTTTTCAACTAAACCCATAAGGTCTATGCCATGAAACTCTAAGTGCTTGTCGTTTAGATCAAATTCTTCTTGAGGAAAGTAAAAAGATTGATTAATTAAATCAATGTATTTAGTATTCATTCTTTATTTTTAGATGTAATAGTTTAATATTATTTTTTTAAAGTTAAGAAACATTCGTTTCTAATCAAATTATATTTATCTATTAATCAAATACGAATGGGACTTTGTGTCGTAGGAACAAAGCCATGTATATGCTGGTTAGCAGCAATAGTATAAGCAGAAGTTAGCTTTAAAATTCGGTCGCTTTTTCTATAAGCTGCTTTTGAAAATACCTTCTTATATTTCAAAAACCCGAACATATAAATACGTTTCAATTTGTTCAGAAATTACATTACAAATGAAATATAAAAAATTTAATTTTAGACTGATTTTGGTTTTTTTTTTAGATTTTTTTTAGAAGCCGTTTAGAGCCTTATCCGAAGAGATTGAACTATATATTACATTGTTTTGCTACTGCTTCACATACAGCCCCTCTTGTTATTGCAAAGCAGTTACTACTTCAAAATTAACGACAAAATACAGCGTAATATTAAGGCATAAAATCACAATAACCTAAAGCATTTTTAGGTTGTTTAACTCTTGTTCTGTGAGATGTTTCCAATGTCCACGCGGAATGTCCTTTTTAGTTAGTGGCCCAATAGCAACACAATCTAGATTGACAATTTCGTATTTAAAATAATCAAAAATAGTTCGGATTAATGTGTTCCCTGTATTTTTAATTTTTAAACCTATTTCATTTTTGGAAGTATTATCAATATAACTAATCTCCTCTACAGCTATAAGTTTACCTTCAATTTTAAAACCTGATTGGATTGTTTTTAAATCTTCAAGCTTTAAATTTTTATCTAATTCTATATGAAATAAACGAGGCACTCCATTTTTAGAATTGGTGAATTTTGCAGCGATAACATCATCATTAGTAAATAACAACAAACCTTTAGAGTTTCTACCTAAACGCCCAATGGGTGCTATTTTAGATGAGGTGGCATTAGATACCAAATCCATTACCGTTCTACCCTTTCCTTCACTGGTAGTTGTAGCAAACCCTTTCGGTTTGTTTAGTAAAACATATGCTTTTTTCTCTGGGTTAATACGCGCACCATCATAACGCACTTCATCTTCTAACTTTACTTTATAACCCATTTCGGTAATTACCTTACCATTTACAGTTACAAGTCCTGTTGCGATATGTACATCAGCTTCCCTACGCGAGCACATACCTGAATTAGCTACGTATTTATTTAATCTAATTTCGTTTGGATTTGAAGGTTTTTTTGATGGCAGATTGGTGTTTTTTATAGGCGCATTCCCTCTAGCAAAATTTTTACTTTTTGAAGTATTACCTCCTCTACTTTCATTTTTACCATTTCCATTTTGCTGACCTCTACCTGAAGGTTTCCCTTTTCCACTTGTTCCTTGCGTTCTGCTCATCATTTATTTTTTTGCAAAGATACTTCTTAAAAATTATCATTCACAACTTTTGATTTACGATTTTATAAAATCCTGTTAAGCAACAAATTAATATCTATTAACAAAATACTAAAAACACCTAAAACTATAATAAACTTTAAAATACTGTGTCCTAATAAGTAATGTAATTTGGTTTTAGATTTCCATAACAACACTAAAAAAACCACCATTAACACAATACTTAAATAGAAATACATATACATATAACCAATTTCAAATTTAAATAATAGCAAATAAATAGGAAAGAGTGTTAAAATTGCCAACACTGTAAGTATGCGTTTAGAAACTATTTCACCATAAATAACAGGAATGGTGTGGTAATTTTGAGTTAAATCGCCTGTGATATTCTCCAAATCTTTAGTAAGTTCTCGCATCGAAATGAGTAAAAACAAGAAAACAGCATGCACAAAAATAACCGTTTCGAAATTTTTATAATACATGAAAATGGCAAAAAAGGGTGTGATGGTTAAAATTGCCGATGTTAAATTACCAACAAAAGGCATTTTTTTTAATTTATGTGAATAAAACCAAATACCAAAAATATAAATTGAAAAGAAAATAACGGCTTTAAAAGACACATAGCTTACCATGATAACCGCTAAAAAATTTAAAACAAAATAAAAAGATAGCTTGGTATTTTGACTTACTAATTTATCTAACTTCGATTTTATGGGGCGATTAATTAAATCCTTTTCCGAATCGTAAAAATTATTAATAATATAACCTCCAGCGATGGTTACAGATGATGCTAAAACCAACAAAAACAAATTAAGATCTAAAACAACCTGTTTAAATGGTTTATCGTGTGCTAAAATGTAAATGGATGCTAAATATTGAGCAATTACAATGATTAAAATATTGTAACCTCTAACAACAGAAAACATACCGAAAAACTTAAGAAGTATGTGTTTTTGTCTGCGAGAAAGCATGACCTAAAGTTTTTTTTTACTTAAAAATTCAAATAACTTATATAATATGTATACGATAGCTAATAAGAAAACAACTAAAACAAACTGCCAAATAAAAAGACTTATAGAAAACGCTTCAATCAACTTTTGCATAGCGGGTCTTTTTTAAAAGTTATAAACTACTTCTAACTTGTAATCTTTTAATACTTGTTTAGCCTTATTTATATCTTCAGTAAAGCCTAAGATATAACCGCCGCCGCCAGAACCACAAAGTTTTAAGTAGTACTCGTTGGTTTCAATTCCTTTTTTCCAAAGCTCATGAAATTGAACAGGAATCATGGGTTTAAAGTTATTCAATACCACTTTTGATAATTGTTTGGTGTTTTTAAATAACGATTTGATATCGCCTTTCAAGAAGTCATCCACACAAGCATCGGTATGTTTTATAAATTGATCTTTAAGCATATTACGGAAACCTTCTTGTTTCATATTTTCCATAAAAATACTTACCATAGGTGCAGTTTCTCCAATTATACCACTGTCTAATAAAAACACAGCACCTTTTCCGTCAGCTTTTTGTGAAGGAATGCCAGTGGCTTCAATATTATCTTTTGAATTGATAAGAATAGGAATACTCAAATAGCTATTTAAAGGGTCTAAACCAGAGGATTTTCCATGGAAAAAAGATTCCATTTCTGAAAAAATTGATTTTAAAGTCAGTAATTTTTCACGAGTTAAATTCTCTAAAACTGTAATTTTATTATGAGCATAATTATAGTAAATAGCAGCCACTAATGCACCACTACTACCTACACCATATCCCTGAGGGATAGACGAGTCGAAATACATACCCCCATTTACGTCATTCTTTAAAGCTTCAATATCAAAAGTCACCAATTCAGGATTGATACCCTCTAAATAATCAACAAAACGTTTTAAACTCTCATTAGATTTTAAAGAAGTCTCCGATGGATTTTTATCTGTTTTTAAAGCGCCATTATAAAAATTATAAGGAATTGATAGTCCTTTAGAATCTTTAATGATTCCATACTCGCCAAAAAGTAGAATTTTAGAGTAAAATAATGGTCCTTTCATGTTTATATTGATAATTAACAATTAATAATTGAAAATTATTTTTGTTTTGATGTTTTAATGATACTTGTAAGAAGTTTTAAAATTTCTTTTATATCAATCTGAGTACTAATATACTCAGAATTATCCAAATAATTTGTTTCTTTAAGCAAATCAGTACTCAGTTTCATTCGCTTCTTTTGAGCAACTGTCAACTTATGACTAAAATGGCTTTCCTTCTGCATGTTCTGCTTCCTTGACATTAGCTCCAATCACTATTCCAGAGCGGAATAATTGTTTTGAAAGCACGAACTCCTTTTTATCTTCAACTAAAAACTTGTACAAAGTTACAACTCTCACTGCAAATTGATCGCTTTTAGTTTTAATAATATTTTGCTCTTCATTGTCAATTATCAATTTTACATTGTTAATTGCTTAGCTCCAAAACCAATTTGATCGCAAATATAATGACCGTTTTGACAATATACAACTAATTCATTTTTAATGAATTCTAAAATTTCAGATGATTCATTCTTTGGATATAGTACGTGTACGTTTGCACCTGCATCTAAAGTAAAGCTAATGTTTAAACCGGTTTCTTCCCTAAAACCCCAAATTTTATTGATTATTTCCAAAGTGTTTGGTTTCATTAAAATAAAATAAGGCATACTAGTCATCATCATCGCATGCAGCGTCAACGCTTCACTTTCAATTAAAGCAGTAAAATCGTTTAAATTTCCCGATTCTAAAATAGGTTTTAACTTTTCAAGATTATCATGCGCTTGCTGGAACCTGTTGTTTGCATACGGATGATTATACATTAGGTTATGCCCCACCGAACTACTCACCTGCTTTTCTCCTTTATCAACCAATAAAATGGTGTCTTGGTAGTCTTTAAAATTTTCATGAACTTTATAAGGATATTTTACACCAAATAACTCTGTACTTCCTTCAATAGCCTCGGTTTGTCCCCAAACAATTAAATCGCCTTCAATACTTCTACATGCAGAACCAGAACCTAAACGTGCTAAAAAAGATGCTTTTTTATAAAAATAATCATCCAAATGATCTACACCTAACTCTTCCTCTACACTCATTAAACATAAAGCCAATGCACTCATGCCACTTGCAGAGGATGCTATTCCTGAACTATGTGGAAACGTGTTTTTTGTTTCTATTTTGAATTTATAATGCTTTAAAAACGGCAAATACAACTCAATACGCTCAAAAAACGTTTGTATTTTCGGTTTAAAATCATCCTTCTTTTCTCCATCTAAGAACACATCAAATTCAAAATCAGAACTATTCTCTTTTTTTGAAAAAGTTAAAGTTGTAATTGTTTTACAGTTATTAAGCGTAAAACTGATGGATGGGTTTTCAGGAATTTGATCTTTCTTTTTTCCCCAATATTTCACCAACGCAATATTACTGGGCGATTCCCATGTAACTTTTCCACTTTCAGTAGTATTTGAATATGCTTTAGGGGTAAATTCTTGTGCTGTCATTCTAAATTAAATCTAAGGACAAAGATAATAGTTTTACCATGGTTTTATAATTTCTTGATGTTCCAACAACCTTCAACTTGCGTTCATAGGTATTCATATTAAATTTTGTTTTACCATAACCTGTTGAAGAATAAAAATAAAGACAGTCTTTTTTTATTATAACCTCTTCATTTTCATAAGTTATTTCTTGAGCTTTCTTAATTAAATTTTCATTTGGAATGTCACTTAAAAATATGAAATAACTTGTTTCTTTCTTTTCTTCTGAAAAAGGACATGCATCAAAAATGGTTTGCAATTCACTATTCGTTTTCACTATTACTGGAACTTCAAAACCAAAATAAGAATGCATCCGTTTTTTAATTTTAGTTTCTAATTCCGATGTTTTTTCTAAAGATTGAAAAATAACATTACCACTTTGAATATAAGTTTGTACGTTTTGAAAACCTGCTCCTGTTAACAAATCTCGTAATTCTGCCATTGGAACTTTTTTATGCCCACCAACATTGATACCTCTTAAAAATGCTATACAAGTATTCATTTAGAAATAGATTTAGCAGCAATGTAAGCACCTGTCCATGCATTTTGAAAGTTGAAACCGCCTGTAACAGCATCTACATTAATAATTTCTCCTGCAAAATAAAGATCTTTATGAAGTTTACTTTCAAAGGTTTTAAAATTGATTTCTTTTAAATCAATACCTCCAGCTGTTACAAATTCTTCTTTAAAGGTGCTTTTACCATCCACCTGGAAAATGGCTTGTGTAAGTTGTAATGCTAAATCTTCTAATTGACTTTTATTTAAATCTGCCCAACGGGCATCTTTATTCATATTAGAAACTAACACCAATTTTTGCCATAAACGCTTTGGCAAGTCAAACTGAGCCGATTTAAACACTATTTTTTTTGCTAAATCGTGTTTTAATGTTTTTAAAATGTTTAAACAATCTTCGAAAGACTGTCTTATAAAATTGATTTCTATTGGAAATTTATAGTCTCGTTTTGCCAATTCTATAGCTCCAAAAGCAGATAATTTTAAAATGGCTGGGGCACTGAAACCAACATGTGTAATAAGTAAAGGACCTTCACTACATAAATCGGTTCCTAAAATTTTAATTTCCACATTTTGAGCCACGACACCTGGAATATCTTTAATACGTTCGTCTTTAACATCAAATGTAAATAATGAAGGAACTGGTTGTGAAATAGTATGTTCTAAATTTTCTAAAAGAGCCCAAATTTTTGGATTGCTTCCTGTTGCAATTAGTAATTTATCGCAAGAATATTTATTCCCCTTTGTTGAAATTTCAAAACCTCTTGATTGAGGAGATACGTTTACAACACTTTGATTATACAGGATTTCAACTTTATGCTTTTTAGCTTCATCTAAAAAACAGTCAATAATAGTTTGCGATGAGTTAGTTGCAGGAAACATTCTACCATCTTCTTCTATCTTTAATTCAACCCCTCGCTTTTGAAACCACTCGATGGTATCTCCTGTCATGAATTGATGAAAAGGCCCTAATAATTCTTTTTTACCTCGCGGATAATTCTTTATTAATTCTTGGGGAATAAATTCGGCATGCGTTACGTTACATCTTCCTCCTCCAGAAACTTTCACTTTCTGCAAACCTTCATTACCCCGTTCTAAAACAGCTATTTTTAAATTCGGGTTATTTTCAGCGATATTAATAGCAGCAAAAAAACCTGCTGCACCGCCACCAACAATAACCACGTCTTTTTTAATCATAACCTATTAGGAAAATCGGAAATAATGCCATCAACGCCATAAGATTTTATACGTTTGATTGGCTTTAAGTTATTCACGGTATAAGTATAGACCTTAAAATTTTCCTTTAAATTCTCAACAATTTCTTCAGTTAACATCGTGTAATCTGGATGTATGGATACGGCATTTATTGTTTTAGCAAAAGCAACAGCCTCATCTAAATTCGTATCGGTCAACACCCCTAAAGGTATTTTTTTATTTATTTCATAAACCTTTTGTAGTAATACTTTTTGGAAACTAGAAACTACAATATTCGCGTAATCCCACCCCTTTTTTTCAACAAAAAAATCGATTAATCTACTCGCCTCCTGTGCAGTATCATGACCTTTTAACTCAATATTCAACAGACATTTATTATTTAAAAAAGATAAAACTTCCGATAAAGTTGGGATTTGACAACGCCCTTTTACCTCTACTTGCTTTAATTGGTTGAGTGTGTGTTTTGAAACTTCGCCCGTACCATTCGTCATCCTATCTAATGTAAAATCATGAAAAACCACCAACTGCCCTGTAGCACATCTGTGCACATCTATCTCAATGCCATCAACCCCCAAGTCTAAAGCTTTTTTAATAGATTCTAAAGTATTTTCGGCTAAATGTCCTTTAGCTCCTCTGTGCCCTATATTTAATATGTTTTTATCCACCTTATAATTCTTATCAAAATATCTGTGTAAATTTAACATTAATAAAATGGTTTTTATGCATATGCCGTTAATCTTAATTCATTTTTATCTTTCTCACTCATACAATTAGAAGAATTTAACCACTATTACATCTCAACTAAGCTATCAAATGAAAATTCTAACGTGAGAATGACCGTGCATTCTAATTGAATTTCGATGAACAACCATTAAATTAATATAAAACTACTAAAACCCAAACCCTAATTTAAAAGCAATAAGTAATCCATCATGACTATGAAATGCCGAAACATTTCCCGTAATCATATTGGCGGCATTAACGAAAAACCCACCACCAAGGGACGTATTCCACTTATTGGAATCTTCATCTTCCATCCAAACTTTACCATAATCTGCACCACCATACAAACCAATATTTAAAGGTAACAAGCCCGTTTTTAGTTTACGTAAATTCAAACGCAAGTCGGTACTTTGTACAAAGGCACTTTTACCGGTAAAACGTTCATTTCTATAACCTCTTAATCCATTATTAGCACCTAAATTTGCTGCTTGATAAAACTCAAAACCATCACCTAAATTAATTTGTGCTTTAAGTTTGGTTGCCAAAACCAGTTGTCCGCTTGGTATTAATTTGTAATCGAAAGCCAGTTCAGGAATAATGTATCCAAAACCATTGGAAGTATCCACATTATTTTTATATCCTGTTTCAAGAGCAACTAGCATTCCTAATGTTGGAAATGCTTTGCTATCGGAATTTGAATATTGATATTTAGCGTTCATTCCATAAAAACTATTACCTACTTCTATTATATCGTTTAGAACGAGATTAATAAAGCGCCCTTCTGTTTCTTCCACTTCGTTATGTTCAAAAGAAACTCCTACTTCAAAACTAGCACCAAAACGTCCACGCCAAATTAAAGAAGGTGACACTTTAAGCAAACTGATTTTTACACGATTATAATCTAAACCCACATCAAACCCATCATTGTCATCAGCTTCATAATTTGGTGTTTCATTTCCGAAACCAAAGAAATTCATAGCGAAATTAGGACTTGTGAAATGTACTTTCAAACCTAAATTCATATGTCCCACAACATGAGCAAACTCGCCACTATAACTTACATCAAACCCTTTTGTAGCGAAATAATAAGCACCCGAAAGCGAATGTTGCGATGTAAATGGATTACGCTCAAAACCATAGGTTGTGAATGTGTTTAATAATCCTATTTTAAACCCATCATCTGGATTTGTACCAATAGTTGGTATGAGTTGATTGGTGTTGTTTTTTAGTTTTTTATAATCGTATACATTCGTTTCGTAATCATCGGTTAATTTTACACGTCCTTCGGGTGTCTTAAATGTGTTTTCTTTCGACTTATATTCGTAAACCTTAACTTTACTTCCGTTCACTATATTGTATACATCATTGTTTTGCCCACCAATTAAACGCACTTTAATCAGATGATCTCCTTCTCCTGAAACTTTAAAAACATCGTCATCATCTAAACCATATATCCAAATTTCGTTTGTTTCATTCGTATTATACGTTCTTTGATGAAATAGATCTGCTTTTTCTCCCTTTTTTATTCGATATGCTAACACTTTAGTTTTTCCTCCTGGCATACGTTCAATTTCAAACCAATCATCTTTATTGGTTCCTTTTATAACAGCAAATTTGTTAATATGATTGAAATACGCTTCTGAAATTTTTTGAAGATTAGCCCGTCTTCCTTGAAGCTTTCTTTTAATATCTTGAATGGTTTCGTCCTGTACTTCTTTAGGGAAATTGGTAAATGCTTCGTCTATAATAGCGTCGGTTAAATTCTCTGTAATTTGCTTTACTTGGGCATTCCAAACGTCGCGACCTGATTGATTAATCAACGCCATATCTAACGGATATGGCTCGGTATTAAACCACTTCGGGTTCTTTAAATCTTCACTATACGATTTCATTAATCGTAAACTAGGAATTATCGAGGTAGCCAACTTTAACAACATACCATCTGCCATTTTAGAAAACACTTGATCTCTATCTCTGGGTACAGGTTTGTAAATTGTTTTTCCATGTTCTTTAAATTCAGCCCAACGCCATTGGTCTTCGTGCCTATCCCAATCGCCAATAAGCATATCAAATAAACGCGCTCGAATATAGGCGGCTTCATCTAAAACAAAATCTTCGTCTTTATTAATCTTTTTTAACAAATCATCCGTACTAATCATTGTATTTGAAAACCCAAAACTTGCTTTATCGCCATGCCCATCATCGGTACGTTCTTCAATCATATATAATTCGTCTCCAAATTCATCATTGAATTGCCCTATGGCATTTTGCTTGGGCACATAATACAGCACCGGATTTGTATGATAAATACCAACGGCATCTGCTAAAGGACCAACCACAAATGGCGCATAAGGGTGTGAACCCGTAAAAATGTCTTGCAGCAAGCCTTCGGTATATGTATCTTCAAACTGTCCTTCAATATACTGGTCTTTAAAAGCAACTGCTTGTAAATACTGAATGGCATTTTTTCGAAGCGCACGCATCACATATTCCCTCCCTTGTTTATCTTTTAATCGCAACGATTTTGATTGATGGCCGCCTCCTTTTCTAATAGGCGTTAAGCCTCCAAACAACGTATCTAAATTTACTGTCGGTGCTTTAATTTCGGTACCGTAATAAGTTCGAAAACGATCGCCCCATAACGTTTTATAAATACTTCCTTTTGAAATTTCTTCCTTTTTATAAATAGCTGCTATTCTTTCCTTGGGAAACGAGGTTGGATAATTAAGAGCATCGTCTTTCTTATCTTTTGAAAGTACTTGGGTTTGAAACACCACTTTATCATTTTCTGCTGAATAAAAACGAACTTGAGAAGCCCCATCTGTATAAACATCTAATATGGCATATCCAGGTGTTCCATAAGAAAATTGTCCATTACCCACATTTCGAGTTGTTGAAATTTTAGACCCCGAGCCGCTAATAATTTGTTGCACATTGTCTTGAACGATGTATTGCAAATTATGGTCATGGCCCGATACAAAAACAACTTTATCATTTTCTTGAGACAACGTAATGATACGTTTTCTTAATTCATTGTATAACTTATTTTGGACATCTACCGTGGTAACACCTCCTGTTTGTCTAATGATGTTTTTTAATGTTCCTAGTACTGGAAATGGTTTTAAATGACTTGAAAATGAATATTGCCCGCCATGTGACCCATTTGAAAACATAGGATGATGCACAGCAATTAGTGTCGTTTTTCCTTGTGCTTTTTTAATTTCACCTTCAAGCTCATCAAAAAACTTACTTCTGGTTTTTATGTCGCAATCATCATTTATAGTTGGATACTTATCCCAATCGGCCAAATACCATTCAGAATCTATAATAATTAAAACCACATCGTCTGAAATAGTTACTTTTTCAATCGGACAACCATTTTCAGGCAAAAAAGTATTTTTACCCAGTTTATCTTCAATAAAATCTTCTTGTCTTTTTAACCCTTTCATTCCAGAATACCAGTCGTGGTTTCCAGGGATAAAAATGGTTTTACCTTTAAAATTTTCAACTGCTTCTGTTTGAATATTAAGTTGATGTTCGGCAAACTCTCTATTTTCATCTTCCTTATTAGGCACTCCTTTAGGGTACACATTATCACCTAAAAAAATAACCGTACTCTGTTTGGAAGCTTTACTTAGTTGGTTTTTAAATGCTTCTAAGGCTTTAGATGATGTTCCCAAAGGTGAATTTCCGGCATCTCCTATAAGGTAAAAGGAGTGAGCAATTTCTTTAGTAGATATATCGGCTTTCCAATTTGAATCTTTATACTGCGGACTATAGGTCGCACACGCACTAAAAAGTAAAGCAATCAAAAAAAAGCTAACTAGTTTTATCTGAGGGATCATGTTTTTATGTATATAATTCTTAAACTTATTTGATTCATTAAGTAGGAATCTACTAAGCGACCTTACAAAACGATTCAAATCAGAAAGCATTCTGTAAATTTACGACAAATTAAAAACGAATGTTTAAATTCGTTAAACTTTAGTATTTTTACTCTAAATCGTATGCTCTTATGGATAATCTTGTGGCAGAAGCTGAAAAACATGTCATTCATTTATTAAACACCAAATTAAGCAGCCATTTTATTTATCATAATTTGGCACATACTCAGCTTGTTGTTGAAAAAGTAAAGGAGCTATCCGATTTATCAAATTTAAATGAATCTGAAAAAGAATCATTGATTTTAGCTGCTTGGTTTCATGACACAGGTTATACTGAAAGCACGGACAAACATGAAGAAAAGAGTGTTGCTATTGCTGAAGCTTTCTTAAAAAACCAAAATACTTCTGAAGAAACGATTAATACTGTTACTCATTTAATTTTAGCTACTGTAATGGGTTATGAACCCAAAAACATCAGTGAACAAATTATTCGTGATGCTGATTGTTCGCATATTGGTAGTAAAGATTTTAGTGATATTTCTGAACTACTAAGAAAAGAATGGGAACTTTCTTGTGACAAAACATTGACCGAAAGTGAATGGTTGCAAGAGAATATTAATTTTTTAACCAAAAATCATCGATTTTATTCTGAAGCAGCAGCGACCAATTGGACTGCGACCAAATCAAAAAATATATCGAAATTACTAAAACTTCAAAATAAAACAAAGCAGAATTCTGTTAAGCTAAAACATAAAAAAGCCGAATTAAATTTTAAAAAGAACAAAGTAGAATTACCTGAACGCGGTATTGAAACCATGTTTAGAGTGACTCTTAAAAACCACATCACTTTAAGTAATATTGCAGATACTAAAGCTAATATTCTACTCTCTGTTAATGCCATTATTGTATCGCTAGTATTATCTAATTTGGTTTCTAAATTAGACAATGCCTCAAACGAATACCTTATTATTCCCACCGTTGTTTTTGTACTATTTACTGTAGTTTCCATCATATTATCCATTTTAGCAACGCGACCAAATGTTACCAGTGGAAAATTTACTAAAGAAGATGTTGCCAACAAAAAAGTGAACTTATTATTCTTTGGAAATTTCCATAAAATGAGCCTAAAGGATTTTGAATGGGCTATGGGTGAAATGATGTTAGATAGAGATTATTTATACTCGTCTATGAAAAAAGACTTGTATTTTTTAGGGTTGGTTTTAGATAAAAAATACAAAATACTCCGATTGACATACAGTGTATTCATGGTAGGCATTATTATAAGCGTGATTGCTTTTGCTGTAGCCTTTAAGCTTAATGCTCGTTAATTTTCAATTTCTTTAATTAAATCGTTATAAGTATAAAAGGCCTTATCTTCTATATTTTTATGGTATAACAAACTAACTTGAATTGCTTTTAAGCCTGTTACGGCTTGCAAATCTTGCAACTCAACAATTTCCACATCGGTATCTAAATAATTTTTAGATTGTAAAAATTTAATATAGCGCAGATATTCCAACTCATCTTGTTTTTGGGAATAAATAATACTCATTTTTCCTTTTTGGGTAACGCGCTGTTTTGTACCTTTTATAAATGCTTTATCTACACGTTTTTTTACAATTTCATATCGAGCGTTATAAGTACCATCCACATCAAATTGTTTTTCATCCATTCTAAAACTAATAGACAAAGGTTGGTTAAACACTAAAATCATGGAAGCCACATCTAAACCAATAGAAAAATTAGGCTGCATTTGGTAATAAGCATTCTCCATTTCGCACATAACTTGCAATTGCCACAATCTTAAATTGTATAAGTAAATAGGGTTAAAACTATCTTCCTTAGTTATAGATTCACCTATGTACATGTTATGTTCTACACCATCCGTTTTAAAACGTTCAAAATAATGAGGATACATTTTTTGGGCTTCAACTTGCTTTTTATCTAAAAGAGAAGCCATCTTTTTATTGATACTTGCAATCGTATTATCATAGTTTTTTCTGTGTTTATAGAAAGTCCCTGCCTTCGCATCAATCGTTTCTTTATATGAATTAATACTTGAATTTAATTCTTTTAATTTCGACAAATGTGCTAATAACGGATTAATATCGTGCTTTAAAAACTCCGAAATTTGCTGCTCGCTATCCACTTGAAAGTGCAACTTTAAATTCTCCAAATAATTATCTATTTGAAATATAAATTGCTCATATATAGGAAGTGCTTCTTTTTTAAAAGCAGCATCTAAAATGGTTTTTACGCTATTTAGTTGTAAAGACAAATCTTGCTGTGTTGCCCAATTTCTGGTTTCCGAAGAACCTTTAATATCTATTTGACCATACAACGGGTAGATATCTTCAAATGAAATTTTATTAAATACGGCTTGATTTCCTTTGAGTTGTTCATTTATAAAAGCTTTAGCTTCTTTTTCAAATTTCCAGTGAACACTTGGATGAATGGAGGTGCATTCTTGTTGAATTACAGCTTCAATTAAATTTTCTTCTTCTTTTTTTGAACGCAACACCGCCGAAACAATATACGGCATAACGTCAATTAATTTGTTTGCGTTGATGCTGTTTAAAACTTTAGCTTCTGGGGAAACAATTTCTAATATTCCCAGTAAAGTGTCACCATCTGCAATGGGAGCCAAAATAGCACTTTTAATACCTTGATTTTTTAATACGGCAATTTGGGGTGCTTTTCCTTGAGACAATTTATAGAATTTGTCAACATCTGAAATAGTGTAGAATTTTTTCTCTTTAAGCAGTTGATTATAAGACCAACCACATAAAATGCTTTCACATGGGTTTATTTCTTTATTATTCAATAGAAAGCTAGACATGCCTTCGCCATAAACTGGCTCTAAAGTATCATCTTCCTTATTATAAATTGAGAATCCTACACGAATGTCCTTAATACCTAAAAGCGAACTAAACACCCCTTGGAACTTTTCTATAAAATTTTCATCACTGCGTTTGTCTTTAGAAATAAGACTTGATTTTACATTTGAAATAGACTGATCATCTGTAACATCAAAAATATTTGAAATAACAAAGCCTTTAAAAATATAGCTATTGGGCGGAAATTTTTCTTTCCAAAGTTCTATATTATCAAAATTATCTAACAATTCATCATAATCTTCTGGGGTGATTTTTTTAGCTGCTTCTGTTGGTATTATTTCGCAAAAATCGGCATTGTATAAAATTTTATAATACCTTAAAATACCTTTTTCATCAGGTATTTCATAAAAAAATGGGCGTTTTAAATTCAAATTATAGCCATAGCAAAAATTTAAGATAATCGTACAAGTAACAATATACGTATCATCTTCAGGCATGTTTCTAATTTTTAAAACAAAGTCATCTCCTGCCTTTTTAATAAGTTCTTTAAAACGGTTTGAAGTATTAAAAAAGATGTTTTGAAATGGAACAGACGCTGTTTTTATTTCATTATTACTTAAAATAGGACTGAAAGAATCTTGAAGAATAGCTGCTATGGGCTTTTTGTAGGTTTCTAGCAACGACAAATCGGTAAAACCTTCTCGCAAATCAGGATAAGGTTTTTGAATTTCTAAAATCCGTTTTGCTTTAATCGCAAGAAACTCATCGTCACTATTCGAAAGTTGCTCGTAAGTTTTAAGAAGTTCGTTAAAACTTATTTTAAAAATCATTGGCGATTCCAGATGTTCGTACAAGTCCATGCCTTTAAAATTGTGAATTACAAAAATACAATTAATTTAATCAGTCTTTAATTCAACTGACTCATTACAAATATGTCAAAATTATTATGTCTTATTTACTTAACAATGGGGCGCATTAGGCCTTCTTGAGCTACCGATGCTACTAATTTCCCGTCTCTAGTGAATATATTGCCACGAGCAAACCCGCGAGCACTAGAAGCACTTGGAGATTCCATGGAATATAACAACCAATCATCAAAATCAAAATCTCTAAAATACCACATCGAATGATCTAAACTGGCCGTTTGTGTATTGCCCCAGTGTGCTTTACTGGCATGTGGATACAACGTAGAACCTAAAATATTATAGTCTGAAATATAAGTTAAAATTTGCTGTTTTGTAGCCAAATCTATGTTTTTAGCATCGCCTTTTAACTTAAACCACACATCGCTAAATGGTGGTACATCTTTCTTATCTAAAGGATTTACTATTTCGGTTGGTTTAAATTCTATAGGACGATCTATTTCAAAAAAAGCTTTAAGGCTTTTAGGTAAAAAATCTCCGAATTTCTGAAGAATATCCGTCCACCCCAACAATTCTTCCGGTTGCTTTAAATCGGGTTTCATAGGTATTTGATGGTCGTAACCTTCTTCCTTTTTATGAAACGATGCCGATAATATAAAAATAGTTCGCTCTTTTTGATGCGCTGTTACACGACGTACCGAAAAACTCCCACCGTCTCTAACAACACTTACATTGTAGGTAATTGGTAATTCTAAATTACCAGCCTCCAAAAAATACGAATGCATCGAGTGTAATATTCTATCATTGGTAATGGTTCTACTTGCGGCATTAAGAGCTTGTGCAAGCACTTGGCCTCCAAAAACAATAGGGCTACCAATGGTTTTACTAACACCATTAAATTCAGTTTCGCTAATTTTCTCTAAAATTAACAAGTTTAATAAATCGGATACAGAAGTCATATAATCGCTTTAATAAATGCAAAAATACATTAGATCGCTTTTTAAATATAATAATTCCCGTTTAATCTGCTTTATTAGACCAAATGCTTTAACTCTTCAATGTTAGTATGTTTAGAAAATTGATTTAACAACAATTTCAATTTAGGATTGATGAACGTTTTACAAAATGGTTTTTCTGGATTTTTTTGATAGTAATTTTGAATCGATTCTCTAGAAGCTTTAAAGGAGTGAAATGGATAGATTTGGGTGATTAATTTATTATCAAAGTCCTTTTTAAAATTCTTAATAATAGTTTCCGACTGAAGTTTTTGAAGTCCTGAAAACACATAAATTGCCGAACGGTATTTAGTTCGCATGGAATGATTGCTGGTACTTTTATGTGTATATAAATGAATTTCTATTAATGTTTCTAATGAAATTAATTCAGAATTAAAATGAATAATCACGGCTTCGGAAAAATTGCTATTTTCATCCACTGAAGCTATATAACCTTGTTCTACTTTTTCAACACCAAGTAACGATTGAAAAACAGCTTCTGTACACCAATGGCATCCACCTCCTAATGCAATTTTAGAAATTAATTCCATTTTAATTGCTTGCGCTCATTCCAATACCATGTTGGCTCAACGCTAAAATGTTTTAATCGATTTAATTCTTCTTCAGTTAAAACAAATGCATCCAATTTTAAATTTTCTTTTAACTGACCAACTGTACTCGCGCCACTTAAAATAATGCTTTCAGGAATTGTTCTAGCACAAAACTGTAATGCAATAGCATCTACACCAACATTATATTTGTTTGATACACTTTCCATATAATTATAGAAATCGGTATACTTTGGGTAATTTGAGTTTCTAAAAATTCTACCGTTAGCCAAGGCTTCTTTAATAATTAACTTTTTACCTTCTTGTTTCAATAAATTATTTACATTAAAAACACTTTGGTCTAAAACATTGTAGGTGCTTTGAAATGTATCAAATAACGGTATACCATCAACAGATACTTCTAATGCTTTTTTTATAACCTCTACTTGATTTTCCCCCGTAGTTGAAATCCCTATTTTTAAATTAAACTCACTTTTTAAATGGGCTAATTCATTTAAAACCGATTCATTTTCTAACACACCCGTTTCTAAAGTTGCCGAATGAATTTGATAGGTTGTTAAAAATGGCAATAGGTTTTTAGACACCTGCCATTGCTCTTTTAATTTTGAAATACTATGTTCCTTTACTTCATGAACCAACGCATCCGCATCAAAATTTGCGGTATAGGTGTAACCCCATTTAGTGGCTACTTGTATGCTGTTATCGTTTTTATTTGCTAACCATTCTATTAATAATTGCTCTGCCAATCCATAACCTGGGGCGGTATCAAAATAACGCACACCTAATTTGTAAGCTTCATCTAAAACTTCAAAACCATTAGCTTTAAGTTCGGTTACCTCGCTTTTTGCAGTTGTATTTTTCCTTACATTAATATAATGCGGCCTACCAATGGCAGCCATTCCTAATCCTAAAATCACTATGTTATATTTTTATTAATTGAATGAATTACGAGCTACATGACAACATGGAACAGCCTACTTTATGTCGTGCCCAATCAGGACGCTTTGCGAACCATTTTTCGTATATCGGTTGCTCGTCATAAGGTTTTTTTAGTAATTGAAATAATTCATCAATTAACCGATAATCGCCTTTATCAGCGTCATCAATAGCTAATTGTACCATATAGTTACGAAGCACGTATTTTGGATTCACCAAATTCATATTCTCTTTTCGTACTTTAGAATTTGTTTGTTCTTGCTTCAAACGTTCCGCATACCGTTGAAACCATGCATCCCATTTTTGTTGAATTTCACCAGTTATTTCTGTTGAAATATAAAATGCCTTTTTAACAATTTCTAATCCTTCGGAAACTTCTTCCTTATTAAAATCACTTAATTTCCTAAAGAAAATAGTCATATCCGTTTCTGTAAGCAGTAAATTATCTTCCAAATCTTGAATTAAAGAGGCATCAAAAACATCTTCAGTTTCTAATCCTAATTTTGAACGCATCATCACTAAAGACTTCACTTCAAAATCTGTTTTATACGTATCTAATATACTTTCAAGTGCTTGTGTATCTTCTATTAAAGGATATAAGGCGTTGGCTAATTTATATAAATTCCACAGTCCTATATTAGGTTGATTTCCATAACGATAACGTTTATGTTGGCGATCGGTCGTGTTCGGCGTCCAGCCATAATCGAAACCTTCAAGCCAACCGTAAGGTCCATAATCTATGGTTAAACCAAGAATAGACATGTTATCAGTATTCATCACACCATGCACAAAACCGACGCGTTGCCAATGAATTATCATATCTAATGTACGTTGTGAAACTTCATTAAAAAAAGCCAAATAAGTTTCCTTTGAAGGTTCTCCTAGGTGATTAAAAAAATGTTTGATGGTATAATCTACTAAGGTTTTTAGTGTTTTAACATCTTGTCTCGCCGCCAGAATCTCATAATTGCCAAAACGCAAAAATGAAGGTGCCACGCGACACACAATTGCTCCTTTTTCATAGTCTGGATTGCCGTTATACAAAACATCTCGTAAAACCTGGTCGCCAGATAATGCCAATGATAAAGCTCTTGTTGTTGGTACACCCAAATGGTGCATGGCCTCACTACATAAATACTCTCTTATTGAAGAGCGTAAAACAGCTAACCCGTCTGCATTCCGGGAGTAAGGTGTTTCTCCAGCGCCTTTTAACTGTATTGCCCAATGTTTGTTGTTGTGTTCAACTTCGGCTAAATTAATAGCGCGCCCATCACCTAATTGTCCTGCCCAATTCCCAAACTGATGTCCACCATAACACATGGCATATGGTTTCGTATTTGGCAGCACAGTATTTCCTGTGAACACTCTTAGAAATTCTTCGCTTTGTGCATCTTCTTTTGAAAGACCTAAATTTTTAAGCATTTCAGAAGATACATGAAGCAATTCTGGTTTTGCTGTATGCTTAGGTGTTACATACGAAAAACAGGCCTTTTCAACTTGTCTCCTGGAATTCTCTAGAATGGGGTCTGCTGGTAATTGGGTATTAAATGTATCTTTTATATTAAGTTTCATCATTTTAATCTGTCGCCATACAACTTTCTAAGTTTCGATAATTTTGGAGTAATTACAAAGCTACAATAACCTTGTTCTTTGTTGTTTCTGTAATAATCTTGATGCTCATCTTCTGCTTTATAAAACACATCTAAAGGACCTACTTCTGTCACAATAGGATTATCATAATACTCCGCTACTTTTTCCACCACCTTTTCAACTATTTTCTTTTGATTTTCATCATGAAAATAAATTACTGAACGGTATTGCGTACCCACATCGGCTCCTTGCTTATTTAAAGTGGTTGGGTCGTGCGTAGTCATGAAGATCATTAAAATGTCTTCATATGAAATTATAGTCTCATCAAAAGTTATTTGAATAACCTCTGCATGTCCGGTTAATCCTGAACATACCTCACGATACGTAGGATGTCCAGGCACATGGCCACCTGAATAACCCGACTCCACTTTTTCAACACCTTTTACTTCTTGAAAAACGGCTTCAGTACACCAAAAACAACCACCTCCAACTGTTGCTATTTGTATATTTTTGTTTACCATTACTTTGCTTCCTTATTTGTTTCTAATACCATGGATTCCGAATTAACACAATATCGCAATCCGCTAGGCTCCGGACCATCTGGAAATACATGTCCCAAATGTGCATCACAAGTATTACACATCACCTCAACGCGCACCATCCCAAAAGAAATATCTCTTTCGTATTTAATCGCATTTTGTTTTATAGGCTGTGTAAAACTGGGCCAACCTGTACCTGAACTAAATTTAATGGTTGAATCAAATAGCGGCGTGTTACAGCAAACGCAATTGTATTTCCCAGCATCATGAATACTACAAAGTGCACCGCTGTGTGGTGCTTCGGTACCTTTTTGACGGGCAACCCTAAATTGCTCTGGGGTTAGCTGTATTTTCCATTCAGCATCTGTTTTTTCTATACGTTTGTCTGGAGCTGGATTTCCTTTTACGGAAAAATTAATAACTTCTTTCCAAGTAATCATATGAGTGTTATCTTTCTTTTTTTTAATTATAATTGCTAATAATACTATCCTCATATTGGTCGTTAATTTATTGATTTCCTTTCAACAAGTAACCCATAATGAGTATGATAAGAAAAACAAAGATACTACTTAAAAAATAGGTAAATAAAAAACCACCAAAAGAGAACTTGTGGTGGTTTTAAACTAATATTAAATTTATAAGATTATTTTAAAATCCTTTGTTTATAACGTAAGCGGCATCATTCCAACGAAGCTCTTGTTTAAATCTGTATAAATCAGTTTTTTCATCTATTAATAAAAACTCGATATCCATAATTTCAGCAAAATCTTCTAAGGATTCTGCAGAAATATTTTGACTATAGCATGTATGGTGTGCACCCCCTGCATAAATCCAGGCCGCAGCTGCTGTTTGTAAGTCTGGTTTCGCATCCCAAAGCACACGTGCTACTGGTAATTTTGGCAAACCTTCTTTGATCTCTACCGCTTCAACTTTGTTTACAAGCATTCTAAAACGGTTGCCCATATCTACTACGGATGCATTTAAAGCATTTCCTGCTCCACCATTAAATACTAATCTAACAGGGTCTTCTTTTCCACCAATTCCTAATGGGTGAATTTCACAAGACACATCGCCTTTAGCTATTGTTGGGCAAATTTCTAACATATGAGAACCAAGACAGGTTGTATTATCTGGATCAAAGTGATACGTGTAATCTTCCATAAAGCTATTACCACCATCTAGACCTGCACCCATAACTTTCATGGTACGTACTAAAGCCGATGTTTTCCAATCGCCTTCGCCACCAAAACCATAACCACTCGCCATTAAACGTTGAGTTGCAATACCTGGCAATTGTTTTATACCATGTAAATCTTCAAACGTATCGGTAAATGCTGTATAACCACCATTTTCTAAAAAAGCACGCATACCTAACTCAATTTTAGCCGCATCTTTTAAAGATTGACGCATCGTTCCATCAGCTTTAATTTTAGAAGCCATCACATAAGTATCATCATACTCTTGAACTAATCGGTCTACTTGTGCATCGGTTATTTGATTTACATAAGCTACTAAATCGCCAATACCATAGCCATTTACTTCGTAACCAAATTTTATTTGAGCTGATACTTTGTTACCATCAGTTACGGCCACTTGACGCATGTTATCACCAAAACGAGCCACTTTCATACGTTTACTATCGGCTGCTGCATTTGCTACACGACACCAATCGGCAACCTGCTTAATAACTTTTTCATTTTTCCAATGTCCAACCACTACTTTACGATTTTTACGTAGTCTTGACACCATAAACCCAAACTCACGACCGCCATGTGCCGATTGATTTAAGTTCATAAAATCCATATCAATGGTTCCCCAAGGGATATCTCTATTGAACTGTGTGTGTAAATGTAAAAATGGCTTTTGCAAAGCGGTTAAACCTGCTATCCACATTTTAGCTGGCGAAAATGTATGCATCCATGTAATGATACCAATACAATTATCATCGTTATTGGCAGCTTTACAAATAGCATGAATTTCTTCAGGTGATTTTACTGTTGGTTTAAAAACTACATTTACAGGAATAACACTGCTTGCAGTGTATGCATTTGCAATTTCTTTTGAATGTTCGGCAACCTGTTTTAATGTTTCAGGACCGTATAAATCTTGGCTACCGGTTACAAACCAAACCTCGCCGAATTTTAAATTAATCATCTTATATTTTAAAAAGTTTTATTATGATAAATAAATATAAAGTCCTACAACCATAGCTATAACTGCATAACCCACTGGTTTTAGATATACCCAATTTGTAATATCCACTTGCTTGGTATATTCCTGTTCGTAATCTGTTTCTCTTGGGAAAAACTTACTTACAACAAACATGATTATTATGGTAAGTACAAATAGAATACCCATTAGGTGTAAGAAACTAATGTCTGGCTTAATTACATATAAAGTAATTAAATACGTAACTGCACTAAACAGAATGGCTATGTTTGCCGCTTTAGCAGATACGCGTTTAGAGAATATCCCAACAATTACGATTGCTAAAATTGGCACACTATGTGTACCATTTAATTGTTGTAAATACGTGAAAATACCACCTTCAACACCGTATAATAAAGGAGCTATAGCCATAGAAAATATAGCTAGAACAATACCAAAAAGTTTACCTGCTTTAACTACTTGTTTTTCAGAGGCCTCTTTATTTATGTATTCTTTATAGAAATCAAGACCAAATAAGGTTACTGAACTGTTTAAAGCACTATTAAATGAACTTAAAATAGCTCCGAAAAGTACTGCCGCAAAGAAACCGATAAATGCAATTGGCAACACCGCTTTTACAACCATAGGATAGGCTTCATCTGGATTTGCTAAATCACCATTAAAAATATAAAAGGCAATAATACCTGGCAATACCACAATAAATGGTCCTAATATTTTGATAAATGCCGCTAGTAAAAGTCCTTTTTGACCTTCTTTTAAATTTTTAGCACCAAGAGCTCTTTGAATGATAGCTTGATTGGTTCCCCAATAGTAGAAATTCACAATAATCATTCCTGTAAAAAGCGTCCAGAAAGGTACATCAGAATCAGGTCCTCCAATAATATCAAACTTTTCAGGAAGTGCTGTTGTTAGTCTATTTAATCCTGTAAGCACATTACCATCTCCAATTTTCATTAAACCAAAAATAGGGATTAATGAGCCTCCTATAATTAACCCTACAGCATTTATAGAATCTGATACAGCTACCGCTTTTAAACCTCCAAAAATAGCATAAATACTACCGATGATACCTATCGCCCATACAGTAACCCAAAGAGCTGGTTCTGCTTCCATTCCTAATGATTCAGGAATATCGAACATGGTATTTATAGCCAATGCTCCAGAATATAATACGGTTGGTAACATGGAAATGGCATATCCTAATAAGAATAATAGCGAAACAATGGTTTTAGTACTTTTGCCATATCTCTTTTCTAGAAACTGTGGTATAGTTGCAATTCCACTTTTTAAATACTTAGGAAGCAATATAAAAGCTGTAAAAACCATAGCAATAGCCGCTACAACTTCGTATGCCATAATTGGTAAGCCATCTCTAAAAGACACCCCATTCATTCCTACAATTTGCTCAGTAGATAAATTAGTTAATAATAACGACCCTGCAATTACTGGTCCTGTAAGGCTTCTTCCTCCTAAGAAATAGCCATCAGATGAATTCTCATCGGTTTTACGAGTAGACCACCATGCTATTACAGCAACAAGCAAGGTAAAAGCAACAAAAGATAAAATTCCCATATTTAATTAATTTAGTTAGTATTTAGTTATATTCAGTTATTTAACATCCTTGTCCATAATAAGCATCTTTACCATGTTTACGTTCATAATGCTTCTTCTTTAATGCTTCTTTTAATTTAGCAGCATTCGGATTTATTTGTAACGTTAAGTATGCCATTCTAGCAACTTCTTCACAAACAGCACTATTATAAACGGCTTTTGCAACCGTTGAACCCCATGTAAATGGCGCATGGTTTCCAACAAGTATCATACCCACTTCATTATAATCTAATCCACGTTCTTTGATACAGTCTATAATTTGATACCCCGTCATATGCTCATAATCGCCTGCAATATAATCATCTTTCATTGGTGGTGCACACGGAATATCAGAAATTAAATGATCGGCATGTGTAGTACCAAAAATAGGCACATCCTTGATGGCTTGTGCCCATGCAGTTCCGTAGGTTGAATGCGTATGTACCACACCTCCTATTTTATCCCATTCTTTATATAAAACGGCATGTGTTTTAGTGTCTGAAGAAGGTCGCATAGATCCTTCAACTATTTTAGCTTCGAAGTCGCAAATCACCATATCTTCTGGCTTCAAATCAACATAAGGCACGCCACTTGGCTTTATAGCAAACACACCTTTACTTCTATCTACAGCACTTGCATTTCCAAATGTAAAGAGCACCAATCCTAATTCAGGAAGCTCCATATTCGCTTCGTAGGCTTCTTCTTTTAATGATTTATAAAGACTCATAATTTTAATTTTTCATGATATGATTTTCCATAGCAACACTTAATTCACTATAGTTATTGTATACTTTTTTGTATGCTTCTGCATTTTCTTTTATGGGCTGATAAACCTTTTCAAAGGGACTTGCCATGGCATTCATTGCAGATTCTGTATCTTGATGTACTCCAGCGGCAACTGCGCCAAAAATAGAAGCTCCTAATGCACAAGCTTGTTCAGATTGAGCTACTTTAATAGGTGTATTTAAAACATCTGCCATAGTTTGCATGACGAATGTTGATTTTTTTGCAATCCCACCCAAAGCGATCACTCCTTTAACAGGAATGCCTTCACTAATAAATCTATCTGCTATTTTTTTAGCTCCAAAACAAGAAGCTTCAACTAAAGCTCTAAACACTTTTGGTGATGAGCTTCCTAAATTAATTCCTGAAATAACACCTTTTAAATTTTGATTCGCATCGGGTGTTCTTCTACCATTCATCCAATCTAAAGCCAATTCTCCAGAAGCTGTTATAGGTTCTTTTGATGCAGCTTCACTTAGTTTTGGTAAAATATTAGCTATTGATTCTTCAACCAGTTTCGCTTTAACATCTTCACTAATTAAATTTGAATTTCCTACAAGCTCTATAATAGGCCATGAAATTAAACGCTCGTACCATGCATAAATATCTCCAAAAGCCGATTGACCAGCCTCTAAACCTAACATATTTGGTATGACCGATCCGTCTACCTGACCGCAAATACCTTTAACTAAATGTTCTTTTTCTTGTAATGGTGTTACCAAAATATCACAGGTTGAAGTTCCCATAACTTTGGTTAAATAATAGGGTTCAATATTTACACCAACCGCACCCATATGACAATCGAAAGCCCCTACAGCAACTACTACCGAAGTTGACAAGCCTAACCGTTTTGCCCATTCTTCAGATAAGGTTCCTGCTGAAATATTAGATGTATGAGTTTCTTTAAATAAGCGTTCTGTTAAACCATTTAATACGGGATCTAAAGCCATGAAGAAATCATTAGGAGGTAATCCACCGAATGATTCATGCCATAAAGCTTTATGACCAGCAGCACAACGGCTACGTTTCATTTGATGAACGTCATTTCCGCCAGTTAGTAAAAATGGTACCCAATCGCAATGCTCAACCCATGAATATGCTTGATCTAGAACATTTTTATCTGCTCTTGAAACATGAAGAATTTTTGACCAAAACCATTCTGAAGAATAAATACCTCCTTCGTATTGAGAATAATCAATATCCCATTTTTTGCATAAAGCATTTATTTCATCTGCCTCTTTAATACCTGTATGGTCTTTCCAAAGAACAAACATGGCGTTTGGGTTTTCTTCAAAACCTTCTAATAATGCTAAAGGTGTGCCTGTTTTATCCACTGCTACAGGTGTGGAACCAGTCGTATCGACACCAATACCTACAATGTTTTTTACAACATTCGCACTTACTTCTGAAACTACAGATTTAATAGTATTCTCTATACCTTCAATATAATCTAAAGGATGTTGTCTGAATTTATTTTTTGAAGGCTCACAATATTTACCTTGTTTCCAACGTGCATAATAGTGAACAGCCGTAGCCATTTCTTCACCTGTAGAAGCATTTACTATTAATGCCCTAACAGAATCTGACCCAAAATCCATCCCTATAGTGTACTTTTCATC
The DNA here is from genome assembly GCF_031128465.2 of Mariniflexile litorale. Lineage (GTDB taxonomy): Bacteria > Bacteroidota > Bacteroidia > Flavobacteriales > Flavobacteriaceae > Mariniflexile > Mariniflexile litorale. Next base: position 2,359,996 of record NZ_CP155618.1, on the reverse strand, counting down.
ACTCATGGTTTCCATCTAAATAGAAATTTATTAATTTAATACTCTGCTAAATTAGCAGCGCAATATAATACATAATTATACAAGTGTTTAAAAAACACTTGTGATTTTGGACAAAAAAATAATCTAAAACAATGTTATAGATTAAAATTTTGTTCCAATTTATAAAGAGCTTTGTCAAATCGATAGAAATAGGCACCTTTTCTCGATTCGGACATGTCTTTTTCCTCAAGCCTAATCAAATACTTCATTTGAAGCACTTTTCGTCTAAAATTTCGTTTATCAATAGGCTCATTTAAAATACCTTCGTAAAGCATTTGTAGTTGAGGTAACGTGAATTTAGCTGGCAATAAATTAAAGGCTATTGGAAAATTTCTAACACGACGTCTCAATCTTCTTATAGCAGATTCAACCATATCTTTATGATCGAAAACAAGTTCTGGCAATTCATCAATAGGAAACCATTTCGCATTATATTTACTAACCTGCTCTTCATTATACTCCGATTTTAAAATCATAGCACTATACGTAATAGAAACAACTTGTCCTGAAGAATCTCTATCGGCTTTACCAAAAGCTTTTACTTGCTCCATATAAATATCTTCTAAACCAGATAATTTATATAGAACTCTATTGGCGGCTTTGTCTAAATCTTCATTTTCTCCAACAAAACCGCCAATTAAAGACCATTTACCCATTTGAGGTTCAAAACCTCTGTGTATTAATAACAATTCTAGTTTATTATCATTAAATCCGAAAATAATACAATCAACAGCTAATTTTATCTGTTGTAATTCTCGGTATTCTTTCTTATAAACAGTCATATTATTATCAATACAATAAACTTACAGGTATATATTTTAATTATTTATTTCCTTTTTGATAATCTAATAAAAACTGAGCTAAACCACTATCGGTTAAAGGGTGTTTTAATAAACCTTTAATAGCTGATAACGGACCCGTCATAACATCTGAGCCTAACTTAGCACAATCTATAACGTGCATTGTATGGCGTACAGAAGCTGCTAAAATTTGAGTTTGGAAACCGTAGTTATCGTAAATAAGTCTAATTTCTGAGATTAGATTTAAACCATCTGTAGAAATATCATCTAAACGACCAATAAATGGAGACACGTACGTAGCACCTGCTTTAGCTGCCAATAAAGCTTGACCAGCTGAAAACACTAAAGTAACATTCGTTCTAATACCTTTATCTGAAAAGTACTTACAAGCTTTAATACCATCGGCAATAACGGGTAATTTTACCACGATTTGTGGATGAAGTGCAGCCAAAGCTTCACCTTCTTTTACCATCCCTTCAAAATCGGTAGAGATTACTTCGGCGCTTACATCACCTTCTACTAAATCACATATTTTTTTGTAGTGAGCTAAAATATTTTCAGCTCCTGTAATACCTTCTTTAGCCATTAACGATGGGTTTGTAGTAACGCCATCTAGAACACCTAAAGCTTGTGCTTCGGCTATATCGTTTAAATTTGCTGTATCAATAAAAAATTTCATCTTTTATAATTTTAGTTTTGTTGTGTTTTTAAATATTCTAATACTTCTTTGCTTACCTTTTCACCTGTAAATCCGAATTTATCGTCTAATACATTAGCTGGTGCGGAATATCCGAAATGATCTAATCCGAACACTTTTCCATTATCACCTACAAGTCCTTCTAAATTTACTGGTAATCCTGCCGTTAAACCAAACAATGGTTTGTTTTTAGGAATTATTGAATTTTGATAATCTTTAGATTGCAATCTAAATAATCCTTCTGAAATGATAGAGGCTATATTCACTTTCAATCCATTTTGAGATTCTAAAATTTCAGCAGCTGCAAATAATGTTGCTACTTCCGATCCGTTAGCTATTAAAACAACATCTGGATTTTCAACTTCTTTCACTAAATACCCCCCCTTTTCGGCCGCTAATGCTTCTTGATACCTTGATGTACCAATTGCTGGAATATCTTTAATATTTTGTCTAGACAATATCAAACCTGTTGGCGTATCTTTATTTTCCAAAGCCATTTTCCAAGCGACACTTGTTTCTGCAGAATCTGCAGGTCTTAGTGCCAAGAAACTTGGTTTACCGCTATGATTTTTCAACTTTTCTAATAAACGTATTTGAGCTTCTTGTTCAACTGGTTGGTGTGTTGGCCCATCTTCTCCTACTCTAAAGGCATCATGCGTCCAAACAAACTTCACTCCTAATTCCTGAATACCACTTAAACGAATAGCGGGTTTCATATAATCTGAAAACACAAAAAATGTTGCTACTACCGGTATAATGCCTCCGTGTAATGCTAATCCATTTGCAATGCATGCCATAGTTAATTCGGCAACACCTGCTTGTAAAAATGACCCTGTGAAATCACCTTTTTTAAGCGCATGTGTTTTCTTTAAGAAACCATCTGTTTTATCGCTGTTAGATAAATCGGCAGAAGACACAATCATGTTTTCTACTTTTCCAGCTAAATATCCTAATACTCCCGATGAAGCTGCTCTAGAAGCTAATCCTGCTTTATGCTCAATCGATTCGAAATCTAATTCTGGTAATTCACCAGATAAGAAGAAATCTAATTTATCTGCAAGTGCTTTATTAGATGCTCTCCAAGTTGCAATTACCGCTTTCTTTTCAGCGGCTTTTGCTGTTTTTTCTTTTAAAATATCTTTGTAAAAGGCTTTAACATCATTAAAAATATCAAACGGGCTTTCTGGATTCGCACCTAAGTTTAATAAGGTTTTTGCATAATCTGCACCTGTATGACCAATTGGCTGACCGTGTAACTCACAATGCCCTTCAAACATACTACCATCGGCAGCAACAGCACCTTTACCCATTATGGTTTTACCAATTATTAGGGTTGGCCTTTCTGTTTCGTTATTTGCATCGGTTAAAGCTTTTCTTATTTCATCGTGATTATGCCCATCTATAGTGACTACTTTCCAACCCCATGCTTCGTATTTCATGGCGGTATCTTCTGTAGTTACCTCATCGGTAGCCGTAGATAATTGAATATCATTCGAATCAAAAAACATAATGAAATTACTTAGTCCTAAATGTCCTGCGATTCTACCTGCTCCTTGTGAAATTTCTTCTTGAACACCTCCATCAGAAATAAAACCATATATTTTATGGTTCATCCACTCTCCAAATCGGGCTTGTAAAAATTTAGCACCTATAGCAGCACCAATACCCATTGTATGACCTTGACCTAATGGACCCGATGTATTTTCAATACCTCTTTTAACATCTACTTCTGGGTGTCCAGGCGTAATTGAACCCCATTGTCTAAAATTAGCAACATCATTTTTCTCATAATTTCCTAAAAGATAATACTGCGCATACATTAATGTAGACAAATGGCCAGCATCCATAAAAAAGCGATCTCTAAAAGCCCACTCCATATCTGTTGGATCGAAATTAAAGAACTCAGAGTATAAAATGTGCATGAAATCCGCACCACCCATAGGACCACCTGGGTGTCCTGAATTCGCCTTTTCTACCATTGCTACAGCTAATGCTCTAATATTATCTGCTGCTTGTTGATCTAATTTTTTGTTCATTTTAATTGTGGTTAATTTTAATTGCCTGTACTTTGATTTAGTTATTCAATATGTTTTTTAAAATCGATGTGCAAAATTAAAAATTTTTTATCTAAACCCTATTATCAAATACAGATATATATACATTAAATATATGAGACACATATATTTGCAAATATATAATAATTATTTAATAAGTGTTTGATAAACACTTATTTTTAAACATAACAATATATCTCATAGCTAAAACGATCAAGAAAAAGTATATTTAACTTAAAAACTATTCTGTTAATAACGATCTGTCGAGATGCACATAACCACCATCGACAATAATATATTGACCTGTAGTATGAGAAGACTTTTCTGAAATAGTAAACAAGCAAGCATCAGCTATTTCTTCGGGTGTTGTCATTCTATTTTCTAAAGGAATTTTCTTGACAATGGATTTTAATTTTTCTTCGCCGTTTTCTAAAGTTTTAATCCAAGTTTCATAGGCTGGTGTCCAACTTTCTGAAATAATCAATGCATTTACACGAATTTTATCTTTAATTAAATCGACCGCCCATTCTCTCGTTAAACCAAGCACACCTCCTTTTGATGCAGCATAACCTGAAGTACCCCCTTGCCCAGTCATACTCACTTTAGAACCTATATTTAATATATTCCCTTTTGATTTTTTAATATATGGTAAGCAATATTTTGTCATGGCAAAAAAGCTAACAAGATTGAGCTTTAAAGACCACATAAAATCTTCTATAGAAGCCTCTAGACCTGCTCCATCATTTACACCAACATTATTAATTAAAACATCTATTCGACCGTATTTTTCAATAATTACTTTTACAGCAGCTTCAATTTGTTCTGGAAAGGTTAAGTCTGTTTTTACAAAAAGCGCATCAATACCTTTGGCTTGTAGTTCTTTTTCGTAACCAAATCCTCGATCATTACGACAAACAATTACAGGAATGGCTCCTTCGCTTGCTAAACTTTGCACTATCGTTTCACCAATACTACCTTTTATACCTGCAGCACCCGTTACTACTACTATCTTATCTTTTAAATGTAAATCCATCTATTTTATAATTAAAAATTTCAAAAACATGGATACTCATGATATTTATTCATTTATACTTAATTTTGAAATAAAATTCATTATTATTTTTTAATATCTAGAAAAATTAACCATCGCTTTAATAACTTTGGTTTTTGGATCTAACCACGAGTCAAAATTTTCAATCATTTCGGTAAAATTAACTTGATGCGTAACGAAGGCTTTTGTTGGAAATTTATAAAGGTTTTGGATTACAAAATTAAAATCTTCCAGGGTTGCGTTTCTACTACACATAATAGTGGATTCTTTAGCATGAATTGCTGGGTGACTAAACACCAATTCACCTTTAGACAAGCCAACTAAAACATATCTACCACCATGTGACATGTAGCTAATACCGCCTTCTAAAGCACGTTTATTACCTGTGCAGTCAAAAACAGCTGTGGCTAAATCGCCATTGGTAATTTTGGAAACTTCTTCAATAGCAGTTTCTGAAACTTTTACCACATGCTTTACGCCTATTTCATTTTTCACAAACTCTAATCGGGCTTCGTCAACATCTAAAGCAATAACCTCAGCGCCTTTAATTTGTGCTAATTTCATTAATCCGATACCAATGGGTCCGCAACCAACAACCACAACATTTTCACCCTTAAGTACATTTGCTCTCCTAATAGCATGTGCACCAATAGCTAAAGGTTCTACAATAGCCATTTCTTCATAAGATAAATTGTTTGCTGGAATTAACAAATCGGTTCTTACGGCGAAATTTTCCTGCATACCGCCATCGGCATGTACCCCTAAAACCCGAATGTTACTGCAACAATTTGTTTTTCCTTGCCTGCATGCCAAACAACTACCACAACTCACATAAGGCATTACAATTACCTTGTCTCCTACTTTTAAGTTTTGAGAGTTTTCATCTATTTCAAGAATTTCGGCTGCTAATTCGTGCCCTAATATTCTTGGATACGTAAAAAATGCCTGATTGCCAGAATAGGCGTGTAAATCGGTACCACAAATACCAACTCTGTGTACTTTTATAAGTGCTTGGTTTTCTTCTCTTATTGGACTTTCCTTTTCCTTTAAAGTAAATTTGTTTGGTTCTTCACAAACAATATATTTCATCTGTTATTTTATTAATTGTTTACTGTTTCAATTTCAATTGACGCTTCCATAGCTCCATCATCGGTTGATGCTCTTAACTTAATATCATCATGCTTTCCGTTCGATTGAATGATAACCAAACACTTCCCATTAAACGCTTTTATTTCTTTGGCTTTAAATGAAGATAAATTAGCTTGATACCCATTATCTACGCCAACAATTTTACCACCCCCTTCAACTTCAAAATGAATTAAATTATCTGCTTTAGGCACAAATTTTCCATTAGAATCTAAAATATTTACCGTCACATAAACCAAATCATAACGATCTCTTATAACATTTTCTTTATGAGGAACTAATTCAATCTTAGAAGCTTCTGCTGCAGTATGAATCTCTTTTTCTAAAACCACTTTTCCGTTTTTTCTAGAAACGGCTTTAATGGTTCCGGGCTGAAAGTTAACCTGCCAACACAGGTGTAAATCATCATCTTGTTTTGATTTAGAACCCAATGATTCTCCATTTAAAAAGAGCTCTACTTCATCGGCATTATTATAATACGCCCAAATATCTACTTCTTTACCTTCTTCCCAATTCCAATGTGGAAACACATGTAAAACAGGTTTATTAGTCCACTCACTTTGGTACATATAGTATACATCTTTCGGGAAACCTGCTAAATCGACAATACCGAAATACGAACTGCGTGCGGGATATGGATACGGAATGGGCTCTCCTAAATAATCGAAACCCGTCCAAACAAATAAGCCTGAAATAAAATCTAATTTCTTTACTGCTTTCCATGTTTCTTCGTGGGTTGAACCCCAATAAGCAGACACTTGATCGAAGGCAGAAACTGTTAAATCTTCATTGCCATCGAACGGCACATTATGTGCTGATGGCCATCTTTGTATACTATCTGAAGGCATACTGTATTCGCCTCTAGTTGCTAAAGCTGACATATTTTCTGAAGCAATTATTTTTTCTCCTTTAAATCTTACAGGAAAATCTTCGTAGGCTTCGTGTTTATAATTAAAACCTAATAAATCGAGGGCTCCCGATTTGTAAATGAAATTTTTATTCGGCTCATTTTCGGTTAAGGCACAAGTAACGGGTCTGGTAGCATCTAAACTTTTAACAATGTCAACCAGTTCTTTGGTAATTGCAATTCCCGTTTTATCAAATTGCTCACGAATTTCGTTACCAATACTCCACATCATGACAGATGGGTGGTTTCTATCACGTTTTATTAAATCTTCTAAATCTTTTTTATGCCATTTGTCCCAATCAACACTATAATCGTATTTAACTTTTTTCTTTTTCCACACATCAAAAGCTTCATCTTGAACAATAATACCCATTTGATCGCATAGTTCTAAGAGCTCTAACGAAGGTGGATTGTGTGCTGTACGAATCGCATTTACACCCATGTCTTTTAATATATTCAGCTTTCTTTCTATAGCAGCTTTATTGGCAAGTGCACCTAAAGCACCATTATCATGATGTAAACAAACACCCAAAATCTTAGTTGGAACACCGTTAAGCGAAAAGCCTTTTTCAGCATCAAAATTAAAATAACGAATACCAAAAGGGGTACTGTAATTATCTACCAATTCAGAATCTTCGTAAATTCTGGTTACAATGCGATACATATGTGGGTCGCCTAAACTCCAAAGTTTCGGATTTGAAAGTTCTATATCTGATACTTTAATTAATGTTTTTTTAGGATAAAGTTTTTCTAAGGTTGTTGCTTTTCCTACCTCTCTATCATTGGCATCATAAACCTTCGTTTCCAATTTAAACTTTTTAATAAGTCTTGAATTGTTTTGGATGGTTACTTCATAATTAACCAATGCTTTTTCTTCTGTAACTTCTGGGGTTGTAACATACGTTCCCCAATGTGAAACATGTAATTTTTCAGAAGCTACCAATCGTACATTCCTGTAGATACCAGAACCGGTGTACCATCTGGAATTTGGTTGCTCAGAATTATCAACTTTAACGGCAATCACATTTTCTTGTTCACCATAGTTTAAATGATCTGTTAAATCGTAAGCAAACGAGATATAACCATTAGGTCGTTTCCCTAAGTAACGTCCATTAATCCAAACCTCACTATTTCTGTAAACCCCATCAAACTCAATAGAAACTGATTTATCTACCCATCCTTCTGGAATAGTAAACGTTTTTCGATACCACGCTGTTCCTGCGGGCAAAGCTCCACCTTCTGGTTTGGTTGGATGTTCTTCACTAAATTCGCCTTCAATACTCCAATCGTGTGGTAAATTGAGTTTTCTCCAATCTTTATCTTGAAATTCTAATTTACTAGCACCAGGATTCTCTCCCAAATTAAAACGCCAATCGAAATTAAAATCTTCAACAATTCGAATGTCGTTTTCTTCAAAATTGCAGGCAACAAATAAGCAAAAAACACTACTCAATAAAGCAAAACGTTTTAATAACTCTTTCATCTGTTAATATCTATTGTTTTTTAATGGTCGGATGTAACATCTACACTATCATTTATTTTCTATACAAAATTCTAGTAATTAGATGTTTCATTTTTTATATTATTGAAATTCAAATGATTCTAATCGCAATCCTTTCATATCATCCGATTCAATTTGAATTTTATAAGTACCCGCATTAATATAGCCTCCTGATGTGGTGTTTAAAATACGCCACTTTTCGTCGGCATTTGGAAACTCAATATCATCATTTCTAAGCAAGATGCCATTGGCGTCTTCAATTTTGAGTTTTACTTTTACTGGATACTTATTCATATTCATAAATCGGTAACGCAACAAATAAATATTTGCCACCCCAGGATTTACTGTAAAAGTAATACTGTTTTTGGTATTTTTAGTAAATTCTATATAATCACTTTTCTTAAAAAATGCTTTTTCAACGCCATCTCCACTAATTTTAGCCTCTTCGGCTTCCAATTTCAGAATAGTTCGGGTGTCTTGTTCCTCCATTGAATATGTTGGAACAACCACAATGGAATACATATTTCCTGTATCTTGGTTTTCAAAAAGTACCTTTTCGCCTTTTTTAACTTTCTTTTGAAATACGTTGAATGGTGTTCCTTTTGAATTCGTAACAGTGTTCGTAGTTTTTTGATAGCCATCTAACCATGAAACTTGGTTTACACTACTATCAACAAACACATAAACAGTCGCATTTTCTTTTGAAGTAAAAGATCCTGAAATATTCGTTTTAGTTGAATTTGGAAAACGCAAATAATCGGCTCCGTAAACTTCGGAAGGTAATTTAGTAAATAGATTATTAGAATTTTTATACTGTTTACTATTATTATCTAACCAAGACCCCATTTCAAATTCAACATTTGCTGAAACATCTAAAATATTTTTAGAAGACGATTTTGCAGGCTTAACCTCTTTATTTTTTGTTGAAATTGCTATTGCCGAAATCACAGCTTGACTTGCAGCAACATTTGGAAACGAAATTTTTAATGTCCCATTTTCACTTTTCGCATTAACCACTTTTTTTAATGCGGTATCGTGCCCAACTTCACTCCAAATATCCAAATCTTTTAAAACGACTTTGCTATTTATGGCGACATCAAAAACACGCCATTCAGCACAATCCATACCACCACCAGTGCCATACCACGGTTCTGTAAAATAAAGTTCAACTTGATATTCTCCATCTGGTAACGGGAATTCGTAACTCAATTTATCGGCACCATATCTAAAGTTTTGAAATAAACCCCAATCTTTAGTGCCTGCAATTGGGTCGTTGGTAGAACGCTGACTCGCATAAAAGGCTGGTAAATTTTCGAAACCATCGGTCCATGACAGCGAACCCCAGGTGTTTTCATCTGTTTTATGAACATCGGCTAACCACGTATTTCCAAAAGCATCTTGATAATCTGAGCCACCACTATTAACGCGATATATATAATTATAATTAGAATCTGGTTTTAGAATATCGTTAGAATCTGATACTAAAGCTTCAAAATGAGGTGCTTTTGGTAAGTTGTTCAAAACGATATAATCTTTAGTTACCGCTTTTCCGTTTACATAACCAACTGCGTATAACACATTGTATTTTATATCGACATGATTCCACTGAAAATGTTCTCCTATAACTCCTAAGTTTTTAAGCTTTCCTAAGGATTCATTATTGACATCGTTAAATAATTCCACCTCATCACAATTTGAATAAACGTCAATCCCATTTTTCACACCTACAGCATCCCATCTATTTGCCCACGAATGCGACACAATATAAACCATAGGGTTCGTTTTGTTAGAAACGTAATTTGCTCTGTACATATAAAATGCATCTAACGGTTCACCCCAAATCGTAAATATACCTTTGTAATTTACAGGTCCCACTTTATCTATATCACGATAGCCTTCACCGTTTTGAGTTCTTCCCGGATTTTCGTGAGAATATAATAACCAATGGTATTGCCCAACTATTTTATCTTTTACCGATTCCGCTTCACGCACTTTAATTTCCATGAGTTGCGAAAACCTATTTTCACTTAATTCACCTTTTTGGTCGAATTCACCTTCGGTGTGTAAATCTGCTGTTCTCCAAGCTCCATATTCGCCGTTTAATAATTGCTCCGTGAGTTCTTCACCATAATTATAAGGGTCACCGCCGTAAGTCCCTGACCAGTTTTGTATCACATTCCAATCGGTTCCTTCACCACCATTACAGGTTGTGACGATGCGTTGTTTGGCTGATGTTGGATCGAGCTCTCTTATAATTTGAGTACACTCTTCAGCAAAGGCTTTTGGAATGGTGCTTTCGTTTTGTAAGCCCCACATCACCACCGATGGATTATTTCTACGTTCCTTAATCCATTCTCTTAAAAGCCTTTTAAAATTATCTTTAAATTCTGGTGTGTCGTACCAAATATGCGCCGAAAACTGACTCCAAAACAAAATACCTTCTTCGTCTAAATGCTCTTGGTATTTTAAATTATGAGGTTGATGCCCCTCTCTAAAAGAATTGTAGCCCGCCGCTTTTATTTGTTCAACTCTTGCTTTTATTTCAGTATCTGAAAACGAATGACTTTTACCAATAGCATGTTCGTATTCGCAAGTGCCATTTATAAATAAAGGTTCATCATTTATAAAAAATCGATTATCATCTCCTTCTCTTGCAACAGGCCAACTTACCCAACGAATCCCATAAGGAGTTGTTAATACATCTATTAAATTTCCATCTTCATAAACTTTTGTTGAAAGTTGATATAAATACGGACTACTTGGTGACCATAATTTGGGATTTGAAATTTCAGGTAAGGTTTGCTTGATTTCTTTAACACCAGAAACATTCACACTTTCCGTTTTAATCGATGCGACTTCATTTCCGTCTTCATCAGAAAGCGAATTTACAATGGTGATGTTTTTTGATGAATTATCATAATTTTTAAGTTCGGTAGAAATATGAAGAATCGCTTTTTCTTTTGAAGTTTTATCATCATTCCAAATATGTATGCCAAAAGGTTCTATTCTTACTTTATCAGTAATAATCAATGATACAGGTCTAGAGATTCCCATAGGTTGAGAACCTTCTGAAAAGCCCCATTCACCTGAACAACCTCCACAAACCCAAGGTAAATCGGCTATAAAAGCGGGGTGTGCTGCCTTAACAACAATAGTATTTTCTTTTTCAAAACTAACAGCATCAGTAATATCTAAAGTAAACGTAGTGCGTCCGCCTTTATGCTCACCAACGTGTTTGCCATTTACCCAAACAGTCGCATAGGAGCTTACACCTTCAAAAAATAAAAAATGTTGTTTTTCTTTATTTGAAGCATCTAAACGAAGCGTTTTTTGATACCATGCTGTACCGTGTAAATTACCATGCGACATACGACGGTAACCATAATATTGATCCCAATTATGTGGTACTGAAACATTTTCCCAATCAGTATCTGGATTTAGATTCTTTACAAAATCACTTTCCGATTCATTCAAACTATCTAATACAATCGTTTTCCAATCGGAATTTAAAGAAACTGTTTTTCGAACTTCATTAACTTGACTTTCACTTTTACATGAAGTCAAGTTAATAAAAAAGATAATTAATATGTAATGTATATATTTCATGTTAATAGAAAAGCCAATCTACTGCCTCCTTATCATCGGCACCAATTAAACCAACATCTCGTGATGTTACTTCCTGATTTGCGTCTATAAAACCAAGAATTAGAACACGCCCTTTACCCAAATTAAGTTCGTTTTCTCCTGGCTCAAATTGGTACGTATGAATATTTACTCTTGGTAATCCTTTTAACTTTATGGCATTTGCTAAAATAACCTCAGCTTCACCTCTCGTGTTTCCTGCAGCGTTTGTTTCTAAACTTGGCGGAAACACAAAACGCTTTTGGTCGGTATTGAAATAACCAACAACTAATTTTACAGCCTTATTATTTTTAAATTTAAGATGTGTACCATGTTCATTTTGGTTATCTGCAATGAATGAAATACCTTTTAAATTTTGTAATTCAGGAGCTATTTCTGAAATTTCAGAACCTGGAATCCCATACACTTTTGTTCCTTTCTTTACTTGGTAAATTCCTTTATTTTCACTTAACAAAGTAACATCAACTTTTTCCCAAGGTGCTCCTTCTATTCTAACAATTTTACCGTCTTTAGAAGCTTTTAAAAGATTTAAATTTCTGTTGAAATTTGCCAACTCTCTTTCATAATGTGGTAATAATTCTTTCCATGTTTTATTGTTCCCATCATCGCCTCCAATAGGAATTCTACGTTGCGCCGTTTGCATACTATTGGCGTATAAATAGGTGTCTTTTGTTAGGTTTACGAGCTCTTGATAATATTCAATACTTTTTTTTAAATGAGGAACTGCCTTGTCTAAATCGCTCATGTCATTAGAATAACTATAACGCAATACTAACAATGCTGCTTCCACTTTCTCTGAAAAGAAATTAGCAAAGGCATTGTAGCAATACATGTCATTTTTTAAACGAATAAACTCGTCTTTATCCTTTGTAACATTAGGTTCTGCATGATCTATTGCTATAACAGCTTGTTTACCATGTTCTACAATTTCACTAATAATCTGAACAGGTGTTTCGCCTTCATGCGGCGTATTCTCCCATTCTTTTTTGGCATACTCTAAAAGAATTTCACCTACTGGTCCACAAGATTCGTAAAACCCTGGATACACACGCCACTTATACGGATTTACCAATTGACTTTCAAACATCCCTAGTAACAAGGTTTGACGGTTTCCTTCGGTAATCCCAAAGCGTCTTAATGTTTTAGGGGCTATTTCTCCTGCTTCTTCATAAGCTTTTAAAATATCTTTTCCTGCGTCGGTATCTGTTCCGAATTTGGTAGCCAATTCATTGCTCCAAAACTTTATTTCATCATTTCTATCTCTATTAGATTCCCACGCATATCGAGACCATGCTTTATACCAAATCCAATCACGCTCCACTTCTAATAACCGAGGCTCTGTTTTATCGGGTGCGTAAGGCCAATCCCAATAAGACGTTTGTGGATATAAATGAAGCGCATTAGCTCCATGCACGTTATGCATAGCTTTCACACTCTTCTGAATGAAATCTGGAGATCCATATCTAAACGGTTCTAAATTTGCTAAAATATGTACATTCGAAATATGCGTAGAACCCGCTTTACTTAGCTTTTTATGAACTTCAGACCATGGCCCGCGTGGTTCGTAAGTGGTTAACGACTCACCATTATACTTGTGCGTTGTATATAAGTTTTTATATAATGGCAATGCTTTTTCCATTACTAAAGGAGCATCTGTATCATGTGCTCTAAGAATTATTGGCGGTTCTTCGTTAGTTCCTAATGCTTTTAATCCGTCTTTCACCCCTGGAATTATTGTTTTTGTAAACCATTCGACATCATCATCAATAGTATTCATAGCTTCTCCTAATGCAACTAACAAACCTACATTTGGATATTTTTCTACGAAAGCTGCTATAGATTTTTGAGTATAATCTGCTAATACCGGTGTGATTGATCTTGATCTATCTTGTGTTTTAATATTATAATGTTCTGCAAAAGGTTTAGAAACTATGATGTTGTAAAACATTTGAATCACCCAAATACCACGTTTATTAGCTTCTTCAGTTAAGAATTTAAAAATTTCTTCATTCTTTTTAAAATCTTCATCACTAACTTCAAGAGCAAATGGGTAATCGTCTAATTTTACTAAAGACGCAAAAGGGTGTCCGTTCCATAGGTATAAGGAATTCAACCTATTATCAACCATCATATCTAAATAGTCTATCCAAAGTTCTTTATCATAAAACCAAGGGAAATTCTCGGGTGTATATGGATATTCGTAAACGCCTCTACCTTCTAAATATTCTGTTTTTTGAAGCCCGATACAGGTACCTCTTAACACCATTTCGGGACTATCTTCCATATTGATTACTGAAGACAACTCGCCATTTTCTTTGATTTGTTCAGCTAATTCCAATGCGCCATACAACGCACCAGAAGCATCTGAACCTTCAATAGAAATTATATTTTCTTCTGTAGTTATTTTGAAACCCTCTTTTTTTGATGGGTCTTTTTTTTCAGATATAACAATTATTTTGTGATCACCTTCAGGTTTTTCAGAAGAAACAGTAACCACATATCCGTTCTCTGATAATTTAGCTGAAAGTTTTTCAACTCCAAATACCAATCGTGGTGAATCAGAATTACTAACAATAGTAACTTTCTTTGGGGATGAACAGGATATTATTAATAGCGTAAAAAGTAAGCTTATGAATCTCATCATTTTGATAATCTTTTAAATTATTGATTTTTAAAAACTTTTTTTAAGTAAGTAGCATTAGCTGTATAATTTGCTTCTCTATTATGTACTTGTGTGGTATCTCTAGAACGCTCCACAATTAACCAACCTAACCAATGCATGTTATCCAAGGTTTCTTTAATTTTTGGTAAATCGATGGCTTTATCGTTTTCAATCCAAAAACCATCCGTATTGGAAGCATGAATTTGAGCAATATTATCGCGTCCTAAGGTTTTTAATTCACTTGAAATATCTCTTCCGTTTTTAATGGCATTAGCAAAGTTGAATGAAATTCTTATATTTCTGTTACCAATTTCTTTTAGAAGTTTTACTTCTTCAGCAGCAGAAAGTGATGTTTCAATAGCTATAACGCCATCTATTTTACCAACTTCTTCGCCAGCCCATCTTAATCGCTCTACAATAGCTGGTCTTAACTCTGGATTTGTAACTAAATCCCCTTGTACCCCTAATGGCAAATAAGCTGTTTTAACATCTAGTTTTTTCATGGTTTCAATACAATCTGAAACCATCTTTTTAACAGTAGGACGTTTTGCAAACGACTGCGCATAAAAACCAGACATGGCAATAGAGCTAATTTGAATACCTGTTTCAGCAGATTTCTCTAAGAATTTTTTCACCTCTGTAGAATCTCCAAACTTACTTTCAAAAGTGTCTCTATCGCCTAAACTCCCCATATCTAACTCAATACCTTCATAATTTAATTCTTTGGCGAATTCAAACGCACCCAGTTTTTGACGTTTTAGAATCATCCAATCGCAAACCGCTACTTTATAACGTTCTTTTGTTGGCCCTGGCCAAACACCCTTTTTTATAGGAAAGGAAACCAATTTTGAAGGATCTATTTTCACATATTTAATACGTTGTCTTCTCCAAGTATACACACAATGTAACATCCCATCGGAACCTTGAATAAGGGCCGGATATGAATATTGACTAATTCTTGAATCTTCCAATACTAAAGAAGCATCCCAATTAACACCATCATTTGAAACAGCAATGTTTAATGGCGTTCTAATTCCTTTTACAGCATCACCATCAGGTAATACATGGTTATATATTAACACATGCTGCCCGTTTTTCATCGTTACAGCATCGGTTCCTGAATTGTTATTTGGCATATCCAATAATTCAATATCAGACCATGTTTTCCCGTTATCTTCAGACCAAGAACTGAATAGGGCTCTGTTCTTAGTTCTTCCAATAGTTTGAAGTTTCCCATTTTCATGAAAAAGAATACTAGGTTGAATTGCATTAATATTATTTTGTCCTTTTGGTATGGTATCTGTCATACTCCAAGTTTTTCCAAAATCTTTAGTAGATTCCATTCTCAAATTCCAACCATGACCTTCGGTACTTGAAGGTAATAAAAGTGTTCCGTCTGCTAATAAAACAGGTTTATTTTTTATGGGTCCTAAATAACCTTCCGGCAATTTTTCTGGATCAGACCATGTTTCACCATTATCAGAAGATCTTACTAACATACCCCACCAAGATGAAGGATGCGGCCCTACTTTGTAAAACAACATTAAATCGCCATCTGGTATTTGATATAAAACCGGATTCCAAGTTGGGTAACGCAACGTATCATTTTGTACGCCATTTACAACTTCCACACCTTCTGTCCAGGTGTCATTTTTTCGCATACTTACCCAAATACCTACATCGGGATCTCTTTCATTTGTACCTCCAAACCAAGCGGCAATTAAATCGCCATTTTTCATTTCAGCTATTGTTGCAGCATGACATGATGGATAGGATGCTTCTCGATAGATAAATTCATCTGTAACGATGCCTTCTCTCCATGTTTTTTCTTCTATAGCTATTTTTTTAGCTTCTACGGGTTGTTTACAACTTCCTAAAAGCACTACCCCTGTTAGAATTAATATGGTTTGAATTAGTTTCATGTTCATCTGATTTATTAGTTTAATTCTGAATTATTTTAGTTTATATTGATTGAATAAGTTCCTGACATCAACTCTAGAATTAGTTTACCTTCTTCTGTTTTATAATTTTCAGAAACCTTATCTAATTTACTTTTATTGATTTTCACTTTTGAAGCATCGGCTATTGGCAAATAAACCAATGCGCTCGTATTTACGGGAATGGTGATATCCCAAGTTAACTTGTTTTTATTCTTTTTCCAATGACTTTTGATAAGCCCATGAGAAGATTTATAAGATGCATTTACATAACTTAAACCTGCATTAAAATCTGGTTTCATAATGATTTGTTTGAATCCTGGATACGCTGCGCTTGATTTAATTCCAGCCATATTTTCATAATACCAAATCATTAAATCGCCTAAAAGCATCACGTGATTTTGCGAGTTCATTTCTGGATTCGCCGTGTTACCATTCCACAATTCCCAAATAGTGGTGGCGCCGTTTTCAACCATATAACCCCAACTTGGATAGGTTTTATTTGACGCTAGTTTGTACGCTAAATCGCCTCTACCAAATTCGGTTAAGGTTCGCATTAAAAATTGAATACCCACAACACCCGTACTTACATGTCCTTGTTTAGTAACTTCAACTTCATGCGCCATATTTTGAAACACTTTGTCTTGAAGATTATCAGGAACCATATTAAAAGCTAACGGAAGCACGTTTGCAGTTACCGTATTATTTGCATACGTATTTGTATCTCTGTTGAAATATTTAGCATTGAATGCTTTTTTAACACGTTCTGCTAAAGCATCATAATACGTGATATCTTCTTGATTTGCTTCTGAAATAGCAGCAAATTTTTTCATAATTTGAAGCAAATGATAATAAAAGGCACTCGACAACACTTCTCCATCCGTTAGTCGTGTTGGGTCTTTAGAACGAATAATTTCTAAAGATTCTGGTGGCACACACCAATCGCCGTATTTATCTTTCGTCATTAAATCATCTTTCAGATAATTCGTTTCCATATAAAGCAACCATTTTTTCATATATGGATAATGCTTTTTGATACTTTCTTTATCACCAAATTGTTGGTACAACATGTCGGCTACTTTAATATATGCACCTTGCCATGTTACGCCATCGCCGTAATAGCGCCAAAATGCTGGAGCCACATCAGGGATTCCTCCATCTAAGGTTTGCGAATACTTAATATCGTCTAACCATTTTGCGTATAAGGTTTGATTGCCGAACAAGAAACTTTCTCCATAAGCTCCTGTAGTTCTATCGCCTAACCACGGCTGGCGTTCGTTACGTTGCGGACAATCAATAGGCATGCCTTTGTAATTTCCATTAATTCCCCAGAAGGCATTTTTAAATATTTGATTCATGGTTTCGTTTGAACATTCAAACGTTCCTGTGGTTTCCATATCATCATAAACCACTTTTCCTAAAAACTGATCTAATAAAGGCTTTGATTGAAGTCCAAAAATTTCAACAAACCGAAAACCATGGTATACAAACTTTGGTTCCCAAATTTCATCCCCCTCACCTTTTAAAATATATTCATCAGTTACTCGTGCATCACGTAAATTAGCAATATAAAGTGACCCATCCTCTTTTAAAGATTCTGCAAACTTCATGGTAATTTTTTCGCCTCGGTTTCCTTTTACCTTTATTTGTAACCAACCCACCATATTTTGCCCCATATCTAAAATATAAGTCCCTCTTTTGGTTGCTGTGATGGATAAAGGTTTCACTTCATCCATAATTTTCATGTTTGGCGTCATTGGTGCTTCATAAAAACCACCCGGTTCTTGAACCCACATTAAATTCAACCAATCGCTATCATCAAAACCAACTTTGTTCCAGTTTGGCATTTCTTTACGGGCATCATACACTTCGCCATCATATTCGTTATTTGCACGAATAGGGCCGTTTGGTGTAAACTTCCAAGATTCGTCTGTTTTTATGGATTCTATACTGCCATCTTCATATTCCACATCCAAAATCAAATTCATTTTAGGAAACCCAAAACTTTTAATTTTATAAGGTTTGTATTCTTGACGCATGGCAAAATAGCGTCCGTTACCTAAAATGGTTCCCAATACATTTTCTCCTTGTTTTAATTGAGAAGTCACATCAAACACATTGTACTTTACATTCTTGGTATAATCTGTAGGCACAGGTGCTAGAACCTGATTTCCTATTTTTTCTCCGTTGATGTAGAATTCATATAAGCCCATACCCATCAAATAGACTTTGGCTTTTTTCACCTTCTTTTCTAAATCAATTTGCTTTCTAATATACCGAGCAGATAACTTTGAAAATTGACTCACACTATCTCCTGGAAACAACTCATTATATCCAATCCATCGTGAATTCCATTTAGCATAGGTTAGTATACCCATACTCCAAAATGCCGATTCACTCCATTCGGTTTCACCTTTATTGGTCCAAACTTTTACTTTCCAAAACGCTTCATCTTTACTGCTTAATTCTTCTCCAGAATACACAACGTTTATTGATGCATTGCTAGTTACTTTCCCACTATCCCATAAATTGGCATCATTCGCTTTTAGCTTTTCAAGAGTGGATGCAACTATAATTTGATAAGCAACTTGCTCTACTTGTGTTTGACTCGTTTGAAACTGCCAACTTAATCGGGGTTGCAATACATCAATCCCTAAAGGATTCGTCAACATTTCACATTGAAGGTTATGCAACTTTATATCATTTTGAGCCATTGCAGAAAATGAAAAAAGAAGTATAACTATATATTGTAGTCTTTTCATTAGATTTTATACCTACAAGGTTTCAAAACCTTTCAGGATTTTTTATTTGATTTGTAAATTTTATTCAGAAATAAGTTTTTCAAGTTTATCAGAAGATGCTATTTCTTTACCATTTCTGAAAATTTTAAAACCTTTTCCTTTGTTATATTTTTCACCTGTTTTATCCCAAAGAATGGTAATAATATTACCGTGATACAA
Organism: Mariniflexile litorale; assembly: GCF_031128465.2. Taxonomy (GTDB): domain Bacteria; phylum Bacteroidota; class Bacteroidia; order Flavobacteriales; family Flavobacteriaceae; genus Mariniflexile; species Mariniflexile litorale. Next base: position 2,340,600 of record NZ_CP155618.1, on the reverse strand, counting down.
TACGTTATCTAAACAAAACCAATCCCATTTATCTTGAGGAATTAATGGGTTTACCTCTATTTTTTCATCAGCTCTTGGGCGTAAACCTACCAAACCAGTAATCATTAAATCGTTGAATGTTGAATGGTTGTAATAACGACTACGCTCTCTATCGCCCATAAGCCAATAACCCGTAGTTTCGTCTAAATACTCACCAATATAAGGGCGCCCTCTATGGTATTGTGATTCTACATACAAATTCATTTGCTTGAAATAATCCTCAGAAGAAACCACATCTTGGCTATAATTATTTAGTACATTTGCCATAGCAGTTAGTGTTTGCGATGATGCAAATGGCCATACAGCACCATCCCACTCGCAAGTTCCTGTTCCATGACTTCTAAAACGCGGACTTCTACGTTCGGCTGTTGTTAATCCGTAAGGAGACAAAAACCCTTCTTCATCCTTAACTTGTTCCCAAGCTATTTCAAAGCCTTTGTTTTCTGATGGTAAATTAAAATACCAAGGAATAAAACCAATCGCTTCACGTACTTGAGATGACGTATCTTTTTCGGTTAAAGTTTCAAAAAATGAGTGATCTGAATTCCATAGTTTTGTTTCTACTAACTTTTTAATGGTATCTGCTTTTGCTTCAAAATAAGCTTCTTGATTCGCATCACCTTTCATACTTGCCATGGTTGATAAAGCTTTTGCATTAGCATACATGTAACTATTTATAGTAGGACGTGCATTTTTCACACGGCGTCCGCCACTTAAAGATTCTTCCATCCCATCTCTTACATCAAACTGCCAAAACAAACCATCTTCTCTTCCTTTCTCTTCTTCCCACTGTCCATATTCATCAACTAAGTCTGGAAACATATCTAACAGATAGGTCTCATCTTTATTTACTAGGTAACGATTGTAAAGCGCATCAGCAGTCCAACTACTAAATTTTAGTAGCTTTTCTAATTTTTTACCTTCATTTCCTCTAAACCATAAATGTACATTTTGCTCTATAAACTCTGGATTGTGTACCCATCTGAATTCGTAAATATGATGCCCTAAAGCGCAAGCTATTAAGTTATATTTATCGGCATACGAACGGTCTACTAAAAACTCTGTAATAGCATAACCTTGTGGTGTATCTGTTATGTGTTTTCGCAAACTCCACCAACGGAAATAGTACATTTCTTCAAAATTGTCTTGCGGACAGTCAAATAAGGGAATGTTAGTTTTCATCCAAGCCCAAGAACTGTCATTTGGAATGGCTTTGGCTATATTTTCATCTTCCATTCCATTGAAATAATCAACATGATGCTTGTAGTTTTCCGCATCTAATACATAGCCTGTTTTTTCTTTTGCTGAAGATGATTTACAACTATTAAAACTAACTGCTAAAATTAATAAGATGAACGTAATACAATTGAATTTTGATGTCATTTTTAATAGTTTTTATTTAACGTAAAATGAATAAGTTTTACCTGCTTTCATGTCTACATCGTATTTATAATATTTAGGTGTTTTTACTTTTTCTAGCTTAAAATTGTCTGATATGATTGGTTTTTTAACTTCCACGTCATAAAAGAAAGCATTCGGATTTTCTCCTTTGGCTTTTTTCAACCCTGCTCCCTTAATAGGCGTTTCTAATTGTAATCTACAATTGCCATCTTTTGAAGCTGTAATTTTTAATTCAGACACTTTATTGTTTTTCCAAACCATATCAATTTCATAACCTCCTCTAGATTTTAATCCTGTTATAGACCCATGTTTCCAAACACTTGGTAATGCTGGTAACAAATGAATAGCGCCTTCATGACTCTGCATAAGCATTTCAGCAATTCCAGCAGTACAACCAAAATTCCCATCTATTTGAAACGGTTGATGCGCATCGAGCATGTTTGGATACGTACCACCTCCATCATTCTGATCAGCCGTTACCAAATGCAATTGATCTTGCATTAGTTTATAAGCATGATCACCATCTAACAAACGCGCCCATAAATTCACTTTCCAACCCATAGACCAACCAGTAGATTCGTCACCTCTATAATTTAAAGAGGTTTTAGCAGCTTGAAATAATTCGGGTGTTTTAACCGGTGATATTTGATTACTTGGAAACAAACCATATAAATGAGATACATGTCGATGGTGATCTTCTGGATCATCCCAATCAATTAACCATTCTTGTAACTGTCCATGTTTTCCTATTTGCATAGGCGCCATTTTATCTAAAGCTTCTTTCAGTTTTTGATTGAAACGAGTATCTTCTGATAAAATATCTGTGGCTCTCATAACATTAGTAAACAAATCAAAAACCAATTGATTATCCATAGTTGTTCCTGCAGTAATGGTTGATTTTCCATCTTCGCCTGCATGAGTGTTCTCTGGAGAATTTGAAGGCACCACTACTAAATATCCTGAGTTTGGATCTTTAATCATAAAATCTAAAAAGAACGTTGCCGCTCCTTTCATGATGGGATAAATTTCTTTTAGATAACTTTCATCACCAGTATATAAATAGCGTTCCCATAAATCTTGACAGACCCATGCACCTCCAGTTGGCCACATACCAGATGCCGCATTATCAATGGGTCCAGTAATTCGCCAGATATCGGTATTATGATGTAACACCCAACCATTGGCATCGTACATGATTTTAGCGGTTTCTTTTCCTGTTTCAGCAATCTCTTTTGCCATTTGAATGAATGGTTCGTGCATTTCAGAAAGGTTAGTCAACTCTGCTGGCCAATAATTCATTTCTCCATTAATATTCATGGTATATTTACTTTCCCACGGCGGAAATAACATGTCGTTCCAAATCCCTTGAAGATTTGCTGGTTGTCCACCTGGTTGCGAAGAAGAAATCAATAAATAACGTCCAAATTGAAAGTATAAAGCTGCTAATTGCGGATCGAATTGACTATCGAATTTCTTAATTCGTACATCTGTGGTTTCTTTCACTGCGTTTGTTATTCCTAAATCTAAAGACATACGATTAAAGAATTTCTGATAATACGCCACATGTGCGTTTTTTATGGTCTCAAAATCTTTAATTGTAGCTTTGTCTAAAAACGATTTGCTTTTTGTTATATAATCTTCTGTTAGTTCTTTATAGTTTTTGAAATTAGTAGCAATTGAAATATACAACGTAACCTCATCAGCTTTATTAATGCTGATAATACCATTTTTTACAGAAACATCACCTCCTATATTTTTAGCTGCCATTCTACCTTGAAATTTGACACGACCTCTTTGACCTTCCACCGTGCTTGTTTCACCAGAAAGCGACACTTGATTACCTTCCGTTTTAGTGAGTGTTTTATCAAACGGACTATTCATAAACACATTTCCTGTTATTTGTCCAGGTTGACTTGCCGTCAATTTAACAGCTATAACTTGATCTGAAAATGCTGTAAGTACTTCTCTCGTAAAAGTGACACCATTAACCGTGTATTGTACTTTTGCTGTCGCATTTTCAATATCTAAATCACGATAATAATTGGTATAATTTTGATGTCCTGGAAATGATAAATACACACTTCCAAAAGTTTGATATGGCATCCCGTTATTGGTTTGCGAACGAATATCAGACGTTGCTAAATCTTGTGCTTCTTTATATTTTCCATCAAAAATAAGCTGACGTACTTTTGGCAAGACTTTTAATGCTTTTGGATGCGCATTACTATTTGGTGAACCTGCCCAAATGGTTTCTTCATTTAATTGCAAACGTTCCACCGCTGGATCACCGAAAACCATAGCACCTAAGCGTCCGTTTCCTAAAGGTAACGCTTCATTCCAAATTTCTGCGGGTTCGTCATACCAAAGTTTTAGTTCTTGAGCAGACACATTTTGTAATCCAAAAAGAATTGCAAAATAATATATAAACACCGTGCTTTTACTCTTTAACTTCATATTTTCTATGGTTTTTTTCTCCAAATAATTCATATAATTTATCAATATCTTTTAAAGCATTGGCTGGTAATTTTTCACCATTATCACCAAAAACTAACAACTTTTCTTTGAGCTCTATGGTACAAGTTGATTCATCAATCTCGCCTTTTTTATTTTTTACTTTTCTTAAATCTAAGTCTAGATATTTAGCCATAAATGGATACATGGCCATACGCTTCGATAATCCATAATCATGACCTTCTTCTGCAAAATGCGCATTCTCAACTAATTCCTTTTCACCATAAAAATCATAAATTCGCTGAACAAATGGAAATTCTAATTTTGGAACTTCCGATGTCCAATCTTTCCCATCAGAAATAATAAGTTGTGGTTTTGGTGCTGCCATAGCTGCTACTTCAACATTGTTGGTTCCGTTCCCACATAAATGAATGCCTCGTCCGCTTTCGCAAGGACACCCTCCAGAATGATTTGCTGATACCATAACCGTAGGAACAGATACCGTAACTCTATCGTCTAAAGCTGCTAAAAACATAGTATGAGAACCACCACCTGAACCACCTGTAACTCCTACACGGGATACATCGGCATGTTTGATGGTTGCTACATAATCTAACAAACGCATCCCACTTAATACCTGCACGGTTGATGCGATGCTACTTCGATGCATTTGCACTGGAAACTGAAGTAATGATTCTCCTCCCCATGAAAACAAATCGTAACTCACCACAATAGCTCCCATTTTTGCTAACATAGCACATCTAAATTGTTCATCTTCGCGGTAACGCCCATCACTAAAATGACCATTCGGCGTTAAAATAATAGCTGCTTTTTCTTTTAAAGGATATGGTTTATAAATAGAACCTGTTGTATAAAAACCTGGAAGAATTTCTAAACCAATATTCTCAACAGTATAATTTTTATACTTTCTTTTGCTTGTTAATATAGGTTTAAAATTTGGTGTTTTTGGAGCTTTATCTATTCCAAAGGCCGTTATCATGCAATTTTTTAATTCAGCTTTTCTTGTTTCCCAAGTTTCTTTATCATTATAAAGGCTAGACAAAAAAGCTAAACGGTCTTTACTTTTAGGAACAGATACTCTGTGGTATTGAAATTCTCTAATTTCATAAGTACCATCTGCTGCTTCAAACGTTGTTAAATTGAAAGGTGCTAAAACATTCGCTAAAGACACTTCTAAATTATCGGGTTCAATTTTCCAATCGGCATAATCCAACATTTTATCTTTCAACAAACCCTTATTATCTTCAATTTTCACATTGAAAATAATTTCTAATTTATGAATAGTTTCTGCCACAGGCGTTCTGAAATTAGTGTCAGAGGTTTGTGCCTGCATTTTTGCAAATAAAAAAGCAAACAATGAAACGATTATTATTTTTACTGATTTTAACTTCATGTTAGTTACTTTCTATAACATAAACTCCAGAGCCAATTGTAAATGTGGGCTTTTGGACTTTTTTATCTATTTCTAAGCTTCCTTTTTTTTGTTTAAAAGGTTTTCCGTTTATGATTATTTTAGATTTTAAATCTACTGGCAACACAATAGTTGCTGTGGTGTTTACTGGCACTTCAATTTTGAAAGTGGTTTTGTTGTTTTTTTTCTCCCATTCCGAAACTATCATTCCGTAAACCGATTGATAACTTGCTTTTACAAAGGTCATATCTCCAACAATTTCTGGCTGTATAAAAAAATGTTTAAACCCTGGATTGGCTTCATCTGGAACAATGCCCGCTAAACTTCTATAAAACCATTCTTCAATTTGTCCCATCATAAAATGGTTCCATGAATTTCCTTTTCTTGGATCCCATTGTTCAGTTAATGTGGTTAATCCAAATTTAATTTGAAATCCGTAGCCTGGTGTATCGTAATGGTTGTTCATTTTATACATGGTTTCGTTTTCGTTATTTCTGGCCAACGCTTGAAATAAGTAACGGTTACCCACATCGCCCGTTGTTAATCTGTAACCTCTGTTTTTTATGTCAGCTAATAAATTAGCCATAACCGCTTCTTTATATTGCGGTTCTACAATATCCATAAACACAGAAACCGCATTACTAAATTGGCTTTTTGTACCATATTGCTTCGTTTCTATGTTGAAAAACTCCTTATTATATGCATCTTTTATGTTAGATGCTAAAGTCTCGTATTTAGAAATATCTTCTATTTTATTTAAATGCTTTGCCGCTTTAGCAAACAAATGTGATGCGTAGTAATAATGACTGGTTGCAGAAAGGGCGATAGGACTATTTTTAGAATAGCCTGCGGCATGTTCACCATAATCATACCAATCGCCTAGCCCGTATGAAAGAATATAGTTTTCAGATTTAGACGTTAAGTAATCAATATATCTTTTCATCATAGAATAATAATCTCGAATTAGCGAATCATCGCCATAATATTCATAATACATCCAAGGTAGAATGACTCCGCTAACACCCCATTCTGGAGAATCGGTAAAATCACCTCCAAAAACTACATATTCTGGAGCAATAGTTGGAATCATACCATTACTCCTTTGTGCATCCTTTATATTTTGCATGATGCTTGGTATGTAATTTTTTAAGTTATAATTATAAATTAACCCAGGGCCATTTAAATGCGCTTCCTCTAACCATCCTAATTTTTCACGATGTGGACAATCTGTCAATACCGCTTGAAAATTACTTTTAATCGCATTATTTATTAGCTCGTGAGCTTTATTAAAAATATCATTAGAACATTCAAAAGTTCCAGATTCACCAGCTGAATTATAAACAAAATTGGATTTAATATCTAAAACCGTTGGAAATTTAGTGTTATTTTCTTCTTTAAAATTAATGCTATCTATTTGGATGTATTGATAACCATAATAACTAAACTTAGGTTGCCATGTTTCAATTTCATCTCCTTTTAATATATATTGAAAATAATAAGGTTTCCCAGAACGTCCTTGGTTAATTGTACCATCGTTTTGTAAACCTTCACCAACCCAAAGTGTTACTTTTTGTCCTTTTTCCCCTTTTACTTTAATGGTTGGAAAACCAGACAAATTTTGCCTCATATTAAATACATACGTACCTTTTATAGGTTCTTTAAATTCTTTTAATTCATATTCTTTTTGAACGGTAACCGGTGGTGCCACTTGAGCTTGTAACCTCCCTTTTGGTGCTTCTTGAATTATAACAGGTTTCCAATTTATATCATTAAAATTTGAAGAACCCCATCCGTTTTGTTCTAAATTAGCATCATAATCTTCGCCACCAAACATACTGTTGTAAGTAATTGGGCTTTCTGAATATTTCCAGGTTTCATCAGATTTTATAATATCTTCAGAACCATCTTCATATATCAATTTCATTTTAAAAAACAAGGTAGGCGGGCCAAAACTGACAAAAAACTTAGAATAACGTTCTGCTAGTATATTGTACATCCCATTTCCTAACAACACTCCAATAACGTTTTCACCGTTTTTTAATTCCTCTGAATTTAATTCATATGTATTAAAATTAACCGACTTGTCATAATCGGTCCACAATGGTGCAAATTCGCTATTCCCTATTTTAGTTCCATTAATGGTTAACTCATAATGTCCTAAACCAGAAATATAAACAACAGCCTCTTTTATTTTTTTTGAAACAGAAAATGGTTTTCGAAGCATGATGCTTTGCCTAGATAATGCATCGGACGCATTGATAATAGAATCTCGTTTCGATTTTTTGAAAGTCGCCGTGTGATAACGTCTACCTTCAGGCAAATGACTGTTGGCTTTTGTAATAGCACCAATCCATGTTGGGTTTAAGCTAGATGATGCTGGAGCTACTCTAAAAAAAGCTGTTTCGCTCCAATTGGATGCTTCGTTTTTATGGTTCCAAACTTTTACTTTCCAATAATATTTATCACCATGTTTTAATGCCTTAGCAATTGTTACTAACTGACTTTTATCTGAAATAACTTTGCCGCTATCCCAAACATCTGCTTTATAATTCTCTAAATTCTCTGCTGTAGACGCTACTAAAATTTGATACCCAGATTGAGACATATTAAAATCTGTTGATTTTAATACCCAACTTAATCTGGGTTGGTTTACTATAACAGCCAAAGGATTTTCGGCCATTTCACAAGTTACATTTGAAACTACAAAGGTCCCTCTATTTTCAACAGTTTTACAAGCTGAAATAAGAAAAACAAAAATAAATAAGACCTTAAAAGAATGCATTCTATAGCTTTTTGGTAATCAGTGATTTTATATTAAAAACCGCTTCAGGAATTGAAACTCCTGTATATGGAACATCATAATAGTCGGGAGTATCAACTGGCGTATCTGGATTTGGATAATACCGTTGTTCTCCGGTACGGAACATAATACGCGAAATTCCATCTACAGGTTGAAAAAATATGCCATTCGTTTCTTCACCGTTATTAACTTTAAAGGTATAAGAGCGAGAGGTTGCATCTAATGAAACACTTATGGTGTATTCTTTTCCTGCTTCGTATTTTAGTATATTACGTAATCTATAGCCTGCTTTTAATTTTAAATTACCATCCGTATCAAAAGTAAATCTAATGGCTGGCATCCCTTCCTTGTTTTGAAATTCTATCTGCATTAACCCGTGATCATTTTGCTCAGGCTTTACAGTAAAACTTGCTTCCATTTTTTCAGCAAAAGGAACAACACGCTCTACGCGAGGATAATCAAAGGGATCTTCATCACGAAGTGTTAGATATTTGTTTCCATCTTTATTTTCAATTTTAGCAGAACCCCATTGTAAATTATATGTATTCCAAAGTTTTAATTCTTCACCATTTGGTAATTTATTAAAAACATCATTAGCATCTTCATCTACGGTGCCTGTTACAGGAACCGGGATAGAAGACACCCACATATCTTCTTTGTTCATACTGTATGTTACCCATAATTTCCCATCTGGAGGCGTTCCATTTCCTTCTACTATACCACGCACATATTGTGGTCCGTGCGACTTGTATGCTCCTCCATAACGTAAACGTGATATTTCACCATGAACTAATAATAAATCATTATAGTTTAAACCGTCATTACTTGTGGACACCGCTAAAGGCCAACGAAACTCAGAAGGGTTATAAACTGTTGCATATTTATTGTCTGAAGTTTTCTGTCCCCATATTTTAGCATTATTATTCACAAAACCTGGAGCACGCAAAGGTTTATATTCCCATGTTAATCCATTGTCTTTACTTAAAGAAGTTAATGCATACTTCCACAATCCAACAACATTTCCGTTTGGTAAATGGTAATAGCTAAAAGCTTTATATTCTTTTTTAAGCGGAATTAATGGATCATCTCTATCCGCTTCTTCAACCCATTGTTGCATCAATAAAGGTGTTGCAAGTAATTCTTCACAGGCCTTTTTTAAACCTTTGTCTTTACTTTTTGTGTAGAATGGATATGTAGATTTTGAAGCATCCCATGTTTTATTATGACGAATAAAGTAAATAGGTCCTAAACTTCCATCTTTATAAACTTCACGAATAACACGACCAATACCTTTTCCATCGTTAGGATCGTCATGAGGCTCCATAACAATACCATAATATGCTAAGGTGAAAAATCGGTTATCTGAAGATGTAAAGAAGCCCATACGCTGATGCATCACTGCTTTTAGGTTTTTAGCAACCGCATTAACACCTTCTTTCACATAACCATCTGGAATATTATAAGGAGGAAAAACTACTTCTGGAAAACTCCAATTTTCTCCATCTTTAGACCTGAGCATAAAGGATTGACTTGGTGGAATATGTTCCCCCACAGGGTCGCTTAAATATTGCACAAAAAAAGTATTATTCCAATAAGCTATATTGGGTGCGTGATTGTACGTCCAGCCAAAACCATCCGATTTTTCTGGATGCTCTCTGCTGGCACGCATAATTTGAGTCGCATGTACACCAACCGCAGGAGTTAATTGTCCATGATGGTAATCGATGTTTGATAGTGTTTTACCAACATATTTTATAGTGTCTTGTTGCGCTTCAACCATTAGGCTACCACATACTAATAACACAGATGAAAATATACTGGACTTCATTTTACTTAATTTATTCATTTTCTTCTTTCATTTTTTTAATCAACCCTTTTAAAACATCTATAGAAATGGTACTAATTGTTCCATGTTTGTGCCCTTCGGGTAGCTTTATTTCATCACTTATATCTTCAAAATTTATAAAATCTGAAGTTCGCACCGCTTTGTAATCTTTTTCACCGTAATTATCATAATAAATAAGGTATTTCCCATCCACTTTTAATACTGTAGGTCCTTCCGATTTAAACCCCGTGTAAGGATCAGAAATATTTTCAAAAGGCCCTAAAGGTGATTTTCCGAAGCCTACTTTGAGATTTCTCATGGGTCTTGTATTGTCTTTTATTATTAACACATAATCATTTTTGGCTCGTTTTACAATTACACAATCTATCACACTAAACCCTGGATCTAAAAACAGTTTGGTTTCTGAAAATGTTTTAAAATCTTTAGTAGTAACATAATACATTCGGTGATTATTTTTTTCTTCTTCTATACCTTTTTCAAACCTAAACGGAATGGTTGATGCCCAAATAATGATGTATCTATCTTCCTCATCATCATAAAAAATTTCGGGAGCCCAAATATTAACCACCTCAGGTTCATGAGCCATTACAGGAATATATTTTTGCTCAGACCAATTAATTAAATCCTTTGAATTGGCATAACCAAACCCGTTACCCCCTTTCCAATCGGTTGTCCAGACCATATGATACGTATCATCTTTATCTCTTACTATAGATGGATCGCGCATTATCTTACTAGCACCTGCTTTTGGTTTTAAATAAGAACCCATAAGGTCTTGCCAATGGTAACCATCTTCACTATATGCTAAATACAAACCATCTGTAGCGGGTTCTCGAAAAGATGTAAAAATATACAGGTCCTTTTTATTAGATGCACAGCTAAATACAATAGGTAAAAATATTAGTAACAGTAATTTTTTCATAGTATGGTTAAGCTTTTAATTCTGTTTAATATCTATCTTTAAATCTTTACCTTTCTTTAAAACTGTTTTCACATGTTCAAAAACATTGTTTTTTAAGAAAATAGTTTTAGATTTTAAACCATCTACTTCAAGAAACACATCTGTGGGTGTCATTTGAAAATTATTACCAATCATGATATTCGAGACATTATTCAGTTTAATAACTGGTGTATCTTTTATTGGTGTTGTTGTTGAAACATTATCTAAAATGATATTTTTTGAATTTTCAATACTGAAAGATGCTCCTATTTGTGTATTTACTTTTACATCGTGTAACTCTACATCTGAAGCTGTATCTATTGAGAATCCTTCCTTCGCTTCTATGTTTATATTAGAGAATGATAGGTTATGAATTGGCATTTCTGGAATACCTATAACACGACACGCCGTATTTACATTAGTACCTGTTACATTACTGATGTGAATATTTCTAAAAATAGGTGTGCGTTCTGAAACAGGCTCTTCAACCGTATTTTTATCATAAAAAAGATTAAACATAAAGGCTTCTTTTTTTATGTTATTCATGACTATATTAGACACACGAATATCTTCAACTACACCGCCTCTACCACGTGCCGCCTTCAATCGAATACCTCTATCGGTACCATCGAACACGCAATTAGCTATGGTTACTTTTTTTATACCACCAGACATTTCACTACCAATTACAACACCTCCATGACCACTTAACATCGTACAATTTGTTATAGTTACATTTTCAGTTGGTGTTGCCCATTTTCTACCGTCTGCATCACGTCCAGATTTAATAGTGATACAATCGTCTCCTACACTTATATGGCAGTTTGAAATATGCACGTTTTTACATGATGTAGGATTAATGCCATCTGTATTTGGTGAATGTGGGTTGAAAATAGTGACTCCATCAACGGTTACATTATCGCAAAACGCTGGATTAATCGTCCAAAAAGGTGAATTTTGAATGGTAACACCTTCTATTCTAACATTTTTACAATTGAATGCTTGAAATAATGGAGGGCGATGAAACAGAAAATTTCTAGTCCTTTCATAATAAGGAGCTGTTTCCAAACCAACATTGGCTTCTTGAGTCATTTTTTGATACTTAGTAAGTTCTAGCTTTTCTTTAGCAGATTCAATACGCCAAATTTCTTTCCACCAAGCTTCACCTTGACCATCAATAGTTCCTCTACCGGTTATAGTGATATTTTCAATATCTTTTCCATAAAGCAATGGTGAAAAACTATTCATAACCGTCCCTTCCCAACGCAATTGCACAAAGGGTAAATAATGATCAAAATTGTTTGAAAACCTTAAAGTTGCTCCAGATTCAATATGAATTGTTATATTATTTTTTAACCTCAATGCTCCAGTTAAATAATCGCCGGCAGGGAAATAAATAGTGCCACCTCCATTTTTTTCAGCCTTATCAATAGCTTTTTGAATGGCTTCGGTACACAACTCGCCTTTGTTATTTCCGCCTTCTTCCAAAATATTTAACCAACCATTGGTTGCTGAACTCACCGATATAAATGATGTTAAAACACTAACAAATATTACTAAAAATACTTTTTTCATAGTCAAAATACACTTTACTTAGAAGTTAAAATTAAAACCCAATCGTTGCCATCTACTTGTTCCCCCGAAGCATCAAAATCTTGAACACCTTCATTTTTAAAAGTTCCTATTTTAGTTGTTTCTCCATTTTTAGGATTGTACCAAGAGGCTTCAACTTCAGTTCCTTTTATTTTACCCATGTTTACAGAAATGTTTCGTCCGTTGTAAGTGTAAATCGATGCATAATCTTCTCCTCTAGTAGCCGCTATATAATCGTATTTTTCACCTTGATTAGCAACCAAACTTTCATCTGGAATACGTTTAAAATAAGGGTAATCTAATATTAAGTTTTTAACATATTGCATTTGTTTTGCTCCTGGATCATTTAATGCATCCAACCAATACTTATCACTTCCATAACCTTCTGGTTTAGTATGATTTTCGTGCATTTGCATTACATGATTATTGCCATAAGTAAATCCTGCAGCTCCTGCAAAAACAGACCAATAGGCATAACGACGTAAATCATTATCATTCCAAAGTGGTTGTAAAGTATCATGTAAACCTTGTGGAATACCTTCGTACGATGGTTCGCCATCTATAGTTGGTTTTGTAGGCTTTAAATTGAAATCTACATTCACATATTTGTAGTTATCTTGAGCATACATTTTACCTTCCGTTTCTTGGTCGTAACGTCTGTGACCCGATTGAAACATATTAAAATCTAACCAATTTTCATTATGGTAATTATCTGAAGAATCTGTACGTCCGAACGGGTGAAAGGTTACTAAGCAATCTGGATTTTTCGATTTAAGAATGCTTCCTATGGCATTCCAAATCTCCATATTTTGCTCACCAGGCGTATCACCTCCATTCAACCAAACGATATTTTTTCTATCTTTAAATCTATCTCCTAAAAAGGTGGCATACGCCTTTGCCTGCTCTAAATTTACTTTTCCACCTTTAACCGATGTACCCCAAATAGGTACCATACCTAAATACAAATCGTTTTCTTCGGCAACATCTAATGCGTAATCTACATGATCCCAAAAATCATATTCCTCTGGGTTTTCAAAATTATTACCCTCTGTTACTAAAGGCTTTGACACGTCTTTATTCACCACAGCCGAATCTCCATAAACATTCACCATTTCTTCAGAATGCATGGTCATTATTTGAATCACATTATAGCCTTTTTCTTTTCTATCCAAAAAGTATGTTTTAATCTCGTCTCTATTTAATTTTTTGAAGGTTAACCATCCTGTATCACCTAACCAGAAAAAGGGTTTACCGTCTTCAGTTTGAAAATAATGTCCGTCACTAGATACTTGAAGTTTAGACATGCCCTCTATTACTGGTGGTTCAACATTTTCTTTTTTAGAATCTTTACATGAAATCATTAACACCACTAAACTAGTAGCAATAAAAAATTTAAAGGGTTTTCTTTTTTTAGTCATTAGTTGGGAATTTTATTTATTAACTATTTTTTTATTTTTTTAAGCGTATACTCATATATAGGTGCTTATTTTGTCGATTGAGGGTGACATAAGATTTATTTCTTTTTAATATATACCACTTTTATATGTTCTGACGGAGCTATAAGTGTTTGTTTTGTTTTTCCTTGGATTATTTTTTTAGAAACCACCTGCCCATTTGATGGATCAATCCAAAACACCTCATAATTCCCTTTGAAACTTGATAAATCTACTTCTACAGTTTTTATGTCTTTTAAATAAAGCAAATACGATTCGCCTTCATTTTGTAAAGTCCAAGACTTACTATTAAAATTGGTGTTAGAATTGATTTTCATTTTTGATAAAGACTCGTAAAAACCCGATATATTTATATTGGGAATATTAGCTAACGAACCACCTGCCATTAACACAGGCCATCCAAATTTTGAAGATCCGTTGGTTGAATACAACACTACTTTGTTTGGATATTTTTCTCGATACTCACTAACCGCTCTGTAAACCTGTTCTTCGGTTTCTTTACCTACACTCATTTTACGTGCATGCTGGCGTGGTGCTAAATTTTTTCCACCTTCGGGTGCATAAACACTTCCGTCTTCTCTATAATGCCAATAACGAATATCAATTAAATCGACTGTTTGGTTACGCTTCGCATCCTTCAAAATAGCGTCTTGAACATCTTTGGTTGCACTTAAGCCAATAATACCCGTTTTACCAGTTTCTTTTTTCCATTTCTGAGCTTCATCTAACCAAAATTCCATAAAATGAAGTGGGCCAGTATATTCGGCACTTGTTAATTGAATGACATTACTGTTTTCTTGAAAATTGTCTAATGATTTCCTTATAAACCCTTGGTGCAGCTTTCTTCTGCTTTCGTTTGAAATATCGTAAAACTGTTCTGCCATAAAAATACGCTTATCACCTGCATAGGGCACTGGCTCTGGAAATTCTGTTTTATTTATATTATTAGCAGCACGCCAAGGTGAACTCGACCAATGTGCTCCTGCTTCAATGATATTATGCTGAAAATATTGCTGATTAATTAATAATTGCCCATTAGGTTCTGCTAAATCTGCAAAATGTCCCAAACGGTACCAATACCAATCGTTGTATTTTGTTAAATCGTACTTACTTAAATGATCCCAAGCCAAGCCTTTGCCAGTTCTAGCGAAAGGTTGCTCGTAAAACGGAGGCCAAACGTCGGCATCTATTCTACGAATACGTTCATGGTCGTCCATTCGCCGATCATACCATAATCCATAATTGTGATCTAAAGCAATAACATTCTCTTTTTTGAAAGACTCTACAACATCCTTTAAATTATCTGTAAACCCTTTACCTGTTCTACCAGGAGCGAATCTAGTTATATGATCAGATGCATTCTTAACATCATGATCTTTTAAACTACCACGCCACCACATAACATTTCTTTGTTCACCAGTAATCACTTGTCCTTTAAGTGTAAGTCTACCATTTTCAATTTTCACTTTGGCTATTTTACTATTTTCACTTTCGTGTAACGATTTCAACTTTAAATCATCAATAGATTTAATATTAGATGTATTGATAGTAATCTTATTCAACTTTGAAACTTCTTGAATCCACTCTGTCAAACCTTTCATTGGATTTAAAGCTTCTGTTGTAAGTTCTGCGGCTTGTTCAAGTGTAGGACTGGTGGATGGTTCTGTACCTAAATCAAATACATATGGATTTACAGGAAGTTGCTCTAATCTATTTTCTAACTGTGCGTAAAACAAACTTCTCGGACTTATATGATTGTTAACATCTTTCCAATGACCATTTCCTGCAAACTGTCCCCAAACACCAAAAGCCCAATTTTGAGCTGTTGGCGGATTGTAACATTCTATTTTTGAAGCTGAAGATTCCCAAATTACACTATTGGCTGCTGTCCAACCTGCGCCCCTACCATTTTGTTCTCTATTATTATAACTTAGAGCATCTCCATCAATGTATGCTATATCAAATAAGACACCTGTTGCCCAACTACCAATCGCACCACTATTACTATAAGGCATAAACGATTCACACTGTACAAAAGCATTTGGACCTGTTGTACCATAACCACCTACTGCAAAATCATGATAACCATATTCTGAATAACAACGTTGAAACAACGTTTGTTGGCCTTCAGTATAAAATGTGTGACGTCTGAAAGAAGCAATTTCTGAAATGGGTTCTGTGGAGATACAATCTTCAACTGTAATTTGTTGTGATGATTTTAATAGAGAAACTGCTCCACCTGCAAAATGCCTAAAGTGGACTTGACGTACCCAAGCGTTTTTCACATTTTCCATAGTAATACCAAACCAACGGTGTTGCTCATCTTTAAGGTTAGATGCATTATAGGTCGATTTCATTGTTAGGTTTTCAACGCCAACATTTTCTATTCTACCTTCCCATGTATATTTAATCACTTCTGCTTTTCCATAGACATCTTCCAAAGCCATGGTTAATGGCGCATTCAGCGTTACTTCACTTCCGTTGCTATTAGTGACGATACGATTCCATGTTATATCCCAATCTCTAGTTTTCCAACCAATCCAACCTGTTTCACCTCCAAACTCTTCCATTTCTAATTCTTTAATCCAATTATCGGTTAAAGGCTTAACAATAATTATTTCATCAGAGACTTTTAATTTAGATGTGTTTTTTAATTGAATTTTCCGAGTGCCCAGTGGCGTGTAAGTAGTACTAAAACCTAACGTATCTGCATATTTTCTATCATCAACTCCTAAAACTCTAATTAATGCTTCTCGGTCTATTCCAGTTCCTAAAAGTAGGGTTTCATTATCTGCGTTTCCGCTTCCTCTTAAAATAACACCCGATTTATTAATATATAAGCTACCACTTATTTTAAAAGTCCCTTTATCTAAAAGAACAGCACCTCTAAAACCAGAAGCATTAGGTTTTAAACTCCCCACATAATTAATGGCTGCTTGTATTTTTTGAGTGGCATCATCCGTTTGATGGGGCACAAAAATTCTAGCTTCAACCTGAGGGATGGCTTTTTCAGACGCCATATACCCTGCATATGAAAAATCGGGGATTTGATTCCCTAAACTATCGGCTACATGTGTAATGCTTCCTTTTTTATTTTTTACAATGTCTGAATGCTTACTTTGTGCATGCCCAACATTTATTATAAAAAACAAGGCTATACTTGATAAAATGAGTTTATATTTTTTATTAAAAATCATGTTTTCAAGGAGGTAAAATACATTTTCAAGCAATATTAACTATTACTATTATGTTGATATTATTGTAATATTCCGTTTTGTAATTTCGCTAATGTGTCGATATTATTATCAGGTTTAGTCCAATCCACTTTCTTAGTTGGATCGATACCATTGATATATTTTTCAATATTAGTATAGCCATCACCATTCAAATCTTTATTAGCATCAGAAGCGTCTTTAGGGTTTAAACCATATTTCTTTTCCCAAGCATCAGACATCCCATCATTATCAGAATCTTTATAAGGTTTTCCTTTGTAATCTGGATAACCTCCTACTTGGTCTGGACTGGTTATAATACCTTGTTTATATGAATCCGCAGGTAACCTTCTTTTAATAAACTCGCTACCAATAGTGTTCTCCAATCCTTCTTTATATTCTATTTTCCCTGTTCTAACCTGTTTGATAATACGCGTATCAACCGCATCTCTTTTAGGCAATGTTGCACCAACATTATTTAAAACAAATTCGTAAGCTTCTTCAGCTTTCATAATAGGAAACTGAGGCATTCTAAATGGTTTTGCTTGTTTTATATAAGCTAATGCTTTTTCTTCAACTTGAACACCTCCGTTCCAGTTGTTGGCAGTAACCTCTGGTGAACCGACCATAAAATTACCTGAAACATAAGCGCGTCCATAGGTTTTAGGAACATAATAACCTGTTTCTGGTTTTAAAATTCTGTAACGAATTGGCTTATCTGTTGGTGTAATGGGACCTGGTTTAAAGTAATTATTAATAATATTAAACATAGAACTTTGGTCACCTCCATCAATAGTACGATGCCACCAATTAAACACCACATTATTTACAAAATTAAAATCGCCACTCATACCGTTTGAACAATTTCTACCTGTATTATCAGCCCACAAATTTCTCATAAAGGTACTATTATGACCTCCAATAGTACTCCCAAAAGAATGATTATAGGTATCTAAAGCTTCAGATGAAATACTATTTTGAATCGTAACATTAGATGATGGTAATTTTTGGCGCTCGGACTTTTCATTAGCTTTATACATGTGTCGGTACATAGACATATTTTCGTCCAAACCCCAACTTGTGGAACAATGATCCATAATAAAATTTCCTACTACATTACCACCAACAGCATCATCTCTTCTGGTAACATCGGTTTCCCCTCTTCTAAAACGCATGTGTCTAATAATAACATCATGTGTATCGACACTGAAGGTTTCTCCTGCGATACAAACCCCATCACCTGGAGCGGTTTGACCTGCAATGGTTACATAAGGAGCTCGCATGTTAAGCGGTTTTTTTAACCGAATAATTCCTGAAATATTAAACACAATAGTTCTAGCTCCTACTGCTTCCACAGCTTCTCTAAAAGTTCCTTTACCACTATCTTCTAAACTAGTAACGACAAATATTTTTCCACCTCTACCTCCTTGAGTAAAAGCACCTCCTCCTTGAGCTCCTGGGAACGCAGGAATGTCTGCTTGCATGAGTTCTTTAGGATAGGATGCCCATGGTGTATAGGGGCGTCCTAATAATGCTTCTTCTTCAATTATATGATAATTACTTTCCCAAATGTCTTGTAACCTCTGGTCTTCTTTTGCTAAAACGGCATCTGTTTTTGCTTGAAGTTCATCTGGAATTGTAGGATACTGTGCATAAGTATATTGAGTAATTGAACAAAAAGAAGCCATTACAAGGATACTTTTTAGTATAGCCTTTTTATTTGTGTAGTGCATGATAATATATTATTTTAATTTATGTAGAACTATTTTATTGAAATTGAAAGTTCATTCTATAGTTTGTTTTTTTCTCGTTTTTTAACGCGTTCGTGCCAATCTTTACTTTCTTTATGTAAATCATATCCATCAGCAGACAAATTATTATTTATTCTTCCTTTAAATTTACCAAACCACGCATGCTTCTCTTTTGAAGAACCTCCATCTATAGCATGCTCTCTAGCTTCTATTAAATTATCGTAAATCATTTTTTTTTGCTTTTCGGTAAGGTTTGGAAGCATATCTAAATAACCTGCATAAGTAAGCGGCAAAACACCATACGTCATACCGTCTTTAACTCCACTTACTTTATCTTCTGATAATTGCTTATTTAATGACTTTAAATATGATTTATGCAGCTTACTTACCAACTTATCAGCTTTAGACTTTAATTTACCTATTTCTTTTGATTGCTGATCTTTAGATAAATCACTGTTTTTTACTGCTTCTATTTTAGAATCTCTTTCATCATGAATTTTACTTAAATTCCGATATTGCTGGGCTATTATAGTGGTTACAGCCTGTTCCTTTTCTGGGTTAGATAGTTCTAACTTTTCTACAATTTTAGATGCACGCTCATTAGTTACTTTTATGTACTCTGGGTCTAAATGTTGTTGTGCATTTACTTTACATGTGGCTATTGAAACAAACAGCATCATGTACATACTCCATCTTTTAACTGACATTCTTTAGTTTTTAAGGTTTCGAATCCGTTGGGATTCAATTAATTTATCAATGGTTTGATTAAAGTCTCTTTGTTATTTTTTAAATCGGTCCAATCTGTTTTTCGTTTTAGATCTGAACCATTTATATACTCTTCAATATTCGTGTAACCATCATTATCTGAATCTATAATAGCATCTGACGCATCATTTGGATTCAGTCCATTTTTTTTCTCCCAAACATCTGGAATTCCATCTTTATCGGAGTCTATATAGGGCTTCCCTTTATATTCTGGATAACCTCCTACTTGTGAAATGTCTGTAATAATTCCTTTTTTATAAGAATCGGCAGATAAACGTCGGTGTTCAAATTGATAAAAAGAATTTGGATCTAAATCTTTAACATATTCTGGTTTGCCTGTTTTAACAGTTCTTACAATTCTAGCATCTACAGCATCTCTTGTTGGAAATGTTGCACCCACATTATTTAACACAAAATCGTAAGCTTTGTCTGCATCCAAAATAGTTCTAAACCAAGGCATGGGCATGGGTTTAGCTGCTTTCATGGATGGAAAATAGGTATTAGCCTCTTCCAAATTCATTAAAACACCTTTTTTGTTTTCCATTTGAACACCACCATCCCAGTTATTTTTAGAAATTCTCTCATTATTTTCTACAATATTACCACTCACATAAGCGCTTCCAAACTCTAAATAGTCTAATTTACTTCTACCTGATTCTGGTTTTAATATTCGATAACTTATCGGGTCCTCCAAATCAGTTAAAGGTCCTGGTTTGAAATAATTATTAATGATATTATATTTAGCCGTATAATCGCCTCCATCAACCGATCTATGAACCCAATTAAACACCACATTATTCACAAAATTAAAAATACCATTCCACCCTATAGATGGATTTCTACCAGCATTATTTGCCCACATGTTTCTAATAAAAGCACAATTTTCACCACCTAAAGTACTTCCAAATGAATGATTATAAGTGTCTAAAGCTTCGCCAAACAAACTGTTTTGAATCGTAATATTTACGGTTGGTAATTTTTCATCTTTATAATCGGCTCCAGGACTAAACATATGTCTGTAAATAGACATATTTTCATCCAATCCCCAAGTTGCAGAAACATGATCTATCATGATATTTCCAACGGGGTTTCCTCCAATAGCATCATCTCTCCTACCTACAAAAGTTTCCCCTCTACGGAAACGCATGTGACGAATGATGACATCGTGTGTATCTATCCAAACCGTTTCTCCTGCAACACAAATACCATCTCCTGGTGCTGTTTGACCAGCAATAGTGATGTATGGTGCACGAATAATCAAAGGTGTTTTTAGTTTTATTATCCCAGAAACATTAAATACTATAATCCTGGCACCTCCTTTTTCGCAAGCTTCACGCAAAGTCCCCGGGCCTAAATCTTCTAAACTAGTAACTGTATAAACGCTACCACCACGACCTCCAAAGGTATACATGCCTCCACCTTCAGCTCCTGGGAAAGCAGGGATTTCGGCTTGTGGTAAATCAGTTGGTCTACCTGCCCAAGGAATATAAGGCTTACCTTCTTTGGCTTCTTTTTCTACTATTATTTTTGCTTTTTCCCAAGCCTCGTCTGAATGCTTATAAGCTTCAACTTTTATCGCTTCTTCTTGTGCTCTATCTTCAGCAGTTAGCTTTGGGTATTGAGCATAAGATTTAAATACACATAGAAGTAAAATAAATAAAATACAATTAAATTTTTTCATATATACTAACTTGTTTTTTGAATTACATTTTTCTGGTCTAAAGAAACAACTTGAATCTGAAAACATTTTGGAATGATTCAATAATTATTAAAAAAATTCACCTGTATTTAGTTTATAAATACAGGTGATTTTTTTAATAATCTTAGTTAACTAAAACACTCTTTTAAAGCTTATGGCTTATCAAAACATCAAGCATAAACTATAATTAATGAACTAGATCTATCCAAATTGAAGATCCTCCCGTATCATCAACTATAAAATTCTCTATGGTATACTCCGTATTATGAAAGTAGTACCAATTAGAACTATACCCACCCGAATCATATGTTATTTCGAACGAATGCCCCCAATAAGTAGGTCCTTCTATATGAACATCATATGTTCCCTCTGCAATACCATAAAGTTCTCCTTCATCAGCATCATCTGAATCAACATTAAATACATAAGCATCATATGGATCTCCATACTGATCAGTTCCTATAAAAGTGATAGTCCAATCATCATAATTACCACTGGATGGTGGCTGCCAATAAACCTCACCTTGGGCAAATACACTTGTTACAGAAGAAATAAAAAATACTATAAAACACAATAAGGTTAAAACCTTTGATGTCATATTACTAATTAAATTTTTCATAATTTTAATTTTAAGTTAATTATTAAATAATTGAATATATTATATTAAAGCATCTTCAATTACTGGAATTAGGAACTTAAGATACTTTTTTAAGTATTCTAAATGATTGTTTATTTGAGTCAATAATCAAATACTAATTAAGAGGATTGAAATTACCTCCCCATCCTTGGGTTTGCTCTAAATAAGCATTGTCATTGTATAAATTCTCATATATTCCAAAGAAATAATATTCTTTATACCATGAGAACTCCCAAGCTGCGTCTTTTTCAAGATCATCTCTTACAATTACTTTTAAATGATTGTCATATAAATAATCAACATATTCTTCATAAGTTGTTACTCCAGAAGGATAGTCTGCCGGTTGAGCATATCTATCCATAATACCTGGGGGAACCACGACGTTATTTACTATTGTTTCTTTAAATGGATCTGCAGTACCAATGTATTCCGTACCATTTGCATTTACTGCAACTGTATAGTATCCTTGTCTTCTAGAACCATTAATATCTTCTTGACCTAATCTTGTTACAGTACCATAAGTATCATCATACAATAACCAACGTCTTAAATCTTCAAAACGTTTATTTTCATAAGCAAACTCAACCTTTCTTTCATTTATACACATAGCAAAATGTTGATCTCTTGAAGATACGGTAGATAAACCATAATCTTTAGTTCCAGCTTCTATACCTGCTCTTTGTCTAATTTGTCTAACATACCCTTTCCCTTCTGGTAATTTATTTATACCAATGGCAGCCTCAGCTAAATTTAATAATACTTCAGCATAACGGAATTCTAAATAACTTGTTTCTACATATCTAAATCCATCCAATTCACTCGTATTAGGATTTGTGAATTTTTTTAAATAGATACCTGATGCATTCGGGTTATTCTCTGTAGATTTATTTAAAGTGCCTGCTGTTGCGCTGTTCCAACGGTATGTCCATTGTGTATATGAACTATTTTCTTTGTAAGGCCAAACAGAACCATTGTATGCAAATGAGTGATAAAATCTTGGATCTCTATCTTTATAAAAATCAGTAAGATCCCCATCTGTATCATAAGGTGTTCCATCTTTCATAGGAAAAGCATCCACAATTTGTTTTGTAGGAGCATTTCCTCCAGAAGCTCCTAAATCTTTAGGACGAGAAAATCTTTCTGTGGCGTTATTTTTTTGTACTGAACCACTTTGCTTAGTATTAAAATTATAAGCAATAATAGCCTCTACATTATCATTACCATCAAACCACATTGTTCTCCAATTTGGATGAAGTCCTTTGCCAGCAGCATCACAAATATTTTTTGCATCTAAACAAGCATCATAAGCACGTTGCCATCTTGCCTGATCATCATTTCTATTAAATTGAGGACTTGCCCAGGTTAATAAAACACGTCCTTTCAAAGCCGCTGCACCTGCAGCTGTAATTCTACCATAATCTTTTCCTTCTGCATCATAAGGCCTTCCTTGATTTAAAAGAGTTTGTGCCATATCTAAATCCGCAACAATTTGATCTATACTAGCTGAAGTTGAACTTCTAGGCACTTGTAAACCTGAATCTGTTCCTTCAATAATAACAGGGTCTTGCGCTGTTAAAACTAATGGAATACCTCCGTATAATTTAACTAGTTCAAAATATTGCCACGCTCTCCAATAATATATTTGCCCTTTAATCTGGTCTTTAAATTTTTCTGTAAGTCCAGAAAATTTATCAACTTGATCAAAATACGTATTCATCATCCTAATTCTTGACCAAGTACTATTACTATAACTAGTCGTTGATTTTACACCTATAGATCTTAAGCAATGATCTTCATTGAAAGAAATTGCAGCGTATACTTTATTTATATCTACTTCACCAAAACCTTCATCAGTTGCTTTACCAAACATATCTGGTCCATCATGATCATCAGCAGCTCTACTCCACATAATCATGTTTTTATTATGCTCTGGTAAAATCAATGAATAAATTTGATTTACGTATTGATTAGACAATTCTTCGTATTCAAACACTTCATTGGTAACAGAACTCAAATCTCTTTTTTCTTCAATAAAATCTGTACTGCAACTTCCTAGCACCAAACTGGTTATGATTGCAAACACACTATATAATTTTATATTATTTTTCATGTTTTTATTTTTTAATGTTTTAACCTAATTAGAATCCTACACTTAATCCTAAAGAATACGTTCTTAAAGTAGGATATGTACCACCAGAACCATACGATCCATTTTCAGGCGCAGGTAAACCTACATCTTTATATGGATTATATATTGTAAATGGGTTTATTCCAACAAAATTTAGTTTCACACTACTTAGATTTAACCTTTCTACAACATTTTTAGGCACAGTATAGCTTAAGTTGATATTACGCACAACATAACTCATGCTATTACCAACTTTCCAAAAACTTGACGATCTATCGTATACAGCTTTATGGAAAGGGTTCGGATACTTACCAGATGGATTTAGATTTGGATCGTATATATCTGACCAAAAAGCATTTCTATTTTCGTAATTCTCAGGTATTTTGTTTTTTGGCACCATGCTTCTAGCCGTTCCGTCTATTTCATAATAGTTATTCCACCCTACTTGTAAGACAGTGTTTAGACTAAAATTCTTCCATCCTACACGTATAACCGAATTAAAACCTTCAGGTCCCTTTCTAGCTTTTTGTAGTATAACTCTATCATCATCATTAATAATACCATTTGGCGCATCGAACGATTGCGTCGTAGGATTCCAAGCACCATTTATGTCTTTATAATATAACATACCTGGCCTTAAATTATTTTGAAGTGGGTTAAAAACACCCGTAGTTGCATTATAACCTGTATTAACCCCAAACATTTGAGATATCTTATTATCTACTACCCATTGATTAGCTTCGTCTTGTGTTTTAAACATTCCTTGATAATCATAACCCCATCTGTGTGAATCATTACGTGTATCTCCTTTTCTTGATTCCCATGGTCTAATATTTGATTCGTCTTCGGGAAAGTCACCCTTAATCATTTTACTATTATACCAATTTGTATTTATTGTAAAACCGTAGCTGAATTCTTTTCCAATTTTGTCACTCCATCCAATAGAAATCTCCGTACCCCAAGCATCTTGTGCGGCATAATTTTGTGCAGGCACCTGACCTCCAACTGAGAAAGGAACCTCTTTAGTTCTTCCTATCTGAATATCCGTTCCTATATTATAATAGGTTTCAACAGACGTTGATAATCTGTTATCTAATAGCCTAGCTTCAAAACCAAAATTTGTTTTTACTTCCTTTGACCATCTTACATCAAAATTTGCTGCAGTTCCCATTCTAACAGCATCTGTCTCATCACCATTATATCCAAAAACAGGACCTTCACCTGTTCTAGCAGAATATCTTTGTAACCATTGCCATTGCTTAACATTATCTTTACCTAAAAGACCAACAGAACCTCTAAATTTAAGATAATCTACTACGTTAGATTTCCAAAAAGCTTCTTTTGATATAATCCATCCTCCTGAAAGTGAATAAAAATCACCCCAGTAATTTTGTGGTGCAAATTTTGCAGATGCTGAACTTCTATATAAAAATTCTCCATAATATTTACCGTCATAAGCATAATTTAATCTTCCTACATAACCTAAATCAGCTGTTTCATCTGCCCAAGTGTAGGTATTACTTGTATCTCCTGTTGCACTCCAAAGTTGCCCATTAGAATATCCTTGAGCATCTTCTTTACTTACTCTATCTTTAAAAAAGTAAGATTCTCCACGTTCTACGGCAAGTAAAGCAGAAATATTATGCTTCCCTAAAGTTATATCATAAGAAATACTACCATTCATCTGCTCAGTACTCCTAGTAGTATTATCAATCAATATTCTATTACTTTCATCTTGAACTCTTATACCATTGCTACCTGGTGCTAGCACATTAGTTCCTAAAGGACCAGACCCACTTGGGTATAAAACATATCTATCATCAGTATTAGCTCCTAAATATCTATAAAGAGTAAATGTGTTCCCCAATTGAGACGCCCTATCTTTTGATTCGTTACGAGCATAACTAGCTTTCAACACTAAGCCTTTAACGAAAGGTATTTCGTATTCAGCATTAAGGTTTACACCTATTCTATTACCTTCTGTAAGTGCTAAATTATTTAACCTCTGTACTTCTGGAAAATGAAAATCTGCTCCTTCTTGATTTGCTCCTAGAAGCTGAACAGGATTTCCATCTATATAATCGGGTATAATAGGTATCTTATTAAGTAGATTTCCGTAATCACCGTTTTCAGCAGAACCCAACTTAGTAAAACTATTTTTCTGAGATGAAAAATTACCAGACACTTGAATACCTACTTTAAAACCATTGGCTATTTTCATATCAGCCGAAGATCTAAAAGTCCATCTATCAAAATCTTGAGTTCCTAAGTTACCTTCTTGGGTGTAATACGAAATGCCCGCATAATAAGTTCCAGTATCACTACCTCCAGATGCACTAATATTATGTCTTTGTGTAGCTGCAGATGACCATTGATCCTCTAAAGGCGTATAATTCAATGTTTTAAAATAATCGAGTTCATTTTGATTAAATACGTATTCACGATAATTTCCAGCTGTAGGTGCAATATTAGCTCCGTTAGGTCCATTCAAAATATTAAAATATTGTCCATACTCATACGCACTCATAACCTCAGTGCGATAAGGTTCGTCTGCAATGGAATAGTTACCACTATAGCTTAATTTCGCAGGTCCTTTTCGACCTCTTTTAGTTGTTACCAAAACAACACCTTGAGCACCTCTAGCACCATAGATAGCAGCAGAAGCATCTTTAAGAAAAGAAATACTCTCTACCTCAGACGCATCTAAACTATTAAATAAGCTGCCATCATTATATCCAGTATCCGCATCTACCTGAAGCACGCCATCTATAACAAATAGAGGTTCATTTGTACCCCCATCTTTGGCGAAATTTTCAGGATTACGTATTTGTACTCTAGCTGCGTCTCCTGGTCTCGATTGACCTCCTTCAAAACTAACACCTAAAACACGACCAACAAGAGCTGACCCTAAATTACCTACTGGTAAATCTTCAACCTCGCTCATATTTACTGTAGCAACAGATCCTGTAATAGCCTCTCGTTTTTGAGTACCATATCCTACTACAACGACTTCTTCTAATGACTGCAGATCCTCTTGTAACGTGACATTAATATCACTTTGTCCATTAACAGCAATCTCTTTGTCTAACATTCCTACGAAAGAAAATAGTAATGTAGCTCCAGACTTTACAGAAAGACTATATTTCCCATCAAAGTCAGTAACAAATCCATTATTAGTTCCTTTTTCAATAATATTCACACCAGGTAAAGGCAGACCTGTTTCATCTATCACTTTTCCAGTGACAACTTTCTTACTATTTGTCTCTTGCGCAAAGCCCGATAGGCTTACAAGACTAAAAAGCAACAAAACACATGCTTTAGTAATTGTTTTTTTCATACTTGTTTGTTTAGTTTAATTATTTAGTTAGTTAATTTAATGACAGCAGGTTACGGAACACCTACTATTAAAATGCTAAGATTATTAATTTAATAATATTTAAGTGCTATTTTTGAACGGCGATCGATTTTGTAAATGTGTTTTCTACCCTTAAAATATTATTTCATAAAAAAAGTTCACTGCTATAAAGCAATGAACTTTTTTAAATATTTATTAAATTTATTAAATTTATTAAAAACAATTACTGTTTTTAAATGTTGCGCTTACTTACAATAAGGATCACTAAATTAATTTAATACGGCATCCAAACGGTCATTTCACCTTTTGACCGATTTCCCCATGCAAAATAGGGCACCAAAGTTATTCCAACCTGTTGTTTATTTATTGAAATTGGTTGGTATAAGGATTTCTCCCAATTACCACTATCTAAAAACGCTTTTGCCTTGATAGTAATGAAATCTCTATTATTAATATTTATTTTATCTGTTGTGAAATTAGAGTTCACATCCAATACAATCGTA
This sequence comes from Mariniflexile litorale, assembly GCF_031128465.2. Lineage (GTDB taxonomy): Bacteria > Bacteroidota > Bacteroidia > Flavobacteriales > Flavobacteriaceae > Mariniflexile > Mariniflexile litorale. The sequence continues at coordinate 2,312,594 of NZ_CP155618.1, read as the reverse complement.
TTTATATCTACTTTTTTAGATATGTCTTCGGTTTCTAAACAATATACAATGGGACCACGCTTTACAGCTACTTGATTTTTTGTTTCTTCTACCAACGGATTTGCTTGCATCAACTCTACTGGCATAGGTATATTAAGTTCTATTACATCACCTTTTTTCCATTTTTTTGAAAGTTTTGTATAGGATCCCGTAACTACTTCTTCTTGAATTAAACCATTATTTACAGAAACTGTTGCTCCTCGGCTCCATCCTGGTATTCTTAATAAAATAGCATAATCTCCTTTTGGTGCTTTTGTGATTTTTAAAACAACTTTACCATCCCAAGGGTAATTGGTTTGCTGTTCTATTTCTATGTTTTCTCCTTTTAAAGTTTTTGTTTTTAAATGATTGCTTCCATACAAATTAACATATAATCCTTCTTTTGAAACATTATAAGCATAATTATTAACCTGAGCCAAAGTTCGTGTTACATTTGGTGCACAACAATTTGACCATGCAATATACCCTTCGCGTTCGCTTCCCCATCGTTGTTTAAAAGGTAAATTATCTGATACATTTAAAGGATTGTTATAACAAAACTCGGTTCCTTCAAGACTTATACCAGATAGTACACTATTGTAAAGTGCTAATTCCATAACATCTGTATATTTAGCATCTCCTGTAAGTTGTAACATGCGCCAATTCCAAAGTACATTTCCAATATTAGCGCACGTTTCAGTGTGTGCTGTAGCATTTGGTAATTGAAACGGCCTACCGTAGGCTTGATGTATTTTTTGAACATCTTTGGGGTTATATGAAGTTCCATCAGGAGAAACACCATCATATAAAGCACCACAGCCTCCTGTAATATACATTTTTCTGTACACCACATCTTCCCATATAGATTTAAGGTTATCCATTAATTTTTCCTCGCCTGTTTCAGCATATAAATCGGCTATACCTGCATATAAATAATTAGCTCTTACGGCATGACCCATAGCATTTGTTTGCTCTCTAAACGGGATTCTATCTTGGTTATCATCGGTTCCATCATTTGTAGTGCCTCTAATATCTATTAAATTATTTGCTAGTTCTAAATAACGTGGATCTTTAACCGTGCGATACATTTCTACAATACCCATGTAATGTGATGGACATATAGCATTTCGTGCCAATTCTGGTGATGCTTTTTTATAAAAATCATATAAAAAATCTGCAACACCTTTAGCAACTTCTAAAAAGCTAGTTTTACCCGTTGCTCTGTAATGTATACAAGCTGAAGTCATTAAATGCCCCATATTATACTTCTCAAAACCTAATTGTTTTTTAAGTTCTTCAGGACCTAAAGTACCCCAACGTTCTTCAATTAAAACTGGCGTGTTAATATAACCATCGGCTCTTTGGACTTTGGTAAACATAGCAATGGCTTCATCCATTTGCTTGTTTAACTCAGGGTTTTTGGTAACTGCGTAAGCTGAGGCCATTCCCTCTAATATTTTATAAAAATCGCCGTCATGAAATGAAGGTCCTGCATGCTTGCCCTTCATTAACCCAGCAGCTATTTTAAAATTTGCATACGCGTGACTAATAGAATCATTGTGATATAAATCCCACATAAAAGGTATTGTATTTTGGGTTTCCACATCAAACTGTTCTTTCCAAAAACCATTCGTCCATGTTACATCTTGTAAATCTAGACTTTGCAATTTGGTATAAGGACTGTTGGAGTTGGCTACTAAACCTTTGTTTTGACCAATAACGAGACTATTAAATGACAGTGATACACATATTAAAACTAAGCTCTTTTTCATAATTAATTTATTTTACATATACATTTATTGTACGACTCATCGAGTCTCCTTCAGCGTCTTTTACTTTTATAACAAAAGATGCTAATCCTTTTTTATCTGTTTTAAACTGAAGCTTTTCTTTATTTAATGCTACTTTTCCATTTTCCACAATTGAAACACTGTATTCTGGATTTAATTCATACCCCATAAAATAATCAATTAAATCCAATTCAATATGTTCTCCTAAATTGATAAAATAATGTGGTTGTGCCATCCAATTTAAATAATCTTCTAATTGTGTAAAACCATCTTTGTCATTATCTGAGTTGGATTCTGAAAAATCACCTTTAGCAGAATTTTCATTTAATCCATGAACTTGCTCCCACCAATTTGGTAAACCGTCGTGGTCTGTATCCCAATGTTCAGGACGTGTTTCACTTGCATACTCTGGAAATCCACCAGCATCTTTTTCTGTATCTATCATACCAGGAAACCCACTTTTACTTCCTTTATATGTATAAGTCCCTTTAAGAGTTTCATCTAAAATACGAGTATCATGTTTATCAAAAAATGGTTGATTAGCACCAACATCAGATAATACATTTTTATAAGCTGCACTAGCAGATTGTGTAGTGACATAAGACTCGAAGAATGGTTTTTCTACAAAGGTTTCAAAATCGACTATGGCTCCTTCACTTATTTGGATTGTTTTCCCTTTTTCTTGTGAAGATTCATCAAAATACCCTGGCATCACATTTCCATCAAAAAAGTACTGTTGTTTCCCTTTACCAACACCTTCGTGTTGAACTTTTAATGCATAAAAGAATTTTGTGCTTGCTCCTGGTTTATAATAATTATTAACAAAATTTACTTCATTTGCTCCACCATCTGTGGTTCGTTTTCCCCAGTTATAAACTACGTTATTTCTAAGATCTAATTTACCTGAGTAATAACCATCGCCATTTAAACCGCCTCCTAAACTCCAATTTCGCCCATAATTATGAGATAATAAATTATGATGAAAACTTCCTATATCGCCACCAATAGTTGCTGCATAACCGTGCATGGCTCCTGACCCATATTTATCGTGACCCGCAAGATTTAAAGCTTCAGATATTAGAGTACGTTGCAATGTTATATTATGTGCACCTCGGGAACTAAACGATTCATCTATGGTCCAACTAATCGAACAATGGTCTATAATACTATGGTTTGCACCTGTAAGCCCCATACCATCATATGTGGTTCCTGAACCTATTCTCACTTTTAAAAAGCGAACAATGCCTTCATTACCTGTTAAACCCACTGGCGCTCTTGTAATTGTAACCCCTTCTCCAGGAGCTGTTTGTCCCGCAACAGTAATATAAGGTTGATTGATAACTAATCTTGATTTTAATTCTATATTTCCCGAAACGTTGAAAACGATGGTTCGTGGTCCAATTTCTTGATTTACTGCATCTCTTAAACTCCCTGGACCATCATCATTTAAATTGGTTACTTCAACAACTTTACCGCCACGGCCACCAATAGCAAAACGCCCATAACCTTCAGCTTCTGGAAATGCTAATTGTGCAGGTTTAAACGACCATACATTCCCTTGGGTTATTTCTCCCTTTTTATTAACCTCATCAACGCGCCAATAGTAAGTTGTCATGCTGTATAAATCATTTATAGCAAATTCATTTTCAGTTAACTCTCCTTTAAATTCTGAAGCTTTTTTATCTGCATTTTTAATCGCTTGCTCATTAGTTCCAAAGTATAATTTATGAGACACTGTTCCTTTTGGTGATTGCCATTTTAATTTTGAATCTCCATTAAATACAACATGTTCATCTTTTGATTCTGGAAATGGTGTATGCGCTTGCTTTTTAATATCTGGTGTATCTATTTCAAAACCATTAATGACCATTTGCCAAATATAAAAGGTTGAACGTTGATGCTCTGCATCTAAATCCATCACAAATCGAATAACAACATCTTTGTCTGTTTCAGCTTTAAAAGTAATATATGCCGTTGCTGCTTCTATTTTTGAAAATTTTCTATTTGTTGGTTGTACCGTTTCAGTAAGCTTGTCATTAACATAAATTTTTATATCTGGAAAAACTTTTGCTTCCATTTTATCAAATGTATTATGGAAAGTAAGTAAAGAATGTTTTCCTGCTTTCAGCCCGCTGATTATCATTTCTAAACTATCACTAGTTACTAAACCATCAGCTCCTAATCTGTTATAATGTGGTGCATTAACTCCAAGTTTGAACCAATTTGAAGAAAAAGCACCTTTTAATTTCACTTTTACATTATTGAACGTTTTTTCAACTTCTGTTTGTTCTTCAATAACCCATGATTCATAATTAGGATCATGAACTTCTTGTAATTTTCTTCCTGAAAAATCGAAATCTACTTTTACAGTTTGCTTTTCTGTTTTATTATTGCTTTGACATTGTACGTTTAATAGTGCTGCTGTAGAAAGCAGTAAACATCCTAATATGTGTTTTATAAGTTTCATTTAATTTAAATTTATTTTTTCCTGTGATGTCATTTCTAACATATTTAAAACATCTTGTCGTCTTTCTTCTGGCACAACTTTTATAATGTTAACCGCTCCATTTTTAAGTTCAGCTTCAACCGTTGTATTTTTTGACGCATGTAACTTAAAATGGACATTCCAGTCTTTTGGCCATGCAGGAAATAACAGAATTTTACCATCCGCTTCTTGTAATAACATATCTTGCATACCAATCATACCTGAACCACCCCAATTATGGTCTGGAACCCAATCAAAACCTGGCCCCCAAAACGCTGGAAATCGTCTGCCTGAATCTGCCATTTTTAATAGATTATATTTAGCAGCTTCATCGGTTAAACCTAATCTAGCTGCAAAAATATTATCCTGTTTCCATCCTACATGGCTTCTAAATCTTTTTACATCTTCATCTAAAAAGTAGGTGTTTTGAGCAACTTCCAAATCTGGTTTTCCAACACCATATAATTCCCAAGGAAACACAGGGTATAATTGAGCTGGTTCTGTATTATTTATACGTTCCCATGACTTTGCAGGCGCAATGACTTTTTGATGGTTGATTTCTCTAAAATTTAAAGGTGGAATTCGTGTTTGAAAATCTTTTATATAATCAATGTCTTCTTGAGTTAAATCTTTAGAAGATATTTTTAATAACTTTTCTGAAATTACTTTTAAAGCTGAAATGGTACTATTAGCATTGTTAGACATTTTATAAGTTTCTACACCAGAGCCAGGATACAGTACTAAATGACCATTCGAATCTAGAGTTTTTCTACCACGCTTTCTTGCTAAATACTGGTAGTGTTCATCAAAAAAACGAAGACAACTTAAGATAAAACCATTATACTTTTTAACATCTTTATTGACATACTCATTTTGCTCTAACATCATTTTACAAAACTCAAAAACGGTATCCCATTGATATTCTAGCCATGCATTATGTTGCATACCTGGGTCGTAATCTGCAGGTCGCTTCCAATCGTATTCAGCTGGATTTGGTAATCCAAAGTTTTCTAATTGTTCGGTAAATGAAGCCCCTTTATGATTCCAGTAGACTTCGCTGCGTAACTCGGCATTCTTTTGCAAACTCAAATAATAATCCAATTGCGAATCCATCATATCAAAATCACCACTTTTAAGCATAGGAAAATACACCAAACGTTGGTTCTGTTGTGTCATAGTACCACCTCCCCAATTACGAAAATCTGGAGTAAATGGTAAATCTGATTTTACATAAACTGGATCATAAGTGAATAATCCACCATTGAATTTAGTTGGATACTTGCCATAGGCATTGCAACCTAACATATAGCGAAACAATTGATAGTTTTGCCCAATTTGATAAACGGAATCTTTTTCGGTGACATTATTCTTTTTAATATAAATAAAACTTCTATTCCAGAAATTATTCCACCAAGTAGTTGTATTTTTTTCAGCTTTCTTTTCTTTGGATTTATAAGAAGATACCAAATCCTGTAATCCATCATTCCACAAATTGATATTTTCATTTTGCTTCGTATGCAAAAACAATGCTAATTGATGCTTCTTACTTGGTTTAACACTTTTCAGACTAAAACCTTTAAAATCGGTATCTTGATAAACACCTTCGTAAGTTCCTGCAGGCATCATATTTTTTCCTTTCATGATACCCCCAAAAGTTAGATTCTTTATCGGATTCATCATTTGATCTTTTACCGATTCCATTTTTTGTTGCTCTACTACCACATCAAAAACGGTGTTTTCTCGGTTTTTATGATAAAATTTTACAGCATTATTCTCAAATGAAATAGAATCTTGATACGTGATGATATCGCCTTGTGGCGCCCACTTATAGGAATTGGCATTATTTGCTTTCCCTTTAACATCACGATTTTTATAACGCCAACTTTCATAAGAAGCTTTCATGTTTACAGGAACATCACTCACTGCATCTAAATGAATAACTGGACTAAAAACATCTACCCAAAGTTTTATTTTGGTATTGTTTTGAGAAACTGAGACATAACCATCTTTCAATTTTAATTCCTGACGAAAGCCTTCATTATCTTTAAATGGATTGGGTTCTAACTGAACTTTAACACGCCCTAGTTTCAACAATGTATTATGCTCGTCAAACGTGCCACTTCTTGAAAAGTAAAAATATAAATCGCCTTGTTCTACCCAAACATTCACTCCAATATCACCACCTCCTAAAGGCATGGATTCTGATGAATTTTTGCTTTGAATCGTCCAAATTTGGTTGTAATTTTCAAGAACTGGGATTTGTGCTTTAACAAAAAGCGATAAAAACAAAACCAGACAAGTTATTAAGTACTTCATTTTATAAAATTAAATCAAAATTTATTCTTTATACCAATCATCCGTTCTAAAAGACGACATGGGCAATCCTCCTACGCTAAAAATTTCAGCGTTTATAAAATCTTTAAATAAGTAACGGACAGCTACTGGACTTTCTACTCTTGGAGAAGAAATGATAACCGATTTACTTCTTACAACAGTTTGAGCAGGATAAAAAACTTTATCGTTTCCAGCTATCTCGAAACCAGTTACTTCTTCACCAAAAGATGTAATTCCATTTGGTATATTACTAAATGAGACGGTTACAGTACTTCCTTTTATTTCCATCGCATTAAACTCAGGGCTTTCATATTCAAAACCTTGAATGCCATAAGTTTTTGCCAAAGCTAAATATGCTAAACGGTTTCCTCCTTTTAATTTATCAACTGGGTGGATATTATCTTTTTCACCGATATCCATTAAAACAGCCATTCCTGAATTAGGTATTTCTTTTGAAGCCTTTAATTGTGCTTCTCTTAAATACGCTGAATTATATTTTTCTAAATAATCATTTGGATGATATCGTGTATAATCAAATGGGGCAATTTGTGCAAAATAAAACGGAAACTCACCTTGATTCCATAACCCTCTCCAAGAAGATACCATTTTTTTAAACAAATCTTTATATTCGAAAGGTCTGTCACGATTCGATTCTCCTTGATACCAAATAACTCCTTTAATACCGTAACCAATTACTGGTGATAGCATGCCATTAAACAACGTGGTTGCTTCACGATTTGGGGCTTCTTTAAAATCTTCTTTCTTTTTAGGGATTGAAATATTTTTAAAATCTTTAAGCATTTCTGAATTCATCCAAGCCTCCGCATTAGAACCTCCGTAAGACACTTCAACTAATCCAATAGGAATTTGCAATACTTCTTGAAGTAACGAGCCAAAATACCAAGCCGTGGCACTAAAATTACCTGTAGTTCGTGGTGATGCTACTTCCCATTTACCCTCAAAATCATTTTTTGGTTCTAAAACGGTAGCTCTAGGAACACTAATAAATCTAATATTCGGGTTTGTTGAATGCACAATAGCTTCGTTTCCACCTTTAACCGGTTGCCCTGTAAATCCTTTTAAAGGCATTTCCATGTTGGATTGTCCTGAACATAACCAAACCTCACCAATTAGAATGTTTTTAATGGTTTTTGAATCTGATCCCTGCGAAACTGTAATGCTATAAATTGTAAATCCCGCTTTCGGCGTTTTTACTTTTAGTTTCCATTTACCATCGCTATCTGTTTTTATTTCATAGACTTTAGAATCCCATGACGTTTGAATGGTGATTTTTTCATTTTTATTCGCCCATCCCCAAATAGGTGCTTCCATGTCTTGTTGTAACATCATATTGTCTGTAAACAAGGCTGGTAATTTTATTTCTGCATGTATTTGAAAACTTCCCAGCAAACATAAAACGGTTATAATAAAGTGTTTTTTCATTTTATTGTTTTTGTTCTTTTACTATTTTAATATCTCCTAACAAACCCGATTTCAACAACGGGTTTCCTTCTAATCTAAACGGAGCTGTCGTCCATGTTAATCGGTCCTTTTCTAGTAATTTTTGATCGCCTATTAATCTATTCGCCCAAGTATTGGTAAGCTTAACAATGAGAGTGTTTTGTCCTTTTTTAATAGCTTCAGAAATATTTACTCGATATGGATATGTCCATAGCGTTCCACAATTTTTTCCATTTATTTCGATACTTGCAATATTATTAATTTCTTGAAATTGCAAGTGTAAATTATATGTTGAAGCTTCTTTCCAATTGAACGTTTTGGAATATTTAGCAGTTCCTGAGTAATATTTTATACTATCATTAGTTGACGTACTCCAATCGAAAAGTTTATTTATTTCAAGAAGTTTCGCTGGTCCATGAAATTCTTTATCAAATTGAAGCCTCCAATCTTCATTTAAAGTTTGAACTGTTTTAAATTCTGACCAATTTTGATTTCCATATGAATCTTTTTTATTGGTAGCTTCTTTAAATATAATAATATAAGATTCATTAGCTTCAAATTGCAAAGGAATAATGGTTCTTCCTTTTTCAATCTTCCAGTTTTTTAATCCCATTGTTTTATTAGTGATTGGATGAAATAACTCGGGTATTTTACCTGAAACCCTAAACGCTACCTCAACCTGTCTTTTTTCTTCTCCTTGATTTGAAAGAAAATAAACGTGTTCGTTAGCCGTTTCTCGATGTGCCCAAGCAATTGTATTTGCATCCTTTTTTGCTAAAATAACATCTGGTTGAATTCCAAATTCTGAAAAATCATTTCCTAGATATGGTAATTTAATTACTTTCCCTTTACCTAATTTCCATTGTGATTCTCCTTGTCCGCCCCACAATTCATCAATTACTTTTTGCCATACTTGTTTGTCTTTATCACTATGTTTTCCTGGGATGCTATTTGGTTTCTTATTTACAAAAATAGTTGCCCCGTCTTTTACCAATGCTAACATTTTTTCAGCTACAGCTAGAGACATCATGTTATTTGGTGACATTTTAGTCTGCCCTGGAAAAATTAAAAACTTATACGCTACTTTTTCTGAAAAGATTACATTTCCATCCTTTACATAAGCATTTAATAACACATCGCTATTAAATGAATCGTATTTATAACCATTTAATGCATTTACCCATTTTGATAAATCAGTACTATTTTTAGAATAACGAACCTCTTTAGGCATTCTTGCTGAAGGTTGTCCTGTATTCTCCAAGCGTACTTTTTCGGATGCAACTCTTTCTTTACCAAAAACATTTGGAATGAATGGCACTAACCGACCTGGCAACAACGACCTTGATGGAATTTCTTCTCCAGTAAATACTGCAAAATCTATAACAGGATTTCCTTTTTGCAAATGAAATTGTACGCGTTGACAATAATCAAAAAAAGCCTTTCCGGGTCCCCACCATGTTTGATCGCGTTGAAAAAAAGTTCCAATGCCATCTAATGTCATTCCTGGCTTTTTGTCTACCCACGGATTGTGCACGAAAACATGATAAAAAAATCGGTTGATTCCTAAAGCATAATCTCTATCTGCCAAGGTTTTTAAATTTCCTGGATGTTCATCCCAATCCATTCTTAACTGAGTAAATGCTTCCGCTTGAATGATATCTTTTCCATATATATGTCCACCTGAAATAGCATCTAACATATCGTTTGGTTTATCGTGCGTTGGGCTTTTTAACCAAAATTCACCACTTGGATAATCGATGTATTTAAAGTGTAACAATCCATCACTCGGCATCGTTGGAGCTACATTTTCTGAACTAAATTTTACACCTGATTTTTTAGCTTCGTCTGCTAAAGTTGCAAAGAAATTATCGGTAATTAATTCTGAAATGGTTTTTCTGATATCGTATAAAATATTTTCAGAAGTTTCTATATCATCTAGCGGAATTCCTGCCATGACTGGCAAATACTTCACAATATCGTATCCTCTACGTTTTTTAAACTCGGCTTGAAAAACAGGCGACCAATTTTGACTACCACATTCCCAACTATCTAAATGAAGAATTTCCACCACTCTAGAAGCTAATTCTGGACCTGCTGTTCTTAACATTTCACCAAACCAATGATCTAACTGAAATCGAATCGCCTCAGGGTTAAACTTATCTACTTCTAAACCTTTTCCCGCTCCTCCCGTTGCATTTTCATGACCTGTAGATGTGTGACCAAACCTTATAATCTTCCAGTTTCCTTTTGGAGCATTCCAATTTAACACGCCTTTTTTATCAACAAATTGAGATATATTTACCATCTTTTGTGTATCTACACAATCCTCTTTCGTGATTTTTGATTCTGATGTTTTTGGACTAATTCTCCAAACTGCTCCAGATTTTCCTTGATAGTTATCTATCAAAGGCTCTCCAGACAGTATAATTTTAGTAACCTTTAAACCTTGATTCCATTTAGCCATGTCTAAATCTTCAGCTCCTGGTTCTGAGCCTTCTGGATTGTAAACAAATCGAAAAAACTTTGCCGTAGTAGACGCTAGACTATGTGTGTAAAAAGCATCGGTATCTTGCCAACCAGACCGCGGTGTTTCTAATCTCCCTAAACTTTTAAAATTTTCACCATCATTACTAACCTCAACAATTAACCTGTGGGCTTGATAATTATTGCCTTTGGTTTCTATTTGAATAGATTTACACGTAAATGATTCCTTAAATTCATATTGAATCCAACCAGGTTCAGACAACTTAAATTGGGTTTGCTCCTTTAAATTATCACTTAAAAAAGAAACGTCTGAGTTATTTATTGAAGTAGTTATTTCAGGTTGTATCTCTAATGATGTTTTATAACTATTACTAACTGAAATGGCAAACGTAGCAATATCTACATAGTAATCTTTATAATGCTTTGGAAGCGGCAACTTTAATTTCTTAATGTCATTCCCGTCCAAAATAGTATCAGCCCAAACGACTTTTTGCATAGACATTTCCGGAGTAATCCATGGTCCACCAGCCACAGCAAAACCATCGGCTGCATGAAAAGCAATTTTTAAACCTAATCTATCGGCTTCGGTTAATGCCCAATGCACCATATCCCAAAACTCTTTGCTTAACTGCAAAATAGGTGAATCAATTAATGGTTCTTCATCTGGTCCTTTAATGGTCATTAAATAAGCGCCTCGAATGCCTGCCTTTTTCATGGCTTCTAAATCGGCTGTAATACCTTCCTTAGAATACGCACTTTTCATCCAATACCAATACACCCATGATTGTGCACTTTCTTGTGTAGGCTCGAAATAGGACGTTTGATTTTCTTGCGATTTTTTGCAAGAAAACACATTTATCACTATGAAAAACACACATAAGTATTGGATGGTTCTTTTCATTTAATAACTAAACTTTTCAAGAGTCTTTTCGACTCCATTTTTACTTAACTGAAATGGCACAATGTAAAAACCATACTGATAATCTTTGGATGGAATTTGATATTTTTCCATAGGTGCACCAACTGGTGACCAACTATCATTCCCTCCAATTCCCATTTGAATTAAATCGATATTCAAGGTTAAATAACCAGCATCAACCAAATCAAAAGTATGTTTCGCTTCGTTTAAATTTTCTTGTGTATATGGCCAAACACTCATACTTAGTGGTTGTGAACCAACCACTAAAAAACCTTCATTTTTATTTGAAGTTGTACAAGCCATCCATCTCACATCCGTTCTGTTTCCATTTTCTTGAGGCATGACATAAGGCTCTGTAAAGTCTTTTAATGGAAGACCGTATTGCTGAATAGGAAACCCATGATTACGATCTGTGTAATTTTCTAACTCGCCTTTTCCATACCAAGACATTTGATTGAATTTATTTTGAACCCCCATTTGCATACCTACTTTTGGAATATTAGGTAACCCTTCTGAAGCTTTTAAATGATAATTAACTTTAATAACTCCGTCTGATTTTATAGTATAAGAGATAGTTACTTGGGCACTATCTTTAATCACTTCATAATCAGAAATAACTAACACATTATTTCCAGATTTCTCAGTTTTTACAGACGTTAATTTTGGTTCGTTTTCATACCATTGTTTTAACACTCTATGTGGTTTCCAACCTTTACGATCGTTATCTGTTAACGGTCTGGTGAAATTTGGTAACAATGGCGCAAAAACCTGTTCTTTTCCTTTGAAGATATATGAACTTAAAGCACCATTATTTTTATCAACTAAAACATTAAAAGCGTCACCGCTAACTTTAATATTTTCATTAGATTCCGAAATTTTTAAAACTGCTTTTGAGTTTTTTGAAGTATATTTATCTTCTGCTTTAGCCTGTAATAAAAACTGATCGGAAGCAACTGTAAATCCTTTTTTAGCCCACAACTTATCATGCGGCAATTGGAAACTCATGTTCACAAAGTATTCTGCATCAGCTTTCATTTTAGGAACATACTTCTTGATATCTAAAACTGTTTTGTTACCTGCTTTTAAATCGAAAGGCGTTAAAACTTCTTCTTTTATAACTGTTCCATTCTCTAAAATTTGAATTACAGGAATATACGCCGCTAAAGATTGTGTTGCTTGTCTGTTTTTGATAGTCAGTTGGTTTCCATCCAAATTACAAGTAGCAGGTTGATATACCCACTTGTTTTCGTACATAGCTGCTTTTGGTCTCCCATCGGATGCGACAATACCGTTAATGCAAAAATTCCCATCGTGTCTTACTTCACCAAAATCACCACCGTAAGCGTAAAATTCTTGTCCTGTTTTTTTATCTACTTTTAGTAGTCCTTGATCTTTATAATCCCAAATACAACCACCAATCATTCTTGGTAATCTTCTAAACTCATCCCACAACTCTTTCAAATTTCCTGTAGAATTCCCCATAGAATGTGAATATTCTACAAACAAAATGGGTCTTATATCAGCTTTTAGATCGACTAAATACTGAGGTGTAAAAACACCTGGATAAAAACGGCTCACCATATCTACATACGATTCATCTTGCGGGTTTTCAAAACGATGTGCATGATCTACGGTTCTTGGATATCTTGAATCTCTTTCATCAATATAACCATCTAATCTAGGATTCCCTTGTGCTGGTTCGTAGTGAACAGGTCTTGTAATATCAAAATCATGAGTCCAAGCAGCCATAACAGCGTGATTTGGCCCTTTACCAGATTCGTTACCTAAACTCCACATAATAACACTTGGATGATTTTTATCACGCTCAACCATACGGCTCATACGTTCTACATGGGCATTCGTCCATTGGGTATCATTACTTAATCTGCCTCCCAAGCCATGCGTTTCTAAGTTAGCTTCGTCCATAACCATAATACCATATGCATCACATAATTCGTAGAAATAAGGATCGTTTGGATAATGGCTAGTTCTAATTGTATTGAAATTGAACTGCTTTATAGTTCTAACATCATCTTCAATATCTTCTCGAGTCAACGCTTTTCCTCTAACTGGGTGGTGATCGTGACGATTTACACCATAGATATAGGTTTCTTTTCCGTTAATTAACAGTTTTCCATTGTCTTTAGAAAACTCAATGGAACGGAAACCGACTTTACAAGATTTCACTTCGCTAATAGTACCATTTTCATCTTTTAAAGTTAATACCAACGTATACAAATTAGGTTCTTCTGAACTCCATTTTTTTGGATTTTGAATCTTTTTTTCAAAAAACCCAAAACGTACATTGTCTAAACGTGGATAACTTTCGTTTACAATACTTTTAGCTAACGTATCTATTGGTTTTTCAAATAAAGCTTCATTTTTATCATTATAAATTTGAAATTCAAACGATGCATTTTTAATAGTATCACCTGTCAAATTTTCTAATTTCGGACGTAATTGAAACACGGCATCTTCATAATTTTTATCCAACTTAGTTTGATAGAAGAAATCTTGGATTCGTAATTTCGGTTCTGCCATAATGAATACTTCGCGCTGAATTCCACTTAATCGCCAATGGTCTTGATCTTCTAAATAAGCTCCATCACTATAGCGAATAACTTGTACTGACAATACGTTCTCTCCTTCTTTTAAATAAGGCGAAATATTAAATTCTGAAGGCAAACAACTATCTTCTCCATACCCTAAGAAATCACCATTTAACCACACTTGAAACGCCGAACTTACACCTCCAAAATGTAAGGTTACGGTCATATCTTTTTGCCATTCTTTTGGCACTTTGAATTTATGCTGATACGAGCCAATTCCATTCGTGTCTTTTGGCACAAATGGCGGATTGATTGGTCTAAATGGGTACACCGCACTTTTATAAATAGGGGTGTCATAGCCTTTTAATTCCCAGTTTGAAGGCACCTCTATTTTATCCCAATTAGAAACTTCATTTTTATAAAAATCTTTAGGCGCTTGATCTAAGTTTACCGAATATTTAAAATCCCATTCACCATTTAATAGTAAGAATCGGCTTTTTTCACGATTGCCTTCAAGAGCATCTTCTACTGTTTTATATGAATAGGCCGTTGCTCTTGCAGGTTGGCGGTTAATGCTTGTTACCAACGGATCTTCCCAAGGCGCATAACTATATTTTTTAGGAGTTTCGGGAATCCCAGCCGGTTCGCCCGTCACCGTTTGTGCATTTACTAAACTTGCCATACTTAAGGCAATAAAAAATATGATACTATTGTTTTTCATCTTCTAATTTTACAAAATGGATATCGCTTTTACCTAAATCTTTTGATGTTGCCACTGCAATGCCTCGTTGTCCTGCTTTATTAACTGCGCAGTAATAATGATATACAATACCATCGTATTTTATAACAAAAGATTTGTGAGCAAACATATTATCATAGGATTCTGAAGATTGAATTAAATCTTCTCCTTCCCAATCTTTCCAATGGATTAAATCGTTAGATACCGCAAATCGATTAAAAGCACCTTGATCCCAACCTGTCCAAAATGCTCCAAAATAAAACATCACCCAAGTACCATTAATACGTTGAATATACGCATCTCCTGAAATTCCTTTGTGATGATTGATTAGTGGTTTATCTCCATAACGTTTCCAATTTCTCATATCATTTGAAACTGCCATAGCGATACGTTCTGCGCCTTTGGCAGGGGTTATACTATCACCACGAGCATTGTAATACATGATAAAATCATGACCTGTTTCTTTCTTAACATCTCTAATCACAGAACTTTTATACATGGTGCTATTATCCCACCATTTTGCTTTATCATCATTTGGTCTTAAAACGGGTTCTGGCAAACGTTTAAATTCGTGAGGTGTCGTTGGGAACTCCTCTGTATATGCCATTCCCATAGATAAAATACCCGCTTCGTACCCTGTAGTATTTCCTCCAAAATAACTCATCCAGTATTTATCATCATAAGATTTCCATTCGTAAGAACCTCCCCAAGTTGGGTCTTGTAAAGCAATATACCCTGCTTTTTGATTCACATCCCATTCCGTGGTGTCTTTTGAAAATGACATCACTTTCCCAAGATGTTTCCAGTTTAACAAATCATCACTTTCTGCCAACCACGTTTCATAACCACGACCTTCAAAAATCAAATACGTCATAAACCATTTATCATCTTTTCTAAAGATACTCGGACAATCCATTTTATATGAATCATCAGTAGGCACCATAATCAAACCGTATTTATAGGGTGTTTTAATTTCCTTATAAATCTCTTGCATCACATCATTCGTAATGTCTCTTTTTTTTGTTTTTGATGTACAAGAAAAAATAGACACAAGAATAAAACATACTGCTATAGTTTCAAAAACAGTTTTAGTTTGCATTTGTTTTATACTATTTCTTAAATTTTAAATAAACCGTACGTTTTTGAAGTCCGTTTAACCATTTTGGTTGTGATGAGGGACCTATTAAATCTGTAGTATTTACTTTGTTTCTTGCTGGTGGAATAACATCCAACACCGCAATTCCTGTGTTAGGAATGGTGTACAATAATGCATCACGACCATCACGAGGAGAATACACTCCTAGATAAGTATTAGTCTCTTTATTTTCTATGTGAATTTTTCCTTCGGCAGTGGTAAATTCTGCCCATTTCCAGTTATTGAAATAGCCTTTAAATTCTGGATAATTGAACGATTCTCCTGGAATAGGATCGTTATAATCATTTTCCCAAATATCTAAAGTGGTTCCTTTTAAACGGTTTTGCCAAACACGATAAGGCCCATCGCCTAACCATTTTTTAGATTGCATCTTTTCTTCAGGATACTCAAAGTACATTCCTGCTAAATCTACAACGCCATTATATTCGTATTCATAATCTAATTGAATCAATCCGTCAGAATCAATCGTCCAAACAACTTTTTGAAGAATTCCATGGTAATTTGCTTCAATAACAACCAAATTACCATCTTTTTTTGCTGAAATATTCAATAGATTTTCAGAGCAATTCACTTCTTCATCCCAACATGCAAACTCTTTATAGATTCGATCTTCTCCTTTTAAAAATTCTGGATTGATGGTGCCATCTAAAGTACGATCACCACGGCGCGCTATCATTATTTTAGGACCGTTTGCTAAACTGATAGTGCTTCCGTTTTGTTGCACTTCTATCAACTTTCCAGAAATTTTATCAATTTTCACCACTGTTTTATTTGCTGTAACAGTAAAATTTCCTGTTGTTTCTTTTAAATCAATGGTTCCTGATGTTGCTTGTTTTATTTCTACTTGTTTATCCCAGGTATAATCCCAAGTCCATAATTCATGCCCCTTCGCATTAGTTACTTTCAAGTACAACACATCGGCATTTTGCCAGTTATTTGGTAAATTTATATTTAATTCACCCTTACCATGAGGTAAAATAGTTGGTGATTTAACCGTTCCTTTATTAATAGTTTTACGATCTGATTTACCCTGTAATGGCGATGTAAAACTCACCAATTCCCATTCAAATTTACAAGTGTTTGTATTTGCAAAATCGTAACGGTTTTCAATTTTGAAAGTCCCGTTAAAATCTTTTTCTAATTTTGAAGCATTCATAATCATTACTGGAGACCAAACCTCTTTTACAGTAAAGAAGCTACCTTCTTTTTCGTGATGTGGCCCAACTATACCATCAGCTCCATAGTTTCCTTGATTATCTATCCGTCCATCTTGATCGGTACGTGCAATACCTTCATCAGCAAACACCCAAAGGTAGCCTCCTGCGCCTCTAGGATGCTTACGCATCACTTCCCAATAATCATCAAAACCAGCTCCATGACCACCATCGTACAATCCGTGAAGGTACTCAGTAGGCATAAAAATTTTATCGTCTCTAAAATACTCTAAGGTTTCACCGTAAGAACGGTAGTGCATGGTTTCAACACCATTATGTTCTTGTTGTGGGTGCAACACAGGACGTTTTTGTAAATCCCAGATATCAAATTGGTCATCTAAATTAGTATTCCAACCGCCTTCATTTCCGTTAGACCAGAAAATAATACTTGGATGATTTAAATCGCGCGTTACCATTTCTTTCACTAACTTTTTACCAATAGCATCGTCGTAATGACCATGCCATCCGCCTAATTCGTCCATCACGTATAAACCTAACTCATCGCAGGCTTGAAGGAATTCTGGATCTGGTGGATAGTGTGATAAACGCACTGCATTCATGTTCATTTCTTTCATTAAATGAACATCGGCATAGTTTAATTCTTTGTTTAAGGTTCTTCCTGATTCTGGCCAGAAACTATGACGGTTAATTCCTTTCATTAATACACGCTGTCCGTTAACGTAAATACCATCGCCTTTTCTAATCTCGATAGTTCTGAATCCTATAGTTTCAGATATCTCGTGTAAAAGTGTTTTATCTTTAAAAAGTTTGATCGCTACTTTGTACAAATTGGGTGTTTCGGCAGTCCATTGTTTAACGTTATTAAACGTTCCATCTAAATGAATTTTATCACCACCAGCAACCACAGTTCCCGATAGTGTTTCTCCTATTTTTTTTCCTTTTTCATCAAAAATTGTAGCTTCTGCTCTTAAATTAGACGCCCCATTTCCTAAAAAAATATTTGCTTCAAAGGTTCCATCAGCTTCAGCTCTTAACGACGTATAATCGATATGACTTGCAGGTAAAGCTTCTAAAAAAACAGGACGAAAAATGCCTCCAAAATTCCAATAATCAGCGCGTCTTTCCGCTAAATTAACACTCGCATTTTTTGACTCTTTAGCCACTGTAACTTCTAAAACATTGTCTTTTCCGTATTTTAAAAGTCCAGATATATCATGTTTAAACCGATAAAATGCCCCTTGATGTTCGGAGCCTGCTTTCAACCCATTTATTTTAACTTGGGTATCTGTCATAGATCCATCGAACACAATTTTAACTATTCTATTTTCCCATTCTTTAGGTACTTTAAACGTGTATTTATACTCTCCTACTTCATCGGCAATACCTTCAGGAAAAGGTTTTCCATAAAATTTGATTCCGTATTGGTACTTCCCAAAACCTTCTTGCTCCCAAACTGATGGTACGCTTATGGTGGACCATTCGCCACTGTTTCTTCCATCTGAAATTTTAAACTCCCACTCTTTGGTGTCTTGGTAACCAGTCCCTGATAAATATTGAATTTGGGTTTCTGTGTTTTGTGCTATTACTGCAAAATTTGCTAAAAATATAAGAAAAGATAATCTGTAAATAAATTTGTTCATGCTATAAATTATAGTGCTTTGTATTGAATTGAATATTGCGTGTTAGGTTTTATTTTAATTTCATATTTATTAGAACCCAATGATTTTATGTCTACTAAATTGATTTCAGGTTTGCTTATACTATGAATGATTAAAGTACCCTCGCCTTCTGAAGCTTTTACTTTAATTTCATCAGTACTGCAATAAACATCTACCGAGCCATTTGGAGTTGGCACTTTGCCTTCTATCCATTTTAAACCACCTAAATTGGGTTTTACAACATATTCAGAATATCCTGGAGCAGTAGGTTCTACCCCTAAATAATATTTACCAAATAAGTAAATTGGACTTGCGCCCCAAGCGTGACACAAACTTTTCCCATAAGGGCGACCATACATTTCTAAATGTTCACCACCACTTTGCTTTGGATCGTATTTTTCCCAGAAAGACGTTGCGCCGAGTTCTAACATGCCTCCCCAATAATCACGAATTTCATCTAAAACAAATTTTTGTTCTCCCATAGCACAAAGTGCTTCCAATTCATAAAAACGCATATATGGTGTGGTAATTTGTAAAATATCATCATTAAGTAATACCTTGTTCTTTACACTTTCTTTTTGTTCTTCATTAAAATAATTAAAAAAGATGCCGAACATATTGGCATATTTGGTAACAATATCTTGCATTTCACCATCTATTCGCTGGTGCTTCATGACATCTTCTTCTTCATCCCAAAACACATCAAACAATTTTTCTTTTAAATCATCTGCTAATTCTTGATATTGTTTTTGATCTTCATTTTCACCAGCAATTTCTGCACTAACAGCCATGGCTTCTAAACTTCTTGCTAATAACATTTGCTCAAAACTAACTTCTCCTTTTTTTGGTAAGCCATCCGCCCAATCTATAAAAACCCAATCACCATCTAATGGTTCTAAGAATCCATTTTCATTTCTTCTGCCTAAACAAAATTCCATGAGTGATTTCATTCGTGGATAAAACGTTTTAATAAAAGCTGTATCGCCTGTATATAAATAATAATCGTATATGCCTACAAACCAATAAAACGAGTAATCCATAATAATATTCACATGCGCTGTAACGGGATCTTTCCCTCGTAGGGCGAGCAATGTTCGTTCCACAGATGACGAATCAAAGAATAAATAATAATTCATTAAATAGCTTTGATAGGCATCACCAGACCAAACCCAGCGATCACGTTTTATACCGTCAATAAAGAACTCTCGTGTTGTTAAGTGCATGGTATAAGCCGATACATCCCAAATTTTATTCAATACTTCATCTGAAGATTTAAATGCACCACGATACTCTAATGGCAAATATTCATATAGCATCGATATGGAATCATATTCCACTGTTGCGTCAGCTTGTACTTGAACATAGCGGAATGCTTTGGATTTATCATGTGTATAAGTTTCTGGCTGATTGCCATCGAAATGGAGATAGTCCAATGTTTCACATTTGGCTGAATCTAGCGCTTCTTCACGAGATTCTCCATAATATAGTGACAATTTGCCTTTTCCTTTTAAACCGTGAATTTTAATGTAACCAAATGTTTCTTTACCAAAATCTACTAACTCGCCAGTGCCTACTTTTTCTGTTTTTTTAGCATTCCAAGGTTCGGTAGTAAGACGAAATTCGGAAGGTTTATTCTCAGGTGAATTAAAATTCCAAGAACCAACAGGTACCCAAGGCGTTCCAGATTGTTGTGCTTTTCCTGTCTCATCAATCCAAAGTTTATCTTCATTGGTTACAATCCAGGTTTCATTAGATTTCACATACTTGCCATCAACATAAATAGCAGGCAATACCTCTTGATTATAAACTTTAAAGGAAATTTTGTGCTTTCCAGATGGAATTGTAATTGATTCGGGTACGCCATAGATTTGAACATCATCTACAAGTAATTGAAACGTACCTTCTGAGTAAATTTTTACTTCATCTTCTTCTGGAATATCAACCTCTGTTTGAAAGGTAATCAAAGGATAAGGACTATAATATTGCCAAAGCGGAGGAAAAACCGCTTCGCGTTCTGTACGTCTTACTTGCATTTTATTACTCAACCAAATTTCGAAATCGCCTGGATACCAAATCCAAGTTGAAGCATGTGAGGTGTTCGGTAAAAAAGGTTTACCCATTTGTTTAATTTTTTATGATAATATAAAATCCGTGTTAAATATTGTCTCCGTATCTTTCTTCTGTTATTTGTTGCAATGTTTTGCCGCGAGTTTTAGGCGTCCAAATAGTTCCTATTATTAACGCGATCATGAGCAATCCTACCATAATGTAGGCCGCAGTGTTAAATCCTTCTCCGTTTTCTCCGTAAATATGAACAAATCCCAATCCCCATATGGCCGCTACAGCTCTTACTACAAAGAACATAACCCCTTGCGCTCCTGCTCGATATTTAGCTGGAAAGAGTTCCGAAGCCCAAAGCGCATAAAATGCTTGTACACTGATACCTGCGTGAATACCCCAAAGAATAGTAAAAGTCCATAAGGCAGTATGATTTTTTATTCCAATAAAAATGAGAATACACCATGCCGCTATACCAATCGATGTGCCAACAAAATACAACAGACGCTGATTTACTTTATCGACTATCATCGCAAAGCCGAAATAAGTTACCGCAATAATCACGATCCATTGTACTGCCGATACCATATTCGCTTCTCCGTTAGAAAGACCACCTGCATTTTCATAAATATGTTGTTGAAAGAAACCCATCACGGAAGCAACCATGTTCCAAGAAACGTAAATACCAGCTAGAAAAATCATGGTGCGAATATTTACCTTGTTTTTGAAAAGCAATCCGAACGAAGCAAAAACACTCGGTTGTTTCTCATTCCCTTGAGCTAGCTGAGCATCTTCCCAGTCTTTTGATTCGTTGAGTTTTCGTTGCAAAAGCCATGCTACAAACGCTACAATAAACAAGGAGCCGAAAATAATACGGCTGCTGAATACATTGACTGATTCAATACTTACATCGTTTCCTAAAAAGAATGTCGCAATTTTTTCTACATAGCCGAATAAAGCACCTGCTGCAGCATCCGCTTTACCAGGAGCAAGCAACATTCCTAATAATAAAATGATCGTCGGACCAACTCCCCAGGCAAACTGAGAAATACCCATATTGCGTCCGCGATTACCCACTTCAGAATTTTCGGAAATATAAGTCCACGAAGCAGGCACACCCGCTCCTACCGAGATACCTGTGATCAGAAAACCAGTCAATAGCATTGAGAAATTGACCGAGAACATAATTACTGCAATCCCCAACATATACACAAGCATATTATAGGTGTAAATTGTTTTTCGTCCGTATTTGTCAGCAAGAAAACCGCCAACAATCGCACCAATAGCTGCACCAAAAGCATTAGCACTGATGGCGTTAAGCCAGCCAAGATGCCCTTCGTTAAGTCCGAGGTAATTTTGCCAAAGAGACAATCCGCTTGCACCGGCCACAATCGCGCCAGCATCAAGATAATTAGTAAGCGATACAGCGATTGTACTTTTTAAACTTCCTTCTTTTTGTTCCATTTTTATTTTATTTATATTTTTTAATGCATTTTGACTACCCTTCAATTTCCTTTGCTTAAGTCAAAACTATCTTTTTTTCTTAATTTCACCAATACATAATGACTGTCTTTTTTTCTGAAATGAAGAAAGAATGCTTCCCGCTCAGTATACCTTACTTGCATTTTATTACTCAACCAAACTTCAAAATCTCCAGTACCAAATTTAGGGAGCTTCGTTTTTTTCAATTTGTACTAATACGTTAAAAGAAGAAAACAGAAGTATGGCTATAAGTAATTTAGACATTAATAATTTGTTATACATAATAAAAGTTCATGATTTTCAGTAAAAATGACTATTCTCTCTTTCATTTCCATCCTGTACCTACCTGTTAAAAACAAATAAAAGAAGAAAATAAAAAACAAAAGAAAGCTAAATTATATTTTTGCTTTATAATTTTGGAAATCTATTTGGAATAAAATTCTTTGTTAGCAGACTCCCAACACCGCTCAACCATTTGTTTATATAACAATGCTTGCTGCCAGCGATCGCCTTCTTCTAGTTCACCAGCAGTTGTAGTTGGAACTGTTCTAGCATAAAAAATCTCTGCTTTTAAAAGTTCAACAGTGAAACAAATATAATCTCCTGGTTTTGCTGATTTTAAAAACCCTAAAAAAGAGCGTTTCCACATTTCTTTAAAATGCTCCACATAACTTAGGTTTTTATCATCAGTTATATCTACCTGAATACAACCTGGATTCCCGATACGGCCATGTATAAATCGAACACGATCAAATATCGGCTGAATGAAATCCCATTTGTTTTCTATACCGCCATACACCATTTCTTGCCCTGTGTACCAATGTGAAAAATCGGCATTGAAACGTACTTCGGAGAATCGTTTTGTTAACTCCACCGTTCTAAACAAATCTTGGGTAACGGTAGCTCGATGTGTCTCAATGTAAATAGGAATATCAAACATTTCTGAACATTCTTTGATATAATTAACCAAAACATCCATTTCAACATCCGATTCCATGCCCCAACCTAAATGCACCGTTGCACAATTATAATTTAAGGATTTCCATAAAGGCAGTAAATCTTTTAAATCGCCAACGTCATTAACTCTTGCATGGGCTGTTAATTGTAAATTGAATTCTTTACAAAGTTCGGGATCACCGTCTTGAACACCTTCAAAACCAGCTTTTGCAATTGCTTCATGCTTTTCTCTATCGCTCCCTTTTGGTCCTGTAGAAAACAAAGGTAAATCTTCACAGGTTCCGTAGTTTAAATCAATACGTAAAGATGGTAAGTTATTACTACCATCGTTTGTGTTTTTTATCATAATGAATTATTATTTTTTATTCTGATTACAAAAACTCTTAGATATTATCAATGTCCATTAAAAAATAAATACAATGCAATCATTGTTAAAATCAATGTTCCCCAAAGTAACTTTACTTTTGGTGAGAGTTTCGCTTTGGTGTAATTTAGCGTGCTTTGATACGAATTACTTTTCTTATCTAAATACGAAATAATCACTATCATAATAGATAAAAACACGAAAATGTAAAAAGATAAAATTAAAAAATGCGGCCAGATTTTAACTCCCGCACTTGGGTCGTTAGGAAATACCCACAGATACAAAATACCAACCGTTAAACTAAGAATTGTACCAAAAATTAAAATACTATTAGCCGCTTTCGTAGTCGTTTTTTTCCATAAAACACCAAATAAAAATACAACCGACATGGGTGGCGCTATAAAACCTAATACTGATTGAAATACATCAAATAAATTAAGTCCTTTAATACTATCTATTGCCATAGTAATAAATATGGAAATGATGGCTCCTGATACCGTAACCAAATGCCCTACTTTAACAATCTTCTTTTGACTCGCATCTGGTTGGAATTTTTTTACAAAAATATCCATCGTAAAAACGGTGCTTAATGCGTTTAAAGCAGAATCAATAGTACTTACTAATGCTGCAATAAGAACCGCCATAACCAACCCTTTCATACCAGTTGGAAATAACTCGGTTACCATAGTCATATAAGCTTCATCTGGATTACTTAAATTAGGGAAGAGTATAAAGCACATAATTCCAGGCAGTATAAACAACGGCACATCAATAATTTTAAGCCAACCTGTAAAGTTAGCCCCTAACTGACCTTGTTTAATGCTTTTAGCTCCTAATACCGATTGTACCATAGATTGATCGGTACACCAAAACCAAACACCCATAATAGGATAACCCAACAGTATCGCTACCCAGGGATAATTAGCATCATCACTAGGTAAAAATAAATTCCAATAATTAGAAGGTGTTTTTTCAATTAAAGCACTAACACCTCCAACTTTATCTAAACCGACCCACATTAATGAAAATGATACAATTATTAATAATACCATTTGTATTACATTAGTGAAAGCTATGGTTTTAAGTCCGCCAGCCATGGTAAAGAAACCTGCGATTAGCAATAATATAACTACCGATAACCACATGGGTAAATTAAGTATCTGCTGAATTAAAATACCACCCGCAAACAATGTTAATGATAGCCAACTTAATAAAACAGTTACAATTGTGTACCAAGCCAATATGTTTTGCGTTGAATTACCAAAACGCTTACCCATAAACTCTGGTAAGGTTTGTACTCTAGCACCCAGATATCTTGGTGCAAAAACAACTGCCAATAAAAAAATGAATATAAACGCATACCAAGAAAAATTACCAGCTACAATACCTGTAGTATATCCAATACTTGCCGATGCTATTAACATAGAAGGCCCTACATTGGTGCCCCACATGTTAAAACCTATACTCGTCCAGTTTAATGAATTCCCTGCAAGAAAGTAGTTTTCGTCCGCTGGTCTTTTTTGTCTGAATCCAATCCATGCTCCAATACCGATTAATGCTAAAAGGTACATGCCTACTACAGCAAAATCAAGAAAATCTAATTGGTCGTATATATTCATTTTTTAAATATAATATCTTTTTAACTAATTAATAATTTTGGTTAGTTGGTTTATTTAAAATGTAAAAACGCAGTATATAACTGCGTTACTTTTACATTTTATACAAATGCATTAACATTTTCTCCTGCTTTTACAAATGGTTCCGCCCAGTAAAGTGGTTCACCTGTACTTTTTAAGATAGGTTCAGAGGAATATTGAATTAACAATACGCGTCTTGATTTGTTTGTTTTATTAGAACCACTTCGGTGAAAGCAAGTGCTTGAAAATAACGCAACATCTCCTGCATTTAATACTGCTGGAACTCCAGGATTATCTCCAAAGTATCCAATTTTATCGTTAGTACCTTCTTGCAAAACGTGGTCTATTCTATGATCGGTTCCTGCTTCTTTGTAAGGTAATAAATATACGGTACCGTTTTCTTCAGTTACATCATCTAAAGGACACCAAATTGATAAATATGGTTTGTGCTCAAAATCTAGGTACCCAGAATCTTGATGCCATGAGAACGTCATTCCTTTATCGGCTGCTTTTACCACATACTGCTCTAAAAACAAAAACACATCGTCTCCTAAAATTTTACGTGTAATTTGCTCCATTTCTTTACCAAAAATAAGGTCTTGCATGGTTTTACTATCTTTATAACGTAGCGCTATGAAATACCTTTTTCCTTTATGATTAATCTCATCCACCTCGACTCCTTTTCGGTCCATTTCATCATCTTTCTCCTTTATGAATCTTTGGCATTCACCTCTTAATCGTTCAATAAGTTCTTGTGGTATCACATTTTTCACAATGCAAAAACCATCTTCTTGAAATTGATTTAATTGCTCATTAGTTATAACTGCACTCATCTGTTCTATTTTTTAAATTGTTATATTTTGTTTTTAATTTTCTTTTATATAAAATCTAATTGCTTCCAAATTCCTGAAAAATTTGTATCTATTTTAATAGGTATAGCCTTTTTTAAATCCATATCATCGGTACAGTTTACCGCTTCAGGATATACTGGAATTATAGCATTTTGTTTTACCCAAACAGGCATATCTTCCATAGGGAATTCAACATTCTTAAGCCATTTTTCACCCGCGAATTTTTTACCAGTAAAAAAATCAACCCAATTACCCGCAGGTAAATAGACATCTCTTTTATTTTCTGAATTCATTATGGGCGCCACTAAAAAATCATCTCCAAAATAATACTGATCATCAATATGCCAACACATATTATCTTCTGGATGATGCATTAATAAAGCTCTTAAAACGGGAAATCCTGTTGATGTTGTTTTTTCGCTTTCTTGTAAAATATAAGGCAATAATGCATAACGTAGTTTCCACCATTTCCTAACAGTAGTAGCAATATTTGGGTAGTAATAAGGTTCCCTCTTAGAAGTACCATGGTAACGAATATGCGAAGTAAACACCCCAAATTGGGTCCAACGTACATATAAATCGTCTGGAATAACCGAATTCATAAAATTAGGAACACCATGAAACCCTGGCACATCATGACTCCAAAAACCAAAACCCGACAAGCCTAAATGTAAACCACCTTTTAAAGAACCTGCCATACCATCCCAAGATGCTGCGGCATCACCACCCCAATGAATTGGATAACGCTGACAACCACTCCATCCTGCTCTTGCCCAAACAATACCTTCTCCTGTAACTTCTTTGGTTACTTCAAAAGCTGCTTTTTGGTATAACAAAGCATATAAATTATTAAGTGACTCTGGAGTCATCTTGTGATAATTAGCATCTAAATGAATTTCCTCTCCGAAATCTGTTTTTATACAAGCAACTCCCATATCTAAAAGTTCTCGTAATAAATCTTTATACCATTCTACCGCTTTTGGATATGTAAAATCGATAGTTCCCGCATAATCTAAACTACTAAAATTCGAACCTCCTTGTATAAGCTCGCCATTTAAAGCTCCTATATAATTATTTGCTTTAGCTTCTTCGTATTGCTCTGCTTTTTCTGAAATATACGGCATTTGCCATAAGCTTACTCGATATCCATTTTTCTTTAAGTTGGAAACAAATCGTGTAGGATCTGGAAATCGTTCAGAATTAAATTTCCATTCACAAAGCCAATCGGTTTTAAACCAACCCGTATCTAAATGAATCACATCACAGGGATAATCTTCCACTCTTAATCTATCACAAATCTCATTAACTTCTTCTTCAGAAAAATAAGTCATTCTACTCATCCATACACCATAAGTCCAAAGTGGTGGTATCGTTGGAAATCCTGTTATTTTTTTATATTGATAAATAATTTTATCTGGTGAATCTTCTCCTATTAAAAACATGTCTAAAACAGGCTCTTCAACTAGTAATTGTACCGACCTTGTTGAAAAATCAGCCAGTGAAAATTTACAATATGTAGAGGTGTGCAAAAACATCCCATACATTTCGCTAGACAGATAAAACGGAATATTTTTATAAGTTCTCTTATTATTTACACCTTGTCCGTCTTGATTTTTTAACTGAAACGTGTTTCCAGACAAATCCATTTTACTAAAACGCTCACCAGTACCTACAAATTTTTCATCTGGTTTAGCATGAAATGAGATTGATGCTTTACTTGGTTCCCCGTGAGTTTCTACAAACGACAAACACATAGCGTCCATTCTACCTGGAAAAAACTGGTCGTAAGCACTAACTGTTATAGCCTTTTTTCCATCTGGATAAAACGTGGCTTTCATAGACTCTTCTGGTTCTGGCAGTAAGTCGCTCCAATGGTCTATTTCTGGTGTTGATAAATCGAAAACAGCACGTAAAGTTCCGTTTACATCTTTAACTTTCCATTCATTTGAGAATTTTTCAATATTCAAAGTCATTTCTTTAATATCATCCGCCATCTCTAACATGGGCGATGATTCTAAAATTTCTTTATCAAAACCAACACTAACTCTTAATATTTTTTCACCAAAGGCTCGTAAAAAGACGTTATAATTTTTTCTTGAAATAGATATATCTGATGTAATTTCATTTGACAATAATTGACATTGAAATGGTACTGTTAATACCACACCTAGTCCATTTTTAGTAATATCAATCGGTTTACAAGCTTTCCAAAGTCTAGAAACTCCTTCTTCTAAAGATAAATCGGTATTAAAGTCTAGAAAGTCGAAAAATTGATGGTTGGTTTGTTTCATTTAGGCTAATTCAGTTTATTTAAAAATACCCAGGTTTCATTTCGTTTTGTTCCTTTAATGCCTGTTTGGTATTTTTTCATGAGTGTATTCCAATCGTTTACACGCGGATTATCTTGGGTTGTTTTCGGGTTTAGTTCATCTAAACTTTTGCCTTTAGGAATACTTATAATCAACATTAACTGGCGTCCATTTTTAAACACTTGTAATTGTTGAAAATCGGCATTACAAAAACCCTGAGCTACCTCAGGCCATTCCTCAAACTGCGTTTTATGATAATCTAAATATTCTTGTTGAAGCTTTGTGTCTTCAACCAAATTTGCGGTTAATACAATATGGTTCCATTCTGTAGCCAATTCTGAATTGTCACATCTTTCAAATTTGCTAAAATTATAAACGGGTGTATTATATGTTTTTATTTCTGCTTTTGGATATACTAAAGCCAATTCACTTTTTAAATGCTCTATATGGTTTAGTTGTGCGTATAAAACTATATGATTTTTCCATTGGTATAATTGTGCATCTATAACACCATTTTTTTTGGCTATTGATTTAATTTTAGACTCATCAAAACCTTTACCAACCAACTCTATTGCTGCAAAATGTGGAATTTCTTGTAACTCCCATTCGGTATCTACAACAACTTCTTTTTGCAAATGTTTATATGGCTGTCTGATGCCTGCTTTTTGTTTTATTGTTTCACCTACAAAAGCATTATTGTTTTGCCAAACATTGTCGGGTCCGTTGGCATTTTGAAGAAACTTTTCTGCAGGAACCCAGTTGTTTTTTACATTGAAGTATGAAGAACCTTCATCGGTATACAAATAAAACCAATGGTATGGATCGTGAGGATACGGACTTTGATAAATATCATAAATGTAATTTTCTTCAATACGACTTTCAGGTTGTGCTGACAGTGTGTAAATACCAGCCGTATCATATAGACGCTTTCCGTAATGATGAATTTTATTAGCCACGACCTTGTTTCCTTTCATAGCATTTTGCGTTTTAGTCCACCCCCAACCCAAGCCGATACCCGTGTACGACACATCGGAAATCTCGTTATGTGCAATGGTAATATTTTTAACAAAACCCGCACTTATACCAACACATCCCCAATCTTCGTTAGAAACATTGGTTATTAAATTATCTACAATAGTTTCGTTGGAACATACTTCACGTTCATCTTTGGGGTTATATGGTAAATGGGTTTCAAATGCTTCATCTGAAAACACTCCTAAGTTAATAGCACTTCCACCAATATCCTTAAATAAATTCCCTTGCACCAAGTTGTTATTGGTACCTTTATGTAAATCTAAACCTGTTGATGATAAATACTGAAATGAGCATTCTTGAAACTGAATATTATTAGCATAATTAATCTCTACCGCTGCTCTTGGTCTTCCAATCCAAGCTTGGTTCTCTAAACCAGCTTTATCAGGTGTTCCAGGTGTTTTTAGTTTATATGCATCCAACATATACATACCTGCTTGCAGAGGCACATGTCCTTGTTGCGATGGTCTCGTCCAGTTACTGTATTCAAAAGAAACACCTTTAATATACACATGATGCACAGGCATATCAATAGTTCCTTTCATTTCTAGCAAATTTTCCAAAACTGGAATCATCACTTTAGCCGACTCCAAATCTTCTCCTATTCTTGGATAATAATAAATTTTAGAATTTTCTTTATCTAAAAACCATTCTCCGGGTTCATCTAGTAAAGACATCGCATTATTCAAAAAGAAAGGTGAATTCCCTGTTTTTTTAGAAATCCAAGGAGCAGGCCACGGGTGCTCACTTTGTACACGACTTTCAGGTTGTTCAAAATACACTTTTGCACTGTCGCCCTTTACTTCTACATCTTTGATTCTTAAATTAGCTATCGCCCACCATTGCTGAATTAACATTTCCATGCCAGGTTGAAATTCAACCGACTTATCTTTAAAAGGAATCCAACAGGTTTGGGAGATTTTATCCCATGATAAAATTCTATCCATTTTATCACCTGAAGTACTTTTTGCTCTTACTGCTTTTTTTCCGTTGACCCATAATTGTCTAAAACTAATAATACTCCCTGCTTTTCTTGGAGCGTCAGAAACCCAGACATTCCCTACTTTTAAACCATTAACAGCATGAGCTTTTTTCCATTTCTTAACTTGCAAGCCCCCATTTAAAACTGGTTTTGTGTTATTTTGAGCTTCAATTATGGTCGGACTTTCAGCAGTTCCAGAATCTTCTGGTCTTATAAAAACAGGTTCATCCAAATAAAAAACACCTTCCATTAAAATAATACGAATACCATCTTTCACCAAAGGATCGTTTAAACGACGCATATCTCTAGCTTTTCTTAAAGCCATGTTTAAGGTTGCTAAAGGTTTTTCTTTAGTCCCAGAATTATAATCACTGCCTTTAGCACTTACCCATATTTCAATTGCATGAGAGGAAAAAGAAATAATTATAAATATTAAAAGTATTGTTAGCTTGTAGTTGTTATGAGTGTTTGTCTTCATTTATTATTTTTAATGCTATAATTCTTAAGTTAATAACTTTACGTTTTTATTTCGACAAAGTTGAACTTTGAATTTTATTTTATTTTCAATATTTATAAAATAAAGAATTAATAATTTAGCATCACAATAGTTCATTATAATTCTTACTGGTAACAGAATTTTAGTTTGAATTTTCACTTAAATTAAGCGTTACAGATTCACACTTTTATTAATCGGTAGCTAATATTCATATTTTAATAATAAAATAATGTTATTTTTAAGCGATGGTCAATTTTATAAATGATTTTTTAAAATATTAGAATTACACTTTTTAGTAATTCAATTAACCTAATTTTTAATAATACGAAATGGAAAACGCGACAAACCCTGATACGTTTGAGAAGAAAAAGAAAACAGGCAATCAAGGTATTTGGTGGCACCAAGAGAACTTGGGGCCCTTAAAACACTTTCCTTATATTAGACAATTTGGGAGTATGAAATTCTCTAAAGTTAGAATGGACGAGACCATGCTTCCTCATTTAAATGACGGTATTGAAATACATTTTGTAAATAGTGGTAAATACAAATGGGCTGTAGATGGTAATGAAATAGAACTTTTGCCAGATAATTTATCGGTAACTGCTCCTTGGCAACTAAACGGAAGTCCAACCGGTAAAATGGATATAGGTCAAATAAACTGGATTGTTATTAGACCTGACAAATATGATTTTGACACGCCACTAAAACTAGGGTCTTGGACTAAATTATCTAAAAAATTCCAGAAAAAATTGGGAACGATGATAACCAAAGAGAATGCCATCGTTATTGAAAAAGCCAAAACTTTCAAAAAATACTTTATTGAACTACAAAAAGAACTCTCTAATCAAGAAAAAGGATTTGAAATCATGGTTGGTAACATTATTGAAAATCTATTTATTGATCTACATAGACACCTTTCTCTTAGAGAACAAAAAATTCAAGAAGAAGACAATTTCATTATTAAATTAACCCAAATTGTTACTAAAGATTTAAACAAAAAATGGATTATTGATGATTTAGCATACATGTTTGGTATGGGTAAAACCAAATTCACTTACGAAGTAAAAAAACACACCGGTTATCCTCCAAATAGTTTTATTATAAATCTAAAAATTGAAAAGGCTATTGATTTAATTAAAAATGATAAAAACATGAATATGTCTGACATTGCATTTGCTTGTGGTTTTTCATCTTTACAACATTTTACTTCTACTTTTTCACAACGCATTGGTATTAGCCCTGGTAAATACAAAAAATAAGTTATTTATATGTTTTTTTGTTAAAATCTTCGTTTTTTTTCGTTTTTTTGCCACATAGCACTATTACCAAATAAACGGTGCGAAAAAATTGTAGAACTTCTTCAAGAAGACGGTTATACGAAAATTGCTGATTTAGCAAAGTTACCGAAGCAATTATATAACTCCTAAAAGGCTCTTTTAATGTAAAATGTATCATGTCAAAATCTGATATATTATTCATTGAACAAGAAGCCAGTGGTATTAAGATTTTTTAAAAATTAATATCCTAAGCACTAAGAGGATAGAAATTTATAAATAAAATTATATATTTATATATTATGAAGTCGAATGATTTAAAAATCCTAAGAGAACTCAAGCAAGGAAGCCCTGATGCTTTTAAGGAATTATTCGATTTATATTACATACCACTAAGCACTTATGCCCTAAAGTATTGTGATTCTTTTTCTATCGCTGAAGATATTGTTCAAGATTTATTTATAAAACTTTGGGATGAAAAACTCTACTTGAATTTTGATGAAATCATAGGCCCCTATCTTTTTAAAGCAGTTAAAAACAACACGCTCCAAGCAATAAAACAAAAGTCGAGATATCATTTTGTAGAAATAGAAGAATTAGTTAATAAATTAATAATTGATGAAAATATCGATATTAAATTTATTGAAGAAGACAAGAAAAAATTATATACTGAAATCGAGGCTTTACCTACAAAATGCAAAGAAGTTTTTAAGGCTATTGTATTAGATAATCTAAAATATAAAGAGGTTGCATTACAACATGGTATTTCTATAAATACTGTTAAAACACATTATTCAAGAGCCCTGAAACAGCTTCGAAATGTTTTAGGAATAATTATATTACTACTTATAGTTTAAAAAAGTTTCTTTTTTTTGTCACCCATTTTTGTTTTTTTGTTATTATAGTTAATATAGAACATATTAATGTTAAAATAACATATTCTTAAAATCAATAATGAACAATATTAATTCCCATGTTTCAAATCTTATTTCAAATTATATTTCTAAAGATATAAGTGAAAAAGAATTCCATGAATTAAAGTCATGGTTGCACGAAGATTCAAAAAATGAACAATTTTTTATTGATCATTTACAAATTTACAAGAAAGTAAGAAGAATACAATTTGCTAAAATTCTGGATGAAGACGCCGCATGGAATAATATAGTTTCAAAACTTAAGCACTCACTAGAAGAAGATGTAACAACTAAAAAGTCAACTTCAAAATCTAAATACATAAAATTAATCCCTGTAATTTCAAAATATGCTGCCATAGCAATTATATTTTTAACTATTAGCTATTTCTACCAAAATGATTATTTTGGTAGTGACGAAAAAGCTGTTATTCCTTCAGATCAAATCACACTTCAGTTTGAAAATGGTACTGTTCAAATTATTAATGAAGATGGTTCTACACAATTAGTCGATACCAAAGGTACTATAGTTGGAACTCAAAAGGGAAACCAACTTGTATACAACAATAACATTGAAAAAGAAACCTTAGTTTATAATACTCTAACCGTGCCATATGGAAAACGATTTGAAATTCAATTGTCAGACGGCACTAATGTACACTTAAACGCAGGTACTTCTTTAAAATATCCCGTTAAGTTTATTAAAGGAGAAAAACGTCAAGTATTTTTAAATGGAGAAGCCTTTTTCTCGGTAGCTAAAGACATTAAGCATCCTTTTATAGTAAATGCAGAGAATTTAAATGTTGAAGTTCTTGGAACAGAGTTTAATGTATCTGCATATACTGAAGATACAGATACAGAAGTTGTTCTCGTTGAAGGTTCTGTTGGAATGTATAAAGATTCTCAAACAATAAAAGAAGGGACTATGCTATTACCTGGTACCAAAGGCTCTCTTAATAAAGAAAGCTTAAACATAACAACTAAAAAAGTAAACACTTTAATATATACCTCATGGAGGCAAGGAGGTTTGTTTTTTAGAAATATCCCTTTTAAGAATATAGTTAAAAAAATGGAGCGTCATTTTAATAAGAAAATTATTATTACAAATAAGCTATTAGAAAATGAAACCTTTAATGCCAATTTTAATGACGAACCAATAGAGAACATATTAAGCTATTTCAATGATAGTTTTAATATAAAATATAACATAAAAAACAACATTATTTACATAAACTAACTAATTATAAAAAACTGAATATATGAAATAAAAAAACTACACAATTACTAACAAGAAAAATCACTTTACATTATCTAAATTAGGATAAAAAACCGGAAAATGCGCCAACATTTCCCGGAATTATAAAGTGATAACTAAAATTTAGTCATTCACTAATTAAACACTTTAAAAATATGAAAAAAATTCATAGAAAAGACAAAAAACTGCTTTGTCTAAAATTTGATTTAAAAATGAAATTAACAACTCTTTTTTCAATTATATCATTCTTTAGCATGTTAGCAAACACAGGCTACACACAAACAATCACTTTGAATGTTGAGGATGCGCCTATCTCTAAAATTATAGATAGAATTGAGGCGACAACCGAATATAGATTTGTTTACAACACAAAATTTGTGGATTTAAAACGCAAAGTTTCAATTAAAGCTGAAGACGTTAATATTGAAAATGTTTTAAATGATTTGTTTAAAAAAACAAGTACCTCTTATAAAATAATAAATACTCAAATTGTTTTAAAAGACAAAAAAGAAATAAACACACAATCAATTTCTGAAGTAAGTGCATTAAATATCCAACAATATAGCATAAAGGGCTATATTACAGATATTAATGGACAACCTCTAGCAGGTGCCAATATTATAGAAAAAGGCACTATTAATGGTGCACAATCTGATTTTGATGGTAATTACTCATTAAAAGTATCAAATCCTAATACCACAATTGTTGTTTCTTATGTCGGGTTTATTACCAAAGAAGTAGCGATTAACAACCAAACAGATGTAAATGTCTCTTTATTAGAAAGCGCAGGTGTGCTAGACGAAGTGGTTGTAATTGGTTATGGTACTGTAAAGAAACGTGATTTAACTGGAGCCGTTTCTTCTGTAAGAAGTAAAGAAATAGGCATGTCTCCTGTAGTTAGTCCTATAGAAGCTATTCAAGGTCGAGTGGCAGGGTTAGATATTACTCGTAATGATGGACGTGCTGGTTCAGGATTCAGTATATTACTTCGTGGTAATCGGTCGTTACAAACTGATAGTGAACCTGTTTATATCATTGATGGAATCCAAGGAAATATTAATAATTTAAACCCCAATGACATTGCTTCTATAGATGTTTTAAAAGATGCTTCATCCACTGCTATCTATGGTATCTCGGGTGCTAATGGTGTTATTATCATTACAACTAAAAAAGGAGAAAAGGGAAAAATTCAAGTAGATTTTAATTCTTATATAAGTATCAATAGCAATCCCTCTTATCCGAGTCCTTTACAAGGAGATGCTTGGCTAGATTATCTAAGAGAAGGGTATATTGCGTCTGGATTGCCTACACCTGACGACAGGGATGCCGTACTTACCGGATGGGGGTTAAATCCTTCTGAACTTAACCCATATATTGATAGTTCAAAATATGTTGATTGGGCAGATCAAACCTTTAGAACAGGTATTCAAATAAACAATACACTCTCTATACGCGGAGGTAATGAAAAAATACAGGGTAGCTTTTCTAT
This sequence comes from Mariniflexile litorale, assembly GCF_031128465.2. Lineage (GTDB taxonomy): Bacteria > Bacteroidota > Bacteroidia > Flavobacteriales > Flavobacteriaceae > Mariniflexile > Mariniflexile litorale. The sequence continues at coordinate 2,276,729 of NZ_CP155618.1, read as the reverse complement.
GGGTCATAACAAAACTGAAGGCATTTACCCAGGAGACGATATTAACGTTTATACCATGCGTAGTGATGTGAATATTCAAGCTGCAAAATGGGTCAAATTTGGAATTACAACAGGGTTAATATACAAAGATAGAAACCAAAATAGAAGTCGTGTAAACAAAGCTTTTGGATTAGTGCCTCTTGGTGATGTTTACAATGCAGATGGACAAATTAATCTATATCCTACAGGAAACGGACAGGATATTGGCGAGCCAAGTGTACTTGCTAATAATATCCCAGGTACTTATTTAAATAGTGACAAGTCAACAATCATTACAGCAAATCCATATATTGATTTCACTTTGGCTAAAGGCTTAACACTTAAATCTATTTTAGGGGTAACGCTATCAAACAGCCGTTTTGGAGAATATGAAAGTAATCATACCTATTATAAACTCACAGGGAGTTCTGCTGAAGAAAGAACAGCTCGGTATAATACTGGTTTAGGATATGGATATAACTGGGAAAACATTTTAAATTATGAAACAGCTATTGGAGATAATCATAACTTTGGAGCTACCTTTATTACTTCGTATGCATACAATCAAAGTGAAAAATCGGAATCCTCAGGTGCGGGCTTTACTTCAGACAAAAGTTTATGGTATAATTTAAAAGCTGCTCCAGCACATTTTCTTAACACGTTTTATGAAATGGGTAAACGTTCTTCTTATGCTGGAAGGTTAAATTATAATTATAAAGGCAAATATTTTATAACCGGTTCAGTAAGAGCTGATGGGGTAACCGAACTAACAAAGGGTAATGAATGGGATGTATTTCCTGCTGGAGCTATCGCTTGGAGAATTTCTGATGAAGATTTTATGAGTGAAGCTAATTGGCTAAGTGATTTAAAGCTGCGGATTGGTTATGGTGTTTCTGGAAGCAGAAATATAGATCCTTATACATCACTTTCCGGCGTTACTGATACTGCACCAGATTTATTAGATCTTGGAGGAGGACAGGTACAAACATTTATACCTACAGAATTTGTTGGCAACGACAATCTTGGGTGGGAAAAATCATACAACATGAATATAGGTATTGATTTTGGTTTGCTACGCAATAGAATTTATGGTGCAATAGAATATTATGATACAGATTCAAAAGATTTGATTTGGGATAGACCTCTTCCTTCAACCGTTGGTGGCGTAGGTCCAAAGACAACATTTAGTCAGAATGCCAATCTTGCTGCAATGAATAATAAAGGAATTGAATTAACATTAAATAGTACAAATATTCGAACAAAAGATTTTCAATGGTCTACAACCTTAACTTTTGCTAAAAACACAGAAAAAGTAACTCAAGTTGATTTAGGAAACGTAGAGGTTGAAGATTTAGTTGCACTTAATTTATTCATAGGGCACCAAAGGGGGGTATTCTATGATTATAAAAAAATGGGGATCTGGCAATTAGGAGAGGAAGCTGATGCTGCCGTATTTGGTTTAGAACCTGGTGATGTGAAGATTGAGTCGACTTTAACAAGACAATCTGAAGGCGTATGGACTAGAACTGTAACCGATAGTGAAGGTGTTACTACAGAAGAAACATATACTGCCTCTGACCGTTATGCAATAAGCGATCAAGACAAACAAATTATTGGTCATAAAGCCCCTGATTGGACTGCCGGTTTGCAAAATACTTTTGTATACAAAGCATTTGATTTAAGTATTTTTGCAACAGCTCGTTATGGCCAAATGATTGATGGTGAATTACTAGGATATATGAAATATGGAAGTCGTAATATCCCTGACATATACAATTATTGGACACCAACAAACCCAACAAACGATTTTCCAAGACCTTATATTAGTAGAAGTACAAGTGATTCTGAACCTGTTCAAGGTCTTAGTATTGTAGATGGTTCTTATTTTAAAATTAAGAATATTACACTTGGTTATACACTTCCTGAACATTTAACAAGTAAAATTGGATTAACCAATTTAAGAGTTTACGGTACCGTTTATAATTCATTAATTATTGCTAAAAGCCACTTATTAGATGGGTTAGATCCTGAATCAGGAGCTTCTGATTCGTTTCCTTTATACAAACAAATGGTTTTTGGTCTAAATGTATCATTTTAAAAAAATTGAGAAAGATGAAAAATATATTGAATTTAAAAAGAACATTATCAGTACTATTTATAGTATTGTTAACAGCTTCATGTGATTTAGATGAAGTGAATCGAGACATTCAAGATACTGATTTGGTTTACACCTCAGTCGTAGGGTATGAAGGCGTAATTAACTATGCTTACAATAGTTTGTACTACTTCTATGGTAAAATAGATGGTATTGGGCCCCTTGAAATGGGCACAGATTTATGGTGGGCTGAGTCTAAATACACAGAACATGCACAGTATAATAGTGGTTTAAATACCAATCATGGTTTTAACAAAAATTTTTGGCAAGGTTTTTATGCGTCTATTAACTACGCCAACTTAGCTATTTATTATGCCGATCAGGTTACTGATTATACAGAAGAAAAAAGAAATGAGAAAGTAGCAGAAGCTCATTTTATTAGAGGCTGGTCGTATTTACAAATTGTTGAACAATATGGCGGTGTGGTACTTCGTACTTTACCTTCATCAATTGATCCAGAATTGGAAAACTTCCCTGTTCGTAGTACCGAACTTCAATTTTACGAATTAATACTTAGTGATTTAGAATTTGCCGCAGAACACCTTCCTATTTCTCAGGGTGCTGAAAAAGGTCGTGCTTCAAAAAAAGCCGCACTTGGTATGCTTGCAAAAGCTTATCTTCAAAGAACCCGTTTAGGTGACGAAACTGTTTATGCTGCAAAAGCATTAGCTGTTGCAAAAGATCTGATTGATAATCAAGTGGCCTATGGTTGCGGTCTTTGGGAAAGCACTGCTACAGAATCGGGATATGCACAATTGTGGGATGGTCCAAATAATAAAGGTAATAAAGAGTTTTTGTTTTTAGAGTCTATTGATCCCAATGATGAGACGAGAGCGAATGCGGATGGAACTAACCGAGGACGTACACGTCAATACTACCTAATGGACTTGAGGTATATTGGAGAAGAATGGGGTACAACACAAAAAAATTGCTCATGGTATGGAAGAGCGAACGATAGAGGTTATAAACCAACGAAATATTTATTAACAGAGATTTTTACTCCCGAAAAAGACCCAGCAGATACACGTTTTGAAAACACGTTCTTTACAGAATATTACAACTCTAGGTGGTCTGATTTTGAAATTAGTAGCGACGTATTGAATAAATATGGTAAAGACCCTGCATTAGCTGGTCATATTATAAAAAACACAGCAGCCACTTATTACAATGGCGAAGTATATTATGACGGAAGAACTGTTTATCAACCAACAGTAAATGCTTCAGGTAATGTTAATATGGTAGATGACGACTCTGATGGATACCTTGATGGACTTTCTATGTTTACACCAAATTACCCAATGACAGCTAGTGAAAAATATTCATCACCATTCCTTCTCGTTACTCCAGATGAAATGTTTGATGCTAGTGGTAAATGGGTAACTGATGCGTCTTCCTCTTTAGGTGCTTATTATAAAAATTGTTATCCTTCTTTTAATAAATTATCATCTATTCACTGGATTTATAACAATCAAAGATGGCTTGGAGATATTCCAATTCTTCGTTTAGGTGATGTTTATCTATTAGCAGCCGAAGCTGCACTTAGAGTGAATAATGATCAGGCAACAGCTGCTGGTTATGTTAATACCATAAGAAAACGTGCAGCTATAACGAGTCGCCAAAACGACATGGTAGTTCCTGATAATGAGGTTACACTCGATTTTATTTTAGCCGAACGCGCACGGGAGTTGGCAGGAGAACAAGTGCGTTGGGAAGACTTAAAACGATTTGGTAAACTCAATAATACTTATCTTAATACAACAAACCCAGATATCATAAATTTTGTTGATGATAAGCATATTTTAAGACCAATTCCTCAAGCATTCCTTGACGCTATAGGTAATGCAGATGAATTTGGTACAAATGGATATTAAAGTTTTGTTTAGTTTGTTTAGTTAATTAGATCGAAAAGCAGATGTAATTCCTTCTAATGCAAAATCGGGAATACTACAATTTAATTTGAAGTATTCCCTTTTTTTTTGCTAAATTACTAGTCTAATTTACAAACTTCAAATCACAAAAATGCATAAACATCTATTTTTTGGCATACTATTACTTATCACCCAAAATGTTATTTCTCAAATAAAAGAACCTATTTACGACGTTCGCGATTTTGGCGCTAAAGGAGACGGAGTAACCAACGACCAAAAAGCAATTCAAGAAGCTATAGACGCCTGTACAAAAAATGGTGGTACCGTATTATTTAAAAACGGAGTTTTTTTAACAGGGCAAATCAAACTTGTTAGCAACATGGTCCTAAATATTGATTCTACAGCAACTATTTTAGGTATTAAATCTGATGATGAAGCTCATTATCCACATCATCTTATAGAAACAGAATATCCAAACCGTATGTTACAAGATTGCCAAAGAAGGCTAATCTATGGTAATAAGGTTGAAAATGTGATAATAACCGGAGGTGGAACCCTTAACGGCCAAGGTGATTATGAACCCTGGATGCATGTTAAAGAATTGGGTACTGAAAAAGACAGACCTTCCATTCTCGCTTTTGTGGGAGCAAAAAATATAACTGTTTCAAATATTGAACTCATTAAACCTGCTTGTTGGACTCAAGTTTATATAGAATCTAAAAATATTACTATTAAAAATATCAAAGTAAATACAGGGAATTTAACTCCAAATAGAGATGGTATTGATATAGTAGACTGTCATGATGTTTTAATTGAAGATTGTTTTATAGAGTCTGAAGACGATGGTATTTGTTTTAAAAGTGGTAGCGAATTTGGTTGTAAAAACATTGTGGTACGAAGATGCACCATAGATAAACTAAATGTGAATGCGGGCAATTGTTTTAAATTAGGAACCGATGGATTAGGTAGTTTTTTGAATTTTGAAATTTCAGATTTAACTCTTAAAAATGCATATCAAAATTCCGCTATAGTCATCGAATCTATGGATGGTGCTGTAATCGATAACATTAATATTAAGAACACTAACATTACTAATTGCGGACATGCTATTTTTATTCTTTTAGCTGACAGAAAAAGAACAGTACCCGACAGAAATCCTCGAATAGGAACTATTTCAAACATTAACTTTAAAAACATTAAAGGAGATAATTTCACACAGCAATATCCCTCAATCATTACAGGAATACCTGGTCATAACATTCAAAATATAACTTTTGAAAATATAGATTTCAACCTAAAAGGCGGCATAAAAACAACCAATCAAACCGTTATGGAATATGATGGTAAATATCCTGAAGGAAGCAAATTTGGAAACACAAATGCGTATGCTTTTTTTATCAGACATACCGATGAAGTTTCTTTTATAAATTGTAAAACTACCACAGAATCAAAAGATGCTCGTCCGTGGTTAATACAAAATAACGTTAAAAACGTTACTATTAAAAACACCAACTAAACCACCTAACATTAAACTCAATAACATGAAAAATTCAAGACGTAATTTTCTAGCATCCCTTAGTATGTTAGCGGCATATAGCGCTTTTCCAGTGAGTTCATTTCATTTTGGAATATCTAAAAAACTTAAAATAGTTTTAGTTGGAACAGGTATTCGAGGTACTAGTTTTTGGGGAAAACGATTGGTTGATGAGTATTCAGATATTTTAGAGTTTGTAGGGCTTTGTGATATAAATCCTGGACGTTTAGAATTTGCAAAAAAATTTATTGGTACTAATTGTCCAACTTTTGTTGATTTTGATGCCATGCTAAAAAAAACAAAACCCGATTTAATAATAGTAACTACTGTAGATGCTAACCACCACGAATTCATTATTAAAGGACTGGAATCTGGCTTTGACGTACTTACCGAAAAACCATTAACAACTGATGAGACTAAAGCACAGGCTATATTAAATGCTGAAAAAAAATCGGGTAAAAACCTCATCGTTGGTTTTAATTATAGATGGAGTCCCTACAGTACAAAAATTAAAGAATTATTAGCTAACAATACTATTGGAAAAATTACTTCAGTCGATTTTCATTGGTATTTAAATACCTATCATGGAGCTTCTTATTTTAGAAGGTGGCATGGTGAAAAAGAACACAGCAACTCCCTTTGGGTACACAAAGCAACCCATCATTTTGATCTTTTAAATTGGTGGATTAATTCAGACCCCGAAGAGGTTTATGCATATGGAAGTTTAGACCATTATGGTGCCAACGGCCCTTTTAGAGGCACTAATTGTAGAACTTGCGACCATAAAACCAACTGCGATTATTTTTGGGATATTACAAAAGACAAACGTATGATGGATTTATACGTTGCTAACGAAAAGCATGATGGTTATATAAGAGACAATTGCTTGTTTAGAGAAAACATAGATATTTACGATAAAATGTCGGCTCAAATTCAATACGCTAATAATGTTACAGTAAACTATTCCTTAACTACTTACTCACCATTTGAGGGCTGGAGATTAGCTTTTAATGGTACCGAAGGCCGAATTGAGGCATCATTAGATATACCATACAACAACAAAACAGAAATTAGTCAAGCAGAAATGCATGCTAAAGAAATGGAACAAAATGCTTTGGAAGAAGCCAACACCGAATCAATAATTGTTCACAAATTATGGAAAAATTTTGACACCGTTTTAGTACCAACTGAAAAAGGCGGTCATGGTGGTGGCGACAAGCGTTTACACGATAAAATATTTAAAACACCAAACGAAAAAGACCCGTATGAAAGAGCTGCTGGCAGTAGAGACGGCGTTATGTCCGCCATAATAGGCATTGCTGCTAGAAAAAGTATAGAGTCTAACACACCAATTAAAATTGCAAGTTTAACAGATATTAAACCTTCTGCTAATCGAACGTAAAATTATTTGTATTTTTAACAAAACTTGAAAATCAATTTTATGCAACCAATTAACACGGCTTTGTGCTCGTATGGTATGAGCGGTCATGTATTTCATGCGCCTTTTATTTCTGTAAACCCTCAATTTAATTTATACGGTGTTTTTGAAAGAACAAAAAACGAAGCACAGCAACACTATCCTTCAATTAAAACATTTCGTTCTTTAGATGATATGTTAGCCGATGATAATATTGAACTAGTTGTGGTTAACACTCCCAATATTACTCACTTCGATTTTTCAAAAAAAGCCATCAATGCCGGTAAACATTTGGTGATAGAAAAACCTTTTACAGTAACAGTTGCCGAAGCCGAAGCCTTAATTCAATTAGCAAAAGAAAAAAATGTTTTGATATCGGTTTATCATAATAGACGTTACGATAGCGATTTCAAAACGGTACAGAAAGTTTTAAATGAAGGTTTATTAGGTGATATTGTAGAAGCAGAATTTCATTATGATCGTTTCGATCCTGCTTTAAGCTATAAAACGCACAAAGAAACACCAACTGAAGGCGTAGGAAGCTTATATGATTTAGGTTCGCATTTAATAGACCAAGCATTGCAATTATTTGGCATCCCAAAATCTATTAATGCAGATTTAGATTCCTTTAGACCCAATTCAAAAGTGGGCGATTATTTCGATGTGAAATTATTCTACCCTTCACACCGCGTCATCCTTAAATCAAGCTACTATGTTCGTGAACCTTTACCAGGAAACATTCTACATGGCACTAAAGGATCGTTTATAAAAACAAAAGCTGATGTTCAAGAAAAAGAACTTCAAGCAGACAAAAAGCCAAATACAGTAAATTGGGGAATTGAACCCGATTCAGAAAAAGGGCTACTACACACCGAAAAGGATGGAAAAATAATAAAAGAACACATTCCAACTTTACAAGGAAATTATATGGAATATTACAATGGTATTTATGAAGCCATTAGAAATAATAAATCCGTACCAGTTTCTGCCGAAGATGGCACCCTTGTTATTAAAATTATTGAAGCCGCTGTAAAAAGTAATAAAGAAAAAAGAATCATAGAATTATAAAAAAGCAGAAATCACCTTCTTTATTACAAATACATGATTATATCTTGTAAAATAACAATTATGGTAAGACGCTATAATTGAATTATATTCATTCCACATTTTAAAATCGTTTAATTTTATTATTTTGTAGCATCGAAATCAAAAAATTATATTGGAAAATAATGAAACAAATCATTCTAAACATTTTCTTTCTCTCTTAAAAAAGGGTGATACAAATACATTTAAAATTATTTTCGATACCTATTACAAAAGGCTCTATGCATTTTCATTACAATACACTGAAGATAGCTTTGCAGCCGAAGAAATTGTTGAAGAAACGCTACTTAAACTTTGGCAAAAACGACATAAATTAGAAAAAATAGAAAATTTGAAATCCTATTTGTATTCTATGGTCAGAAATGCATCCATTGATCATCTGAAAAAGGAAAAAAAATTTGTGCGTTTAGATACTAAAAAACATGATGCCATATCTTTAAAAGAACAATTTATAATAGAAGAAGAAACACATGCCATTTTATTTCAAGCTTTAGAAACTTTACCAACAAAATGCAGAAAAGTATTTGAATTATCATGTCTAGACGGTATAAAATATAAAGACATTGCGGAAGATCTTCAGATTAGTATAAACACCGTAAAGTCTCAACGTGCTCGAGCGATTGGATTACTTAAATTGTATTTAAAAAACCATCATTTTATTCAAATATTATTAGCTTCTTTATAATATTTTTCACTTTCCTTATTTTTTTTTTCCACCCTAAACACATTTTTTACAGTCTAATAGATATATTATCATATTACAAAAATAAAGACTGTAATTTAATCATATTCTCAAACAAATAGATTCTATTTTATTATAAAAAAAATAATGCACCATAAACTTACAGAATATCAGATATCACAATTGATTTATAAATCGATCGTGAAAACAATTACCTCAGAAGAAAAAACAATTCTAGATAACTGGTTAAGTTTTGAAAACAATCTATCACTTTATAACAAAATTATAGATAAAAATAACATTCAAAATAAACTCTCTATTTACAAACAAATTGAAACCGAAAGAATATACAGAAACCTTGAATACAAAATAAACAACAAACAGAAAGTAAGAAAGTTAAAGTTACTTAATGTTTTAAAATATGCGTCTGTTGCCATTATATTTTTAGGAATGGGTTATTTATATCAATCAAGATATTTTAGTAACAAAACAGTTTTAACACCTTCAAACGAGAATATCACGCTTCAATTAGAAAATGGTTCCATAAAAATTATTAAAGAAGATGGGGCCTCAGAAATTATTGACTCAAAAGGAAATATTATAGGTACACAAAACGGCACACAAATAATATACAGTGATAAGCTTAAAAAAGAAATTTTAGTATATAACACATTAACTGTTCCTTATGGAAAACGATTTGAAATTTTATTATCAGACGGCACCCATGTTCATTTAAATGCAGGTACATCTTTAAAATACCCTGTTAAATTTATTGAAGGACAAAACCGTCAAGTATATTTAAAAGGCGAAGCTTTTTTTAGTGTAGCTAAAGATAAAGAACACTCTTTTATTGTTAATTCTGGAACTTTAAATATTCAAGTTCTTGGAACACAATTTAATGTTTCAAGTTATCCTGAAGATAGTGAGACAGATGTTGTTCTTGTTGAAGGTTCTGTAAATCTATATTCTAAAATTAACACAAATAACAACGTGGTTTTAAAACCGGGCTTTAAAGGTAGTTACAGTAAACAAGATATTAGCATATCTACAAATCCAGTAATAACAAGTATTTATACGTCTTGGATAGATGGAGGATTGGTTTTTAGAAATATGACTTTTAATAATATTCTAAAAAAAATGGAAAGACATTACAATGTTGATATTGTTGCTAATAATATTGAATTAGCCAATGAAAAATTCAATGCAAGTTTCAGAAATGAGCCTATTGAAAAAATACTTGAATATTTTAAAATTACTTATAACATTAATTATACAATAAACGATAACAAAATATTAATCAACTAACTACACTTAAATTTATTTGCCTATGATAAAAATCCAATAAATGAAAAATTAAACTAAAAACACATTTATTGCTCATTTTAACTTATTAAAATAAAGCAAAAAAAAACCGGAAAATGGTGACACATTTCCCGATTCATTAAAAATGTGATTAAGCTAAACGAATAACCACAATTAACACTTCAAAAGTATGAAAAAACTTCTTAACAAAGAAAGAAGCCATCACCTACGATTACTAAAATTTGACTTAAAGATGAAATTAAGCGCACTATTTATATTTGTTGTTTTCTTTACTCTTCAAGCTAACAATTCGTATTCTCAAAAAACAAAGGTTTCTTTAAACTTAAACAACGCTTCTATAAGTCAAATTATAGACGAAATTGAAAGCAATACCGAATTTCGATTTGTTTATAAAATTAAAGATGTAAATCTTGAACGTAATATATCTATAAATGTAAGTAAGGAATCTATCACCAATGTACTAAATAAAGTGTTTTCACAAACCAACACTTCGTTCTCTATTGTTAATAGACAAATATTTCTAATTAAAAAAGAAGAACCTCCTATCACAAACCAAGTTTTAGAAAAATCAAATTTAAAAAACAAACCTTTACAATCTTGGAAAATCACGGGAACCGTTTTAGATGATTATGGGCAACCATTACCTGGTGCAAACGTTTTAGAAAAAGGCAGCACTAATGGAACTCAAACAGATTTTGATGGAACGTTTTATATAAATGTGCCAAATCAAAATGCTACTCTAGTAATTTCTTATATTGGTTTTATATCTCAAGAAATTCCTGTTAATGGACAAACAAATTTAAGCATTACATTACAAGAAGATGTTGCTTCTTTAGAAGAGGTAATACTTGTTGGTTATGGTACACAAAAGAGAGCCCTAATAACAGGTGCGAGTGTTCAGATTAGTGGGGATAATCTTACAAAAACAAATACCACAAATGCACTTCAAGGATTACAAGGTCAGACGGCTGGTGTTCAAATTACGTCTACATCAGGACAACCTGGCGAAAGTTTAAAAGTAACCATTAGGGGTATCGGTTCTACATCAGGGAGTAATCCTATTTATGTTGTAGATGGTATCATAACAGATGATATTTCATATTTAAATAATTCGGATATTGAATCTATTTCTGTTTTAAAAGATGCTGCTTCTGCTGCTATTTATGGGTCGCAAGCCTCAAATGGTGTGGTTTTAGTATCTACAAAAAAAGGGAAAAGAGGGACTTCTGCTAAAATAACATTTAATCAATTTTATGGACTTCAAAACCTTGGGAGAGAAGTAGATTTACTAAATGCTCCAGAATATGCAATAATGATTAATGAGGCTGCAGTTAACTCTGGTAAAACACCTTATTTTTCAAACGCTGAAATTGCTGCTTTAGGAAATGGAACCAATTGGATTGATGAATTGTTTGTAAACAACGCAGCAATGCAGAACTATACTTTTGGAGCTTCTGGAGGATCTGAGAACTCTATTTATTCAACATCAATGTCTTACTTAGGCCAAGAAGGGATTGTAGGTGGTAAAGATTTATCTAATTATGAGCGGTATAATTTTAGAATTAACACAGAGCATAATTTATATGACGAAATTGTTACCATTGGACAAAATTTAAGTTTTGCATACATTAAGCAAAATGGTATTGGCGTCGGAAATCAATATAACAATTCGTTAAGAAGCGCTTTTCAAGCAACACCATTATTATCTGTGTTCGATAATAACGGCGATTATACAAATACAACAAATAATAGCGAGCCTTGGTTTTCTGGTTTATCAAACCCTTATGCCTCTTTGGTGTATAATAATCAAAATGAAAAAGACATTCAAAAATTATTGGGCAATGTTTATTTAAAAATTGAGCCAATTAAAGGGTTGGTCTTTAAAACAACATTTGGAATTGATTATTATTCTGAGAGCGGACATTCTTACAGGCCAGAGTATGAGTTATCTATATTTGATTTTAGATCGTTTGATGAAGTTTCTCAAAACATGAGTAAAAAGAAATCGCTTACATGGGACAATTTATTAAGTTACGAGTTTGATATTCAAGAAAAACATAGTATTAAAGCGATGGTTGGCACCTCGTCAATTAACTTTGATAATACATGGTTAAATGCGAGTAACGCCGATGTTGTTTTTAACGATTTAAAACATGGATATATTGATAGTGCTACAAATAGCGAAGGGTCTAAAATTGGTCTTGGCGGTGGTAAAACGGTGAATAAAAGATTTTCTTACTTTGGAAGATTAACTTATAATTTTGATGAAACTTATTTATTAAATGCAACCCTTAGAGCAGATGCGTCCTCTAATTTTCACCCAGATAATCAATGGGGGTATTTCCCATCGGTATCTGCAGGTTGGGTCGTTACTAATGAATCGTTTTTTAATGATTCTGAAGCCATTAGTTTTTTTAAGCTAAGAGCAAGTTGGGGACAAGTAGGAAACCAAAACGTGGATGAGTTTCAATATATAGCACCTATTAGAACAGAGCATACTAATTATACTTTCGGAGATGCAGAAGGAGCGCTTACACCAGGGGCTTTCCAGACAAGATTTGCAAATCCAGATATTCGATGGGAAACTTCAGAACAAACAAATATTGGTTTTGATGCTCGCCTATTTAATAATGCCTTAGCTGTTAATTTTGATTGGTATAAAAAAACAAATAAAGACTGGATCATTATGGCGCCGCAACCGGCTACCGCAGGTGCTGAAGAGGACCCCTTTATAAATGGAGGAAATGTAGAGAATACCGGTATAGAATTAGCCTTACAGTACAATAACAGTGTAGGCGATTTTCGCTACAGTATTGCTGCCAATGGTGCTTACAATAAAAATGAAGTTGGTAAAATTCCTACTGCAGATGGTATTATACATGGAGCGACTAATCAATTATGGGCTAATTCTCCTGAATTTTATCGTGCACAAGAAGGATTGCCAATAGGGTACTTTTTAGGTTTAAAAACGGCTGGTGTTTTTCAAAATGAATCGCAAATTCAAAACTACACATCCAATGGTAATTTAATACAGCCAAATGCACAACCTGGAGATATCATTTACCAAGATATTTCAGGAAATGGCTCCATAGGCGATGAGGATAAAACAAATATTGGCGATCCAAATCCAGATTTTACATTTGGTTTCTCATTATCTGCAAATTATAAGGCGTTTGATTTTAATATTTCTGCAAATGGTGTTGCTGGTAACCAAGTAGTACAATCTTATAGAAATCAATCTGGCTCTTTTGGAAATTATACGAGTGCCATTCTTAACCGTTGGCATGGGGAAGGATCATCTAATACAATTCCAAGAGTTACTGAAGATAATAGAAACTTTGCCCAATTTTCAGACTTGTTTGTTCAAGATGGCGATTTCTTAAGAATCAATACAGTAACGGTAGGGGTTGATTTGGCAAAAATTATACAGAAAAAATCGTTTTTTGCGAGTGAATTTAGGTTTTATATTTCTGTGTTGAATCTACACACATTTACTAAATACAATGGCATGGATCCTGAAATTGGGTTCGGTGACTTTGTCGATGATGATGAAAACCTGAATTTTTCTTCCGGTGTAGATGTAGGATACTATCCTAGACCAAGAACCTTTATGATGGGCCTAAATGTTAAACTTTAAAAAAAAGAAAATGAAAAACACTTATATATATATATTCTTTATAGGTCTGTTGTCCTTAGGTTCTTGCAGTTTGGATACTGAACCTTTAACAGAATTATCAGACAGCAATTTTTTCTCAAACACAGATGATGCTTTCACCGCATTAGTAGGGTGTTACGATGGGTTGCAAGTGGCTACTGGTGGTATAGGAGGATTAAGCTTTCCGGTAACAAGCGAGGTGCTTTCAGACGATTGTTTTGGAGGAACAGGAAACTCAGATGGCTTTAATTTTCAAGCTGTAGATGAATTTGATAAAATGCGTTCTCCTACAGATGTTGATTTATTAAATAATAATTGGGTAGCGTATTACAGAGGCATATTTCGCTGTAATTTATTTTTAACAAAATTTGATCAAATCGATTGGGATGGAGACGATGATTTAAGAAATCAGTATGAATCTGAAACACGGTTTATAAGAGCGTATTTATATTTTGAAATGGTGAGACTGTGGGGAAATATTCCTTTATTAACAGAGCCTTCAGATGAGAATATTCCACAAGCAACGCCAAGTGAGGTCTATACCGTGATAGCTCAAGATTTAGTCTTTGCCGCTACTAATTTGGCTGATGCACCATATACTTCTGTAGACGCTGGACGCATTACAAAATGGGCTGCTAAATCTTTGCTAGGACGTGTATATTTATATTATACAGGCTATTATGGCGCACCAGACTTAGCAGGTATTGTTTCTAAAACAGAAGCATTAGGGCATTTAGAAGACGTTATCAGCTCAAGCGGACATGGTTTAGTTAGTGATTTTGAAAATTTATGGCCAGCGGCTTCAGGTGGTAACTATGCAGGTGAAAGCAATCAAGAAATCGTTTTCTCAATTAAATATACCTATACAAGTGATTTTAATGGTAATACTGATGGTAACCATTGGATGGTGATGTTTGGTATGCGAGAGTTCTCTTCTTTCCCTTATGGAAATGGCTGGGGTGTAACAGTAAATTCAAAACTATGGGAGGCTTATGATACAAACGATACTAGACAAGTAGCAACGGTGATTGGAATTGAAGAAGAAGCAATTGATTTCACAAAAATTGGAAGTCAAAGAGAATATACAGGGTATTACAATAAAAAGTATACGCCAATGGTTGACGAAAATGGAAATAGTACAGTCACAGAATTAGGTATTGAAAGTTTTCAAATCACACAATTTCAAGATTATATTACCATGCGATATTCAGATGTATTGTTAATGGCTGCCGAATTAGGGAGCGCCAATGCGCAAGGCTATTTTGATGAAGTGAGACAACGTGCCTATAAAAACAATTTTGTATCAAAAGTAGTGTCTCAAGAAAATATTATGACAGAAAGACATTTGGAGTTTGCTTTAGAAGGTATAAGATACTGGGATTTATTACGTCAAGGTGTTAGCACTGCAGCGACAGTCATTGCTGAAAATACGACGCTTTTAAGTGGCGGAGTTAGTGAGACAAAAAAAATTGAAGCTAGTAATATTGAATTAACTCAAGGGTTACAGCAAATCCCTAATACACAGATTACATTGTCTGGTGGAACTTTAAATCAAAATAAAGGTTGGGAGTAATTAATTTTTAATTAAAAATATATTTAAAATGAAAAATATAAAAATAATAATCGCTTCTTTTATGCTATTAGGAATGCTATTCCTAATAGCATCTTGTGCGCCAGAAACCCATTCTTTAGATAAAGTACTAGATAAATCTGAAATTGACTTTGAAATCATTCAAGATTTTAGTGCAGACCCTGGAGGAAATACCGTTATTATGACCAATAAAACCAATGGTGTTAAGCTAACTTGGGATTACGTTACAGGACGATCAGATAAAAAAGTAGAGACAGTTAAATATGCCTTTAAAGGCGATTATACTATAAAAATTATTGCCACTACGGCAGGAGGTATTGTGGAATTAGACCCCGTTACCATTACAGTGACGGATGATAATTTAAATTATGTTGACGATCCTTTATGGTCTGCATTAACAGGTGGAGTTGGTCATTCTAAAACATGGGTATTAGATTTAGATGCCGAAGGAGTTTCAAAATATTTTGATGGCCCTATGTACTTTTATGGTACAGACAATGCTTGGTTAGAAGGCGGTGATGAAGGATGTTATGGAGAAGACTGTTGGAATTGGAGTCCAGAATGGGCAGGAAACGAATGGATTGCTACAAAAGGGGATTATGGAACTATGACTTTTAGTTTAGATGGTGGGCCATTTATGACCACAAACCATTTAATGATTCCAAGTTATGGTGAAGAATCTGGAACTTACTTTTTAGATATTGATACAAAAACCTTAACAACAACAGATGCTACTATTTTACACACCAATGAGAATGAAGCCTGTGTAGATAATTGGAGGCGTATGAAAATATTCTCTCTAACAGAAAACACCTTACAAGTTGGTGTTTTAAGAAAAGATAGTTGCGATGGCCCAGCTACACTTGTATTTAACTTTATTACAAAAGAATACAGTGATAATTGGGTGCCAGAAGATTTACCAGATCCAAACCCTCCAATTGATTTGAATGGAGGCACCGTTGACGATTTATTGTCGGTAACCTCTACAACATCGAAAACGTGGTCTTTAAGCCCAGATAATCCTTTTAACTGGACAGACTTAAATGGTGTGTTTTTAAATGATTGGAATACTGTTGATGACTATCCAGGTTGGACAGGTTATACTGCTGCCGATCAAGCAACAGTTATTAATAATAAAATAACATTTGCTGACGATGGTACTGTAAGTACTATAAATAGTGAAGGTGTTGAAAATTCAGGAATGTACTCAACCTCTACAGATGGAACAAATGTTATTTCCTTTACAGGCATTACCCCTACTTTTAATATAGGAGGAATAACAGCTACTACAACATCTCAGAATCAATGGAAAATTATAAAAACAGGCTTAACAGGTACAACGGTTACAGATCTTTGGTTTGGTAAACGTGATGAAGTTAAAAGTGAATATACAGTATTCCATTTTGTATTAGATGATCCAAATTCTGATCCAGATGCAGAAGTTAAATCAATACTAACCGGAAATACTTGGAAGCTAGATTCGAATAGAACCTATGATAAAACAATAGGAGGTATTGCTATTCAAGGCCCCACAATATATTCAGATTTCGCAACATGGTCGTGGAATCCTTTACCCGGCGATCAATACGCTGCTGGAGATGTTGGAGTAGATTATGGTGATATGACATTCAATGCAAACGGGACTATGGTTGTAAATCAATTGGCAGATACAGGTTCGATGGTTCAACTTAATGGAAATTGGACGGTAAGTGGCGGTAAATTGTCTATTACAGCTGAAATATTACACCCTTGGTCTGCCACTCACGAGGTTGGTGGCAATCTTGTAGGCGATAGTTATGTTGCCGACTGGACTGTAATAAGAACATACAAAATAGAAAATGGTGCCTTGCTATTACAAGTACAAAGAGACCCAGTAGCATCAGGTGAAGATGGAGCCTGGATAACATGGGTTTTTGTTCCGGAACCTTAAAATTAAAAAACAGTCACTGTGTCTTTCATATTTAGGCACAGTGATTACTACTTTTTTAAGGGTAAGCATTAAAACATTTGAGGCCATTTCTATAACGATAGTTGCATTGACTATTTGTTGTATGTACTAGTAAATCTTTTAATGTATTTTAAAATTTTCAACATAAACAATCTTGTTTTATAAAACCGAATTTCAAAATCACGAACTAAAAGCATTTAAAATTTTTAAACAACTACGCCATCAAAAATAAAAATCCATAGCATGAAAAAAGTTAAAATATATATAAGTCTATTCTTAGGTTTAACACTAGCATCGTGTTCAACAAAAAAGCACTATGAAAAAGTAGATGAAGGTATTATTATAAACTTTGATAATCTTAATATTAAAAAATTAAAACTACAAGTTTTAGGCGATCAACTCATTCATGTATCTGCGACGCCAGAAGCTGAATTTCCAAAAGATTCAAGTTTAATTATTGTACCTAAAAAACGTGATATTCCATTCACAGTAGATGAAGTGGGTGATTCCATTCTCTTAAGCACGAATAAACTAAAGGTCATGGTGTCCACTTTAAATGGCGGCATCCAATTTAAAGACAAAAAAGGAAACATTATTTTAGCTGAAGAAAACGGTGGAGGAAAAACGTTTGATCCTATAGAAGTAGAAGACACAAAAGGGTATACCATTCGTCAAATTTTCAACTCACCTCAAGATGAAGCGTTTTATGGTTTAGGACAGCATCAAGCCGATGAATTCAACTTTAAAAACAAAAGCGAAGAATTATTTCAATACAACACAAAAGTATCTGTACCTTTTATAGTGTCTAATAAAAATTATGGATTGTTATGGGATAGTTATGCCTTAAGTCGTTTTGGTGATAGTCGTCCGTTCGAGCAATTAAACACTATTTTTAAAATATACAATAAAGAAGGTAAAGCAGGATCCTTAACAGGAACCTATACCACAACAGATAGTGGTGTAAAAACATTAGTACGCCAAGAAGCCTCTATTTTCTTTGAAGATAAAAAAAGTATAAAAAAACTACCAGAAGGGTTTCCCCTAAAAAACGCATCCCTAACCTATGAGGGAGCGATTGAAGCCCCAAAAACAGGAGCGTATAAATTCTCTTTATATTACGCGGGTTATATCAAAGTATTTTTAAATAACGAAGAAATTGTGCCCGAGCGTTGGCGAACAGCTTGGAATCCGAATAGCTATAAATTTGTGATGGACTTAGAAGCAGGGAAAAAAGTACCACTACGTATCGAATGGCAACCAAATGGAGGTGTTTCGTATTGCGGATTAAGAGCCAAAACACCTCAATTAGAAGAAGAAAAAGGGAATCAAGTATGGTGGAGTGAAATGAACAAATCTTTAAATTATTACTTTGTTCATGGTAATTCGATGGATGAGGTTATAAAAGGCTATCGCGAACTTACAGGTAAAGCTCAAATTATGCCTAAATGGGCTATGGGATACTGGCAAAGTAGAGAACGTTACAAAACAGAAGATGAAATTTTGGGTGCTTTAAAAGGATTTAGAGATCGCAAAATCCCTATCGATAATATTGTATTAGACTGGAATTATTGGGAAGAAGACGCTTGGGGAAGTCACGAGTTTGATGCAAGCCGTTTTCCAGATCCAAAAGGGATGGTAGACGCCATTCATGACATGAACGCAAAAATGATGATTTCTGTTTGGCCTAAATTCTATCGTACTACAAAAAATTTTAAAGCTTTTGATGAAAAAGGCTGGATGTACCAACAAGCCATACAAGATAGTGTGCGTGACTGGGTAGGACCAGGATATATAGGATCTTTCTATGATGCCTATTCAGGAGGTGCGCGTAAATTGTTTTGGAAACAGATTTATGATAATTTATACCCCATTGGCGTTGATGCCTGGTGGATGGATGCCAGTGAGCCGAATGTATTAGATTGTACAGATATGGACTACCGTAAGTCTTTACAGGGGCCAACCGCTTTAGGATCTTCAACAGAATTTTTTAACACTTATGCTTTAATGAATGCAGAAGCCATTTATGATGGTCAACGTGAAGTCGCACCAAACAAGCGTGTATTCTTATTAACAAGATCAGGTTTTGCTGGATTACAACGTTATTCTACAGCCACATGGAGTGGGGATATAGCGACTCGTTGGGAAGATATGAAAGCACAGATTTCTGCGGGTTTAAACTTTGCTGTTTCGGGGATTCCGTATTGGACGATGGACATCGGTGGGTTTTGTGTAGAAGATCGTTATGTAAGTGCACAAGGCGTATATGATAAAACAGGTAAAGAAAATGCAGATTATAAAGAATGGCGTGAGCTAAATGCACGTTGGCACCAGTTTGGAGCCTTTGCACCATTGTACCGTTCCCATGGTCAGTTTCCTTTTCGTGAAGCTTGGAATATTGCTCCCAAAGGGCATCCAGCTTATGAGTCTATCGTATCCTATACCAATTTAAGATATCGATTAATGCCGTATATCTACACCTTGGCAGGAATGACAAACTATGATGATTATACCATTATGCGTCCGTTGGTAATGGATTTTGCGAACGATAAAAACGTAGAAAATATTAGCGATCAATTTATGTTTGGATCTTCTATTATGGTAAATCCGGTCTATAGTTACCAAGCTAGAAACCGTACCGTTTATTTCCCTGCTGGAACCAATTGGTTCGATTTCTATACAGGTGAATATATTAAAGGCGGACAAGATAAAAATGTAGACGCACCTTATGAGCGCATTCCTTTATATATCAAAGAAGGCGCGATTATTCCTGTAGGGCCGGAAATTCAATATACAGATGAAAAACCTGCGGATAAAATTACATTATACGTGTACCGTGGTCAAGATGGAAGCTTTACACTTTATGAAGATGAAGGTGTAAATTATAATTACGAAGCAGGAAAATCAGCTAAAATACCATTCAATTATAATGATGCTGATGGCACATTAACCATTGGAACCCGTGAAGGTGAGTTTAAAGGCATGTTGAAATCCAGAATATTTGTGATTGTGCCTGTAAGTAAAGAAAATCCGAAAGCATTTATTTATGACGCCGAAGGACAAACCATAACTTATGACGGAACGGAACAAACCATCAGTTTAAAATAATATAGATTCTAAATGAAAAAGATAATAAATATATTAATAGCAGTAACATTATTAGTCGTAATCATTTCTTGTAAAAATGAAACTAAAACCCCTGTAGTTAAAAAAATAGAGATAGAAAAAGCATACACTCCAAAAGCATTTGACGCTTCAAAATTTGACACGAAGATTAATGCTTTGATTGCGCAAATGACCCTTGAAGAAAAAATAGGCATGCTACATGGGAATAGCATGTTCACGACTGGTGGTGTAGAACGTTTAGGCATTCCTGAATTAAAAATGGCAGATGGCCCTTTAGGCGTTCGTGAAGAAATATCACGTGATTCTTGGGCTGCTGCAGGTTGGGATAATGATTTTGCAACCTATTACCCTGCTGGTGCTGGCTTATCTGCAACTTGGAATACAGAATTAGCATACCTATTTGGAAATAGTGTAGGACAAGAATTGCGTGCTAGAGATAAAGATATGTTATTGTCTCCTGCCATTAATATTATAAGAACGCCGCTTGGCGGGAGAACCTATGAATATTTTACCGAAGATCCTTTTTTAAACAAAAAATTAGCAGTACCACTTATTATCGGTTTACAAGATAACGATGTGATGGCTTGTGTAAAACATTATGCGGCTAATAACCAAGAGACCAATCGCGATTTTGTAGATGTTCAAATTGATGAACGTACTCTTCGTGAAATTTATTTACCAGCATATAAAGCTGCTGTAACAGAAGCAAATGCTTATAGTTTAATGGGGGCATACAATAAATTTAGAGGCGAATATTTATGTGAGAATGACTATATGCTTAACAAGGTATTACGAGACGAATGGGGCTTTAAAGGTGTTGTTGTTTCAGATTGGGCAGCGGTACATAGCACTGTGAAAACTTTAGAAAACGGTTTGGACATTGAAATGGGAACCCCTACAACAAACTTCAACGAGTTTTTATTAGCTGATAAACTTATTGCAGCAGCCAAAGCAGGAGAGATTTCGGAAGAAGAAATTAACAAACACATCAAACGAATTTTAACAGTGTTATTTCAAGTAAAAGCTATTGATGGTAAAGATCGTGTAAAAGGTAGTATCGCGACTGAAGCACATTACCAAGATGCTTATAAAATCGCAGCAGAATCTATCGTGTTGCTAAAAAACGATAACAATGTATTACCACTACAATTAGAAGGTATTAAGTCTATTGCTGTGATTGGAAACAATGCGACTAAGAAAAATGCGTTGGGAGGATTTGGAGCTGGCGTAAAAACTAAAAGAGAAATAACGCCTTTAGACGGTTTAAAAAATAGATTACCAAAATCTATTACCATCAATTACGCAGAAGGGTATTTAGAGCGTTATGATGATAAGAAAAAAGGAAAATTAGGGGATGTTACCTTAAATGGCCCTGTGACTATTGATGAATTAGACGCAACCAAATTACAAGAAGCTATAGATGCTGCTAAAAACTCAGATATGGTTATCATTTTTGCAGGTTCAAACCGTGATTATGAAACCGAAGCATCAGACCGTAGAAGTTTAGAATTACCTTTTGGCCAAGAAGAATTAATCAATAAAGTTAGAGAGGTAAATCCTAACACACTTGTTGTGATGATTGCAGGAGCTCCATTTGATATTGTAGATATTAGTAAAGAATCGCCAACATTAATTTGGAGTTGGTTTAACGGTTCCGAAGGAGGAAATGCCTTAGCAGACGTTATTTTAGGTAACGTAAATCCTTCAGGTAAATTACCTTGGACAATGCCTAAAAAACTAGAAGATTCTCCAGCTCATGCAACAAACAGTTTCCCTGGAGACGAATCAGTTTCATATACCGAAGGCATTTTAGTAGGCTACCGTTGGTTCGACACCAAAAATGTAGCACCTCTTTATCCTTTTGGATATGGACTATCATATACAAATTTTGAATTTTCAAATTTAAAAACAGATAAAGAGAACTATTCTGAAAATGAAATTATAGAAGTCACTTTTAATCTTAAAAACACAGGAGATGTTGATGGTAAGGAAGTTGCTCAATTATATATTTCAGATCCTAAATCTTATGTTGAAAAAGCAGCTCAAGAATTAAAAGGGTTCAAAAAAGTATTTGTAAAAAGTGGTACTTCAGAAAATGTAACCATCCAAGTACCAGTAAAAGAATTTGCCTATTATAACGAAGTAAAAAAGGAATGGTTGGTAGAATCTGGTGCATATAATATTAGAATAGGAAACTCTTCTAGAGGTATCAAAAAAGAAATACAAATAAATATAGAATAAGATGAAAACATTAAACCACAAAATCATTAATAGTTTTATAGTTAGTATTTTACTAATTATATTTTTAGCCTGTAGCTCAAGTGACCCTTCTGAAGAACCTGATCCAGACCCGGAAGTTACATATACACTAACAACCAACACAACTAGTATAGATTTTGAAAATGGAGCTAGTGATTTTGATGTAACAGTAACTACCAATGTCGATACTTGGGTAATAAGTAGCTCTGGAACAAGTTGGATCACATTAAGCGAAACCACAGGCTCTAGTGGAAGCACAACTGTTAAAGTATCAGTTTCAGAAAACACAAGTATTTCAGACCGATCTTCAACAGTCACTGTAAACGCAAACAATGTTACTGCTGTAAAAATAACAGTAAATCAAGCTGGAATCACATCATCTAATGGTATCTATCCAGATTATAATACAGACCCTATTGCTGCAGATGCCACAGGTATGAGTAGTACTGCTGCAGAAATTGCTGCAAAAATAACATTAGGCTGGAATATTGGTAATAGTTTAGAAGCAACAGGAAGTGAAACAGCATGGGGAAATCCACTTATTACAAAACAATTAATAGATGCTGTTAAAGCAAATGGTTTTAATGCGGTTAGAATTCCTTGTTCTTGGAATCAATATGTAACAGACGATGTTAATGCAAAAATAAAAACAGCATGGCTGGACAGAGTTAAGGAAGTTGTTCAATATTGTATTGATAATGATATGTATGCGATACTAAACATCCATTGGGATGGTGGTTGGTTAGAAAACAACATTACCGAAGCCAATAAAGTAACTATTAATGCGAAGCAAAAAGCATTTTGGGAACAAATAGCGACTCATTTTAGAGATTTTGACGAACACCTATTATTTGCAAGTGCCAACGAACCAGATGCTGAAGATGCTACAGCAATGAGTGTTTTAAATACTTTTCATCAAACATTTATTGATGCTGTTAGAGCAACAGGGGGTAAAAATGCATATAGAACTCTAGTTGTTCAAGGACCTAAAACAGATATAGAATTAACAAATAATTTAATGAATACATTGCCTACCGATACGGCAACAGATCGTATGATGGCTGAGGTTCATTATTATACACCATGGCAATTTGCAGGACTTACCGAAGATGCTTCTTGGGGAAAGATGTTTTATTATTGGGGAGCAGGTTACCACTCAGCTACAGATACAGAGCGTAATACTACTTGGGGAGAAGAAACTTCTCTTGACGCTTATTTTGAATCTATGAAAACTAAGTTTGTAGACCAAGGTATTCCAGTAATATTAGGCGAATTTGGAGCTATTAGACGAAGTAATTTAACAGGTGATGATTTGACATTACATTTAAATTCAAGAGCCTATTATTTAAAATATGTTGTAAAGCAAGCAAAAGCAAATGGTTTACTGCCTTTTTATTGGGACGAAGGAAGTATTGGGAACAACGGATTTGGTCTTTTTGATAGAAGTGATAACACTGTTTTTGATCAACAAGCTTTAGATGCTCTTATTGAAGGATTAAACTAAATTTAAAATAGATGAAAAGGATTCTTGTTTAATAAAAATAGGCAAGAATCTTTTTTTTATTAAAAAATGATGAAAAAAACAATTTTCATAAAGATTATATTGCTTCTGATGGGTTTTAATTTAATTGCCCAAGTAAGAACAATTAAACTTGATTATAATCAAGTATCAGGTAATTTAAACACCATGTTTAAAGAATGCATTGGTGCCGGAAGAGCTAATGAAGGTCTACGTGCCGATTGGCAACAACAATTAGCTTTAGTTAAAAAAGAGTGTGATTTTAAGTATATAAGAATGCATGGTTTATTAACGGATGATATGGCAGTGTACCGTGTCAATTCAAAAGGAGAGGCTGAATATAATTATCAATATGTAGATGTGTTATACGACTATATATTAAGTATAGGAATGAAGCCTTTTGTAGAATTAGGGTTTATGCCATCAGCACTTGCAAGTGGAGACAAAACAGTTTTTTGGTGGAAAGGAAATATTACACCTCCTAAAGATTATGATAAATGGGGGGAATTAATTCAAAATCTTACAGAACATTTCACAGAACGCTATGGTTCAGAAGAAGTAAAAACCTGGTATTTTGAAGTTTGGAATGAGCCTAATTTAAAAGATGGTTTTTGGTCTGGAACTCAAGAGGAATATTTTAAGTTATATGATTATGCTGTACGAGCTGTAAAGCGTGTTAATGCGCTTTATAAGGTAGGTGGTCCCGCAACAGCAGGTAATGCTTGGGTATCTGAAACAATCGAGTATTGTGACACTAATAATACGCCAATCGATTTTATTTCTACTCACGATTATGGTGTAAAACATGGGTATTTAGACGAAACAGGAACTTCAGGTACCATTTTAAATAAAGATGAATGGAGTGTTAGTGGAAAAGTCATTAATTCTAGAAAACAAATTACAGAATCGACGAAACCAGAATTAGAACTTCATTATACAGAATGGAGCTCTTCTTACACGCCTTCAGACCCTATTCATGATAGTTATCATCAAGCAGCCTATATTTTAGAAAAAGTAAAGCAAGTAGGGAATGCGGCTAATTCTATGTCTTATTGGGTATTTACAGATATTTTTGAAGAGGCAGGACCAAGGTTTAAACCTTTTCATGGTGGCTTTGGACTATTAAACATGCAGGGCATTAAAAAACCTTCTTATTTTGCTTATCATTTTTTGAATAAATTAGGAAACATTGAACTTAAAAACAATGATAAAAGATCGTGGGCTTCAAAAAACTCAAAAGGTTCTTTGCAATTGTTAATGTGGGATTTTACAAATACACATCCAGGAGATTCTGTTCTTAATCAAACATATTATATTAAAGATTTACCTTCTAAACCAAAGGGACATGTTAAAGTTGAAATTAGTGATATTCCGAAAGGGAAATACTATTTAAAAACATATAAAATAGGATATAAAGTAAACGATGCTTACGCGACCTATTTGTCTATGAATAAACCCAATCAACTTACTAAACAGCAAGTTGAAACCATTAAGGAGCAGAATAATGGCGCTCCTATTTCTGTAGAATCAATAACTATTAATAAAGCTAGAAGTTTTATTAAAGAGCTAGAGATTAATGAGAATGATGTATTTCTTCTAACTTTAGAAAAATAAAAAAAATGAAAAACAGGTTTTCTGTAATATTTTTAATTGTACTAGTATCAATAACGGTTAATGCTCAGGACAGTGCTCGCTTCTTTCCAAAAGAGGATTTAATGTCTATAGGAATATACTATTACCCAGAACATTGGAATGAAAATGAATGGGAAAGAGACATTAAAAATATTTCAGAATTAGGTTTTGAATTTATTCATCTTGCAGAATTTGCTTGGATAAACATGGAACCACAAGAAGGGGTTTATGACTTTGAATGGCTGGATAAAGTTATAAATCTTGCAAAAAAATATAACTTAAAAGTTATTTTAGGAACACCAACAGCTATTTCACCAGTTTGGATGGGGATTAAACACCCTGAAATTTATGCTATGGGTTCTAATTATTTACGAGCAGAACATGGTACCAGAGCACAACAATCGTTAAGTAACCCTGTTTGGAGGGATTATTCAAAAAAAATAATTACAAAACTGGGTGAACGTTACGGAAGTAACTCAACTGTTATTGGCTGGCAATTAGATAACGAACCAGAAGCCAAAGAAGATTACAGTCCCTCGTCACAAAAGGCTTTTAAAATATGGCTAGAAAATAAATACAAAATAATTGATGCTTTAAACAATGCTTGGGGAACGGCGTTTTGGAATCAAACCTATTCAGATTTTAATCAAATTAAAATACACAATGCCAATCATGTAGGTTGGTGGGGAACGAATCCACATGCTTTATTAGATTTTAAACGCTATTCGGCAGATACACAAGCAGATTTTTTAGACTTTCAAGCTGATATATTACGTCCCATGATTTCTAAAAATCAATACATCACTACTAATTACACAGCGACTACTTACGGAGCAGATCCAAGACGTACCAAAGAACTAGATTTTAATGCCTTTACAAGTTATCCAAACAAAGGACAAGCCAATATTGGTGAAAATGGATTTAGACTTGGAGATCCTAAAGAAATATCGTTTGCATTGAGTTTTTTTAAACCCGAAAACGACGTATCTGGCGTTATGGAATTGCAACCAGGTTTTGTGAATTGGGGGAGCATAAATCCGCTGTTACAACCCGGAGCTTTGCGTATGTGGTTATACCATTGCTTTGGAGGTGATTTGTCATTTGCATGTTCGTACCGTTACAGACAAATAAATTATAGTGCAGAACAGTATCATAGTGGTATTACAAAACTAGATGGTGTTACATTATCGCAAGGCGGAAAAGATTATAAGCAAACAATGCATGAAATGAAAATGTTGAGAGATGCCTATAACCCGAAAGCTAAAATGCCTTCAGAATTAATAAAACGAAAAACAGCTTTACTTTGGAATTATGATAATTTATGGAGTATGTCTCGTCAAGGGCAAACAAGCCAATGGAACACCTTATCATTTTTTCAGAAATATTTAGAAATAAGCAAATCGTTTGGAGCACCCTCAGATATTGTTTATGACGATGATAACCTAAACGATTATAACGTAGTAATTATTCCAGCTTTTGAATTGGTTGATGATGCCATAATTACAAAATGGACTAATTATGTGAAGCAAGGAGGTAATCTTGTTTTAACACTAAGAACTGGTGTAAAAGATAAAAACGGTCATTTATTTCAATCAGCTTACGGAGAAAAAATATATGCGCTCATAGATGCTAAGATTGATTATTTCGATCATTTGTTACCACACATGAAAGGCACAATTTCTGGCAACAATCAAGAATATGGCTGGAACAATTGGGCAGACTTAGTAAATGCTAACAAATCAGAAAATGTATGGGCTACATATACCAATCAATTCTACGCAGGTAAAGCCGCTGTAGTAACCAATACATTAGGAAAGGGAACTGTTACCTATATTGGAGTCGATACCGATGATGCACAACTTGAAAAAGATGTTTTACGAAATGTATACAGCAACGCTAATATATCTACTGAGGATTATCCAGAAGGCGTGTATGTACAATGGCGAGATGGTTTTTGGATAGCTGTGAATTATTCATCAAAAGCATACCAGTTAAAATTACCAAACAATGCTAAAATACTTATCGGAACAAAAACAGTTGAATCAGGTGGTGTAACAGTTTGGACAGAATAATATAAGCATGAAAAAGGCTTTCTATATTTTATGTATGGCGCTCAGCATTTTAAGTTGTGTGAAAGACAAAAAAGAACAACAAGAAACCCCAAAACCGACATATGAGACTAACTGGGAATCTTTAGCCAAATATGATGAAGCTGCCGAATGGTTTAAAGATGCTAAATTCGGAATTTATGCACATTGGGGCGTTATGTCGGTGCCTGCCTATGCCAATGATTGGTATGCTAGAAATATGCATATAGAAGGCACAGATGAATTTAAACACCATGTAGAAACCTATGGAGCACATTCAAAATTTGGTTATCATGATTATGTTCCTATGTTTAAAGCAGAAAAATTTGATGCTAATGCTTGGGCAGATCTTTTTGAAAAATCGGGCGCGAAATTTGCTGGTTTGGTTGCCGAACATCATGATGGATGGTCTAATTGGGGCAGCAAAATCAACCCTTGGAATGCTGTTGATATGGGACCAAAACGAGATGTGTTAGGAGAACTAAGTGCTGCCATTAAAAAAAAGAATATGAAGTTTGTTGCCTCATTTCACATGGCTCGAAATCTTCAAATTTTTAAAGAACAACCAGAAAAATGGTTAAATGATACATCATATTTTCCTTATAATCCTAAATTACCAACATCTTCTGAAGATCCTCTTTTAGCAAAAATGTATGGCAATATTTCGAAAGAAAAATTCAATAACAATTGGATTGGTCAGCTAAAAGAAGTGATAGATAATTACAGTCCAGATTTAATTTATTTCGATAGTCAAACTCAAAAAATACCAGAAGCTTATAAAAAAGAATTCGCAGCTTATTATTTTAATAATGCTGTTGAAGAAAATAAGCAAGTTGTTTTCACACATAAAGAAGGTGAATTTCCAAAATCGGTAAGTCTGGAAGATTTTGAAAAAGGACGTATGAACAAAATTACTAAAGAGTTCTGGTTAACAGACGAAACCGTATCTTTAGGAAGCTGGAGTTACACCAATACTTTAGGCTTAAAAAAAACGAATGACATTATTCATGTGTTAGCAGATGTTGTTAGCAAAAATGGTGCTTTAATGCTTAATGTGTCACCCATGGGAAATGGCATTATCCCTATAAATCAACAAAATATTTTATTAGAAATAGGGGATTGGTTGAAAACGAATGGAGAAGCTATTTATGGTTCTCGTCCATGGAAAGTTTTTGGAGAAGGCCCAACCAAGCAAGAAAAGTCTGGGATGTTTTTAGATAAGATAACGTATACACCTCAAGACATTCGTTATACCAGAAAAGAAACTACTATTTATGCTATTGTTTTAGGATGGCCAGGTAATAATAAATTTTTAACTTTAACAGCTTTTACAAATGCAATTTTAGGAAATCAAATTCCAAAAATAAAAACGATTTCTATATTAGGTTATAAAGGTGAAGTTTCTTTTTCAATAGAAGAGAAAGGCTTACTTTTAAAAACGCCTAATCAAGAAATTGATGATAAAGCGTTTGTTATTAAAATTGAAACAAAATCCTAAAAATTAATACACATGAAGCTATTATTTTCTTTACTTTTTTTTGTTCTCAGTATAGTCTCATATGGTCAGGTAGAATTGCCATTATTATTTTCAGATGGCATGGTTTTACAACGAGACAAACCAATTCCTGTTTGGGGATGGGCAAATGCTGGCGAAAAGATAGAGATCAGTTTAAACAAACAAATTATACGAACTAAAGCTGATAAAAACGGAAAATGGTCTATAAAATTAAAGCCTGAAATAGCAGGAGGCCCATACACAATGACCTTCAAAGGAAAAAATACTATTGTTTTAAAAGATATTTTAATTGGTGAAGTATGGATTTGCAGTGGGCAATCGAATATGGAGTTTTCTGTAAGTAGAGCCATGAATTCCAAACAAGAAATAAACGATTCTGATTTTCCGATGATACGTCATTTTTCAGTTGAAAAAAATATGGCATCAACTCCAAAATCTAAAATAAAATCAGGAAAATGGGATGTATGTAATAAAGCTAATGTTGGTAATTTTTCTGCGGTAGGTTATTACTTTGCTAAAAAATTATATACTGAATTAAAAATCCCCATTGGCATTATTCATTCTTCTTGGGGTGGAACTAATGTTGAAACTTGGACGAGTAGAGATGCTTTTGAGGGTAGTGATGAATTTAAAGATATGATTGCTAAAATACCTAACGTAGACATTGATTTGCTCTTAGAAGAACAAATGAAAGTGATTAGCAATACCATTGAAAAAATACAAGGTTTTAAGGTAAGCACAAATAATGAAGCTTCCTATAAACTAGCTTCTGTTGATGATTCAAAATGGCCAGAAATGGATGCACCTAGTTATTGGGAAAACCAACAATTATCTAACCTAGATGGTTTTGTTTGGATGCGTAAAACGGTTACTATTTCAAAAGAAGATGCTAACAAAGAAGCGCTACTAGAATTAGCAAAAATTGACGACCAAGATTCAACTTACGTCAATGGCAGTTTTGTTGGAACGACTAGAAGATACGACGAAAATAGAGTTTATACTGTTCCAGAAAATATTTTAAAGGAAGGTAAAAATGTTATTGCTGTCAGAATTTTTGATTATGCAGGTGGTGGCGGTATTTACGATAATGATGCTAATTTTAAATTAACAACGCAAAACAATGTTATTCCTTTATCTGGTAAATGGAAATTCAATGTTATAGAAATAAAAAGTCAGACATCTCCAAACAGCTATCCGTCATTACTTTATAACGCTATGATAAATCCATTAATTCCATATGCTTTTCAAGGGGTTTTGTGGTATCAAGGTGAAGCCAACGTTAATAGAGCACAACAATATAAAAAAGCATTTCCACTAATGATAACCGATTGGAGAAATCAATGGCAACAAGGTGATTTTCCTTTTTATTTTGTGCAATTATCTAGTTACGATGAATTTGGAGGAAACAGTAATAAAGGTAGCAAATGGGCAGAATTAAGAGAAGCTCAAACAGAAACATTACAACTAGCTAATACAGGCATGTGTGTTACTACAGATATTGGTAATGCCAAAGATATTCACCCTACAAATAAACAAGATGTTGGTAAACGACTTGCTGCGATAGCTTTAAATAATGTTTACAATAAAGAGGTTGTTTTTAGTGGACCGACTTTTAAATCTATGGAAATTAAGGCTGATAAAATCATTTTAACTTTTGATAATATAGGACGTGGTTTAATGACTACGGATAAATATGGATATATCAAAGGATTTGAAATTGCAGGCACCGATAAAGTGTTTCATTATGCAAAAGCATTTATTAAAGATGATAAAGTAATTGTTTACAATGAAAATGTATCAAACCCCGTTGCTATCCATTATGGATGGGCAGACGATGCTGGAGATTGTAATCTTTATAACTCAGAAAAACTCCCTTCAGCTCCTTTCAGAACTGACAACTGGGAAACACTTACAAAAAATGAAACATATAAAGCACCATAAATTAAAGACTATTTGACTAATGCACAGCAGTTGGAATGCTTTGTTTTTCTCCAATAACCACTTCGTTAAACTGAACATTTTTTGTATTCGTTAGTGTCAATCCATTTTTTGCTGAAGTAATATTTACATGATCTATAATGACGTTTTCTACTTGAAAACCAGGATAGCCTTCTATAACAATTGCTGTATTAGAAACAGCATTAAAACTAACGTTTCTAATACTGATATCTGAAATTTTTGAAGGATACTTTCCACTACCCTCTCCATGGTAATTAGAAGTCATATAAATAGCATCTTCCACATCGCCAAAGGCTATATTTTCAATATGAATATTTTTAACATATCCACCTCTATCCGAATTTGTTTTTACATAAATACCGCGTTTTAAATAGCCGCTTGCTTCGCTATCAAAAACATAAACATTTTTTACGCCAGCAGACATTTCGCTACCAATAACTAAGGCATGAAGTCCTTTAAATTTGCAATTTCTAACAACAATATTCTCTGATGGTAAATTAGAATTTCGACCATCATCATCTCGTCCTGCTTTAATGGCTATATTATCATCGGCAGTATTAAACGCTATGTTTTCAATTAGCACATCGCTAGACTGTTCAATATCCAATCCGTCGTTGTTTTTATTATGTGCATCATAACGAATACCACGAAGTGTAATGCTTTTGCTCTTTAATAAGTGAACACACCAAAATGGAGCATCCTCCACCTTCACATCTTCTATTAAAATATTTTTTGAGTTTACAAACTGAATCAGTTGTGGTCTTAAATAATAACCTTCACCAAAAACACGATTTTTAACGGGTACTTGCTGGTGGTTCATTTCACGACTTAAAAGCTGTCCTTTTTTCTCTAAAGGTTTCCAAGTAGCCCAATTTTTATGACCTTGGCCATCTATAGTTCCTTTTCCTGTAATTGCAACATCTTGAACGTTGATACCATAAATCATCGGGCTATGATTATAAACCGCTGTGCCTTCCCAACTCGTTGATACATTTGGGTAATCTATTGGATTATCTCCAAAAACCAACGTTGCGCCTACTTCTAAATGAAGATTTACATAGCTTTTAAAATGAATGGGGCCATTTATTTTATAGGTGCCTTTAGGGACAACAATAGTTCCTCCATTTTTTTTAGCACAGGCATCCATTGCTTTATCGAATGCTTTTTTACAATCTTTTACGCCATCCCCTTTTGCACCAAATTGAGTAACATGAACCACATACTTTGGAATATTTGGTAATGAGATTCTACTTTCAATACTTGCTATAATGGAATCTTTATTGAATGTGTTCTGCGCTTCAATTTGATGGATGAATACTAATATTATTAAAATTAATTTCTTCATTTTATATAAATTAAACTTCTAAAGACCAATGATATTTTTGAAACTTTAACTTGATTAATTTTTTATTAAACCTGATAATGTTGGTACTTTCTTTTTCAACTCAGCTATGGCTAATTTAGCGACTTCATGAGCTCCTAAATTTGACAAATGGGTATCATCATGCTTAGCGTCTTTGTAATATGGATTTTCACCTGGTTCAAAATGAAGATGTAACTTTTTAGAACCTTCTACTCCATACGACTCTTCTAGATGTTCAGTAAAATATTGTAAGTCTATAAAAGGCACGTCATACTCTAAAGCCACTAAACGAGTTTCTAATGGATACTCACCATGGGTGTCGATTAATGTTCCATGTTCATTAAAATTACGCCTTACAATGGATGAAAACAATACAGGTGTTGCGCCTTTTGCTCTGGCTTCTTCCACAAATCGGATTAGATTATGTCTATAAGTTACATGCGGATTGGTATAACGATCTGGAGATTTGAATTTTTGATCATTGTGTCCAAATTGAATAAAAACAAAATCACCTTTTTTTATGGTCTTAAGTATCGAATCCCAACGCCCTTCACCAATAAAACTTCTGCTACTTCTTCCATTTACAGCGCGATTATCTATTACAGTATTTTCTTTAAAATATTGTGGTAACACTTGACCCCAACCGTGTTCTGGATTTGTTTCTGGATCCTTTTTATTTGACATGGTAGAATCGCCAATCATATAAATTGTTGTTTGTTGTGCCATACAACTAGTGGCTATAAATAGTAGAATTAATAGTTTAAATTTCATTTTAAATATTATTATTAATTGTATTATGATTGATAAATTTAAACATTTATTAAAATCTTTCGTTTACAATACTATTGAAAATAGAACCAAATTGATATCTAATTCCAAAAGAACCAGAAACTTCATATGAGGTAGGCAATTTTCGAACATTTAACAACAGTTCTTCATCGCTTAGCTCGCTTAAGGGTAAATAAAATTGGTCATTAATTTTGTTTGCTTCCATTCCAAATTCGAAAAACAGACCTCTAGCCAGTCTAAATGATAAGTTTACCTCTAAATCAATGGAATAATCCTTATACTTTGGAAAATAATGAGTTCCTTGTAATTTTGTTGTGATCACTCCCCATTTTTCAATAAGCTCTAACTTTGTTTCCAATTTTTCTCTCCAACGATGTTCCGATATTTTGGAAAATATTGTTGGTTCATAGTAACCAAGCCATGAAGAACCAAAAGCATAGGAAATAGTAAAGGCTCTTCTAGATGCTTCCGACCATGGAAATATATTATATTCTAGAGCTGGGGAAATATTAGAATTATACCTAATATTTTTGTATGTGTCCTGTGAATTTACAAGAAACAACCCTACAGACAATTTATTAGATATACTATAAGCAATTCTCGACCTCATTTGACGCTCTTCATTGAGCACATGAATATCCGTAGATACGGAATCTTTAATTTTAGTTATAATTTCCTCCTCTTTTTTAAAACTATAATCATTCCGTATTCTCCAAATTTCAGTTACTCTATCTGCTTTAAATTCATATTCATATCCGTATTCTTTTTTCTGTTCTTCAATATTAAAATCACCTCCAAAACTTACATTAAACACCCAATAATTCCAAGGATCATCAGTTTTATTAAATTCTTTAAAACTATTCTCATCTTGTTCTAATTCATTTACAACAATAGAATAGCTCGTATTAAATCTATTTAGGAATGGTACAAGGCCTAATTTTAATGTTTCAGTAAATTTAGAGCGAATGTCATCGGGTGTATCATTTGAATATGTAAGACAATTTAATTCAAATTTATCGTTGGATGGCATTGCTTTGTTCGTAAATACAAAATAATATAAATCACCATTACTCCCAGTTGATCTAGTACTGGTTAGCACATATACATCACAGACATTTTGATCGGTAACAAAATCTACGAATGTCAACGCTCTTTTAGTATAACCCAAATCTGGAATTTCACCATCTATGAAAACTTTTAATTTTTTATTTTCTTGAGCACATAGATTGTTTAGTTGAAAAACAAAAAGTATAATAAAAAGCAGTTTATTCATAATTCTAATGCGAAGAATTCGAATACCAAGGTAATTTTGAATTTTCTAATTTGTAATCCATTATATTTTCTATGGTATATTTTTTAGCTTGAGATTTTTTTAATTGGTGCGACCACTTCTCTCTTTTTTCTGATTGAGAACCTTTACCTGTGCTATGATATTCAGCATAAAACGTTGATACTTCAGCTTCTTTTTTAGACCAATTATGCCACCCTTCTGGTTTTATATGTTTACCCATTTCACAATTAATGAATACCGTTTTTGCATAGAGTCGCCATGGTCTACCTAAATACACCTCGGTTACGTTTTCTTCAGCAGTTAACTTACAGTTTTTAAACACATAACCAAACTTTTGATTTTTAGGAGTGGAGGCGGCTGTAATATATGAGTTTGATTTATTGTGAATAGTACACGACTCAAAAAGTACGGTGGCTTCACCAAAAATAAAGTCTGTAGTACCTTCTATATAACAATTTTTGAAGTATTGTTTGAACCCTTCACCAGCAGTGTAAATGGTGTCTTGATTTCCTAAAAAAGAACAGTTTTCAAAATAACATCTATTAGCGTTAACTGATAGTGCTACCGCTTGCCCAACAGCACCTGCCGTGTTTTTTATGGTCAGGTTTTTTGCTATAAAATCGTCTCCTTCAACCAAAACGGTTGATGTGTGAAACGTACTATTTCTTCCTAAATTTATTCTATCAAAATAATCATCGAAAGTGATAATGGTATTTTCTTTGCTTTCTCCAATTAATGAAACTTTCGTGTTCCATGAATATACATGTACTTTTTCATTATAAACGCCATTTTTTATATTGACAATTACCCGTTGATAAGGAAAAGATTTAGCAGCATACATGGCTTCTTGAATGGTTGTAAAATCGCCACTCCCGTCTTTAGCAACAACCATGTTATACTCGTCTTTGGGTTTTTGAGCATATAAATTAATACCAACAGAAATAAGTGTGACTATAAAAAAAAGCTTTCTAAGTTTCATTATCGTTCAAATTTTAATTCCATTTAAATGCAAAATATTTACAGGGGGAATCATCAGCATTGCTTATCCCATGTAATAACTGTGAGTTTGCAAAAAACAAATCGCCTGCGGTTCCTTTATAAACTTTACCATCAATGGACATTTCAGCATTACCAGAAATAAGTAAAATTATTTCGGTTTCAATATGAGTATGTGGGTTATGGCTTGGTCCTTTTTTATCTAATTGGGTAATGTGCATTTCAAAACGTTCACACATAGCTGTAGATCTATCAAAATAAGCAATACCTCCACCTTTTGTACTTGGTTTAAATTCTAAATTATCAGCGTTATACACTACAGAACCACCACTGGTTTGTCCGCGTTCAATATTCATCTGTTTTTTAGACTTATAGCTCATAATGTAATACGTCAAGTTTGTGTTGCCTACATTTTCAATTGAATGTATTTCCTTCGGCATAAATAAAACAACACTTCCTGGTCCAACAATTTCACTTTTCCCTTCATTGGTTACTTTCATAAGCCCTTCTTTAACAATGATGCATTCTTCTATATCATCATTTGCATTTGGCTTGTTGGGTTTAGCTCCCGGTAACTGAGTAGTCGCATGCATTTCGAAATATTCAAAATGTGGAGATACTCCTTCAAAGATATTTCTTGATTCTTTGTCCTCTCCTTTATTTACAGGGAGCGAATCCCATCTATAAACTCCGTCTTTAACAGGTTTTAAATGAACATTACTTTGTGCCAATATGTTTTCAGCAAAAAGAATAAATAGAAAGGATACAATAATTGGTTTCATTAGTGATTTCATGATTTAATACAAATAAATAAAGTGAATCTGAAAACAAATGGGAATGAATCTGGAATGAATCTGGAATTTTTTAAATTCTGATTTTCCTTGAAAATAAAATTTGCTTTCTGTTATTTTAAAAATCGAGCTTTATAATGTGCTTACGATTTTTATTAAAATTCTTCAATCACTGGTTTCCCTTCCATCCAAGCTATCATATTCAAAACTAAATAATTCCAATTTTGAAAGCCTTTATTTAAAAGAGGTTCGCCAGTTTCTGGTTCGTAATATTCGTGTAAAGCGCCATTTTTTTCAAAATCTTTTCCAAAAAGCCAAATAGTTCTAGATGCCAACTCTTTAGCTTCTGCAGTAAACCCATAATCCTTTAAACCTTTAAAAACCATGTAATTTGAAATCCCCCAAATAGGGCCTCTCCAGTTTGATGGGTTTGCACTTGCACGCATACTATACATTTTTTCCATTTTAGAAAGTGTTCTAACCCCTGATTGAGAATTAAACGTTTTAGGATTAGAATAATGCTCTTTTACAATACGTTCAGCTTGTTCAGGCGTTGCAATTCCAGACCATAATGCTAAAAACCCAGACCATACTTCGATACGTTGAATTAAACAATCATAATCACGCGGATAACCGCTGTGAATCATAAAATCTTTTCCTAATGTATTATCAAGTCTGTTTTTAGCAGGTGTTAAATTTAAATCGACACTATAGAAAAACCCATCGCGTTCATCCCAACAATGTTTTTGAATGGCTGCTTTTAAGTTTTTAGCATCCTCAGCAAATTCTTTTCCTATTTCAGATTGATTTAATTGATTTGCTAAGTAAACCATCGCATTTAATTCCTTATACATTAAACAATTTAAGTATATAGAACCTGAACTTTTTGCTGGTCTAAAAAATGTAGCAGGGTCATTATCAACTCCAATTGCTACATCATTTTGCCAATAATACAAACCTGTTGTTTTGTTACGATGATGTGATTTATAATTGTTTACAAATGCCTGTAGATGATAAAATTTCTCGCGAAGCCAATTTGCATCGCCTCCATTCGTTTGTGTTAAAAATGCTGCATGTTGTGCCAAAACTGGTTTATGCATGTTTACATCATAAATATTTTCGGGCATGATGTCTCGGGGTTTCGAATCTTCCCATATTACAATTGGCAAGTAACCATCCCACTCACCATAATGCAGAAAATTAAGCACACAACCTTGTTCGTATTTAACAGCTTCTTTTTTATCCTTATCAGAACCTACATCCGTTAAAATTTGACGAAGTGCAATATTGCTTAACCAAGAATCCCAGTCCCATAATACATTATCGTATTGATTACTTCCTGGCGTTAAAAACGGATATACTAAAGCGCCACTACTCGGGCGGTACATCTTTTTATAATCTTTATAAACATTCGATTTAATAATGGATGCGTAATGCGAAATGGAATCTTTTCCTTGACTAAAAGTCAGAGAACTCAAAAATAGTATCATTAAAATTGTAATGTTTTTTTTCATCTTACTTATTTTAATTGGTTTGTTATACTATTTAAGAGCTTTATAAATAAAATTATCAAATACCACTTTACCTTCTCCAAATGCAAATACCCCCGCACGAAGATTTAAAAACTCACCAAATGAATTATGATTAAATCCACTAGCTTCTATACTTCGTTCTAATCGTTTCCAATCTTTACCATTAGCACTGTAATAAAAGCTCACTTCATTTTCATCATTTAAAATGCGTAAAAATCCGTGATTTCCAAAAGTATTGGCTTCACTTATTTTTTTTCTTTGACGATTGTAAACCGTAAACTTATCTTTCGTTACAGAAATATGCATGTTTGCAACTTCATTATAATACAAGCAAAGTCCCGCTTCAACACCCTTATCAACTGTATACTCTATTTGAACCTCATATTTTTTATCTGAACTATTAACAGCCAAAGGGAAACTATCTTCAAACGATTTGCCTTTTGCTTTAAAAACCATAGCACCATCCTTAAAATCAATTCTATCGGTATTATAATCTTTATAAAATTGCCATTGAAAATTTAATGTTTCATTATCAAAATTATCGCTAAGCTCATATGATGTACTTGACGGTTTTAGATTAGGAGCAACAATTTGGTCTGCAGCATTGACTCCATCAGGCACTTTAAACCAACCATCTTCTGTCCATTCAATAGGCAGCATGAGTGTTTGCCTGCCAAGTGTTTGAAAGTGTTTTTCATAGCCATGATATACAATCCACCAATCTCCATTTACGTCATCCACTAAAGTTCCATGTCCTTGATTCCACCAACGTTCACTTCTATTCTCTGTATGCACTATTGGGTTATAAGGTGAATTCTCAAATGGACCATAAGGCGATTTTGACCGTGCAGAAACAGCCATGTGGGCAGTCGCTGGTCCAGCAGTTCCTCCTTCTGCTGTTGTCATATAGTAATAACCATCTTTTACAGTTGATTTTGGTGATTCTAAACAAAAACACTCGGTAATCCATTCTTTGGGGAATTGCCATCCTTCATAATTAGAAACAGGCGCTTCGGCTATCGCCAGTCCATCGGCCGTTAACTTTACAATGTAACCCTTAGAGAGGTACAAATAACGATTGCCTTTATCGTCTAACAAATGACCTGGATCTATATAACCATTCAATTTCAAATCTACGGGTTCACTCCATGGTCCTTTTGGAGAGTCGGCATAAACCACCCAATTCGTTCCTCCCGCAGGGAAATAAATATAATATTTATCATTAACGTAAACGATATCTGGAGCCCAAACAGATCCTATGTTTTTGGTTATAGCATATGAAATGCGCTCCCAATGAATCAAATCTGTTGAATGCCAAATTAAAAGCCCTGGATAATAATTAAAAGACGAATGTGTCATATAGTAATCTGCACCAACACGAACAATAGAAGGATCCGCATAATCACCACCTAGTATAGGATTTGAATATGTGACTTCTTGAGTTTCTTTTTCCGTATTTGTCTGATCTTTTGTTTTGTTTTTACAATTTAATAAAACAAGGGGGATTAGAAATATAATTATTAAAACGCTTGTAGATTTTAGTTTTTTCATTCTCTTTAGTTAATTAATCCATTCAATTTTTAATAAAAAAGCGTCTTGAAAATATGATTTTATATTAAAACTATTATTATGAAACATAACTTATTCATAAAAAAATATTAAACAATCACGTATGTTTTATAAGAAGGTGGATTTATATGTTCTCCTTATATCGGTTTAATCTTAATTTATTTGATAATTTTGTTATTAACTTCTACATTAGAAAAAGTAACACCATCTATAATACTTTTATCATAATCACTGTTTTTCGCTTTTATTTTTAAATTTTCAAAAGCAAAGTTTGATAAACGGTCATGTTCCGTTATTTTCATGTCAAAAAACACATTACATTCTAACTCAATGTTTTTTAATGTAATATGATCTGAATAAGATAAAGGCACTTCTTCCTTTCCTTTTAAATCGAAGAATTGTGTCCAAGGTTTTATATATATCATGCTATTTGCATGTCCTTTTATGTTTTCAACAGTAATATACTCATATTTTTGAGGTGTATCTGGTCTCATTTTAAGCCACAACAATCTTTTAGCATCTTGTACGGTACAATTTCTCATAATAATATTTTTATTATGAATAGATTCACTGCCACAAGTAAGTGCCGAATGACAAAAACCAAAGTTACAATCTTCAATAATAATATTGCTATTTCCTCCATTATTATCATCAGCATCTGCCCATGGACCTTTACCTCCTTTTAAGGCGATGGCATCATCGTTAACTGCCATATAGCACCCTTTAATTAGCACATTATTACAAACATCGATATCGATAGCGTCAGTACTTGGTGCTTTTACAGGTTTGTGGGGTGAGGTAATATGTACATCAAGTACTTTAACATTATTACATTGGTAATAATGGCTACTCCAAAATCCTGAGTTTTTAAGTTTCACATCTTGAACTTGCACATTGTTAGAATTCCAAACAAAAACTAAACGGGGTCTGGAAACTTCTAAATTTGTACACTTTGGATTTTCTGCTCTTCGTTGCCAAAAGGCTTCCCAGTATTTAAGCCCATTACCATCAATAGTTCCTGTTCCTGAAATAGTAAAGCCATCTACTCCATAAGCATTTACTAAAGCGGGAAAATAATCGAGGTTTTGCCCTTCCATTCGAGAAGGCATTATGGGGTAATTTTCAATAGCGTCCGATCCTTTTAAAACGGCTCCTTCAGATACATATAAATGTGTATTTGGTTTAAAAAACAAAGCACCACTTAAAAAGGTTCCTTTAGGAATTATGATTACGCCACCACCATTGCTAGTAGCTTTATCAATAGTTTTTTGAATGGCAGTGGTTTGTAAAATTGTACTATCATTAATTACACCAAAATCTGTAATTACATACGATTTCCCTAATTTTTTATAATCTACTTTGGTTACATCTCTAAACCAGTCTGGTATTTTGGTGCCGTCTGGAAAAAAATCATTATCGTTTTTTTGAGCGCAAGAAAACTGAAGCATTGTTATGATGCAAAAGATGTGTAAAGAGATGTTTTTCATTTCAAATATTTAAATTATTTATTATTATAAGATTGAATATAATTAATCAACAACTTCATATTTCTAATATAAGTTCCTGTTGAAATATATTCTTGATTTGTAGTGTCTGGATAAGGTGAA
The DNA here is from genome assembly GCF_031128465.2 of Mariniflexile litorale. Taxonomy (GTDB): domain Bacteria; phylum Bacteroidota; class Bacteroidia; order Flavobacteriales; family Flavobacteriaceae; genus Mariniflexile; species Mariniflexile litorale. The sequence goes on along the minus strand of NZ_CP155618.1, from coordinate 2,235,401 downwards.
GTATCTGTTTCATCACCAACTCGTGTCGTTGCATACGCATGGGTTGTTTCGGTATTTACACCATCACCAATATAAGGATTACTTATAAAAGCCCGGTCTGAAAGCCAGCGATTTTGACTATCAAGTTGTTCAACCACCTCAACAATTTTAGATTCATCAATTTTAAAATTGAATATATGTCTATTTAAATCGTAAAAACTTTGAGGGGTTACTTTATGCTGAAATTGTTGCGGCTTTAAAGGAGAATCTTGGGTTACTTCTTCAACTGAAAGCTTTAAAATTTTTTCATATTCATCTTTCAATTCTTGAAGATTAACAAACCCTTTTCCGTAGTAGTGAGAAAGCAAATTTTTATCATCTTCATCTACATAATACCTTCCATATTTCGCATTAGAACCTTTACGATGCACATAAATTGGTTTATTTGTTTTAATATCTACAAAGGTTGGGTGGGTACGATGGCCTTCTATTTTATCTATTGGAAGTTTTACTTCTTCTAACCATTTAATGGCTTTTGGTATACCTTCAAGAAATTGCTTATCTCCAGTTAATCGATAAAACTTTATTAAAAGTAGTGCGTTTTCACAAGTTGCCCCTGGTAAAAATGCCGCTGGCTCATAAGTTCTGGCACTTGTAGCTTCCATTTTCATATTTACTTGTTGCCCCCAAGCTCCACAACTTGCTTGTGATATTTTATAAAACTTCATCCCTCGAGAAATAGGATCCAGAAAGCGCTCTTGCCCTAATACCAAATAGCACTGCATCAGAAAATTGATATTTTCCCATATAACATCATCATTAAAGGTATAAAACGAGGAGTAGTCTGGAAACCCTTGTTTATTAAAATCATATTTTAACGGATAGCGCTGCGGCCACCCTCCGTTAATATATTGACTTTTTAAAATAAAGTCTATAGCTTTATCTAACGCTGGTTTATAAGTGGGATCCATTTTCTCCAAATACATCCTTAAAAGAAACCGAGCAGCATCGGTGGTTACATCATCATCAAAGGTGGAGTTCCCATAATAATGTTGAAATTCTTCTAAGCGCCAGCCATTTTTTCCTATGGTATTATACCATTGTTTAAGCGAACGATCTCCTGCAAAATCAATCATATAATTCCAACCACCTTCTGGACTTTGCCCCCAAATAATGGCTCTTGCTGCTTTTTCGGCAGCTTTATAATAGTATTCATTTTGAGTTACTCTAAAAGCATCTAAAAAGACATGTCCCATGCTAATGGTTCCTGGATGTTGAAGCCAAATCATGGTTTTATAAGCCTCCATTTCTCCCCATTGTCGTGAAAAATCGGGCATGTAATACCAAACATACCCGCCATTGGTACTCACATTTTCTACCATAAACTCGGTAGCTTTTAGCATGGTTCCAAGAACTCGTTCTTCTGAAATATTTTGTTGAGCCTCCAATTTTGACCCTAAAATAAAGAACGAAAAAACAAGTAATATGTAGTTAGTTTGTCTCATTAATCATTTCTTATTCTTTTATAACTTAAATGTCATAAAATCATATGGTCTGAGCTTTTTCGAAGATATTTTTATTTTATAAATATTCCCTTTAAACCAAGAACGCTTATTCAATCGAACCCCAACAGAACTTTGTCCTGTTTCTATAGGTCTAAAAGAAAAAGGTTCTGTTAATTCAAGCTTTCCATTAACATAAGTGCTAAGACTGTCCTTGGCCACTACAAAAGCCACATGGTACCATTTGCCTAATGGATGAATTAGTTTTTCATCAATTAGAGCTAACTTATTCTCACCAGAGGCAGCAAAGCCATCAAAATACCAATTACCATCTATAGCTCTTATTTCGAGTAACATTCTATCCCCAGACACTTCTCCCAAGTGAACTACACGTTGTTCAAAATCACCATCTATTGAAGGGTTAAAAATCATTTCAATGGTAAACTCTTCCATTGATTCTATAGGTAATCTTTCTAAAAAAAAAGCATCCTCTACACCGTTAAAATATACAGCATCACCATAAGGAGAACTTACTATTTTGGGTTTTCCACTTACTTGTATGTCGTCAAATTTCTCATTTATCATACTTGAAATTAACCATTCCAAGTTTTGAGTATTGTTCAAATCTCCTTGTTTGTTTTGACTATTAGAAACAAAAGTAATACACAAAAAAAGCAAATAAGTTTGTAAGATTAATCTCTTCACTTAACAACGTTTTAGAATATTTATAATTCATTAGTAATCCATTGATTATTCAATAAGTTTAGTGAAACAAAACCCATAAAATGCAATCGATTACTCAAATATATTTAAAAAAAGTTCCGTGTTAAAATTAAATGTGTTAAAATGGGATAAACAACTTTTAAATAGTTAATACTTTTGATAGAATTATTTCTTGTTTTTTACTTTATACCCAAAAATTCTAGAATATCGTCGTATTTCATATCAATGCTCCCATAGCATTAGTAGAAATGCCTCTCCAACTACAAACATAACTAACCAAGAAGAACCCGTTTCTATATTAGATTTTTCATTTATAAACTTGTTACTGCTTAATAACTCCCGTAGCTCGTAACACAAAACGACACAATTAACACAACCAATCCAACAAGTAGAATAACATAGGTTTCTTTTTTAACATTTTTCCATTCTTTCATAATCACACCTACTATGTAACTAAAGAAAATAAGCATAGACATGTGTAATACCCAGCTAGCAAACTGATACGCTCCCATTTTTACATGCCCCAATCCGTAAAAGAAAAATTGCAAACACCATAACGAGCCTGTTAGAGAAGACAATAACCAGTTTCTAAGAAGGTTGCTTTTAGTTTCTCTATTTTCGTTTTTATTAGGCAAAAATTCTATTATCGTTTTTTGTTTAAAACCAACAACGATATACCATATAAAATTTACAATAAAACATCCTAAAGTAGACACTACGAGTTTCGCATTTCCTTCAAATTGTCCAGCACCATTTTCGGCTGCCATATCTGCAATAGGCTGTCCGTATTCTAATGATAAATTAAACACTCCTGATAGGACTCCAGCAATAATGGTTAACCCCAAACCCAACATCATATTAAACCCTGCTTTATTTAGCTTTTCTTTTGCCAGATCCTTTTCTTTTTTAAAGCCAGCCCATCCACAAATAACAACGCCTACGATAGATAATAGCATCCCTAAAAGCACAATACTACCTCCTGGTTTCGTAAAGAAATCTCCCAAACCACCAAAAACCATTAGCGGCATGATAGTACCCACTACGGCTGAAATACCAATAGCAATCGTATAGGTTAAAGAATAGCCTATGTGATTTATAGCTTTACCAAAAGACATCCCTCCAAAGCCATAAATACCGCCTAAAAAAAGAGCCATCCAAAAAGGTTTTGATGGAGCATCTGCTATAATAGAAAAGAAGTTTGGCACCGTTAACAATGCTAATATTAAAGGCACTATTAACCATGCAAAAATAGACTGTGCTAACCAAAACGTATTCCACGACCACCCCTTTGTTTTGGTGCTAGGTAAATAACAACTTGCTGCTGAAATACCTCCTACTGCATGAAGAAGCGTTCCTATTAAAGAATTTGGTGTACTCATTTTAGTCTAAATTTAATTGGTTAGTTGTAAGATTTTAAGATTTTCTTTTCACGAGAAGCAAATGATCACAAACCAATACAACTTCGCCTTTTTGATTGATGATTTCTACATGTTCAGTAACCGTACCCATTTCTGGTCTTTTTGCATCTGCTTTATCTGAAATGGTAATTTCTGAATGAATCGTATCACCAATATGCACTGGTTTTACAAAACGCAAACGGTCGTAACCTTTTGAAAAGGCTTCTGGGTTTATTTCTGATGCTGTTAGACCAATTCCGATACTAAAAATCATGGTGCCGTGTGCTATACGCTGTCCGAATGGCTGTGTTTTACACCATGCTTCATCCATGTGATGCGGAAAAAAATCACCTGTATGTCCAGCATGCACTACAAAATCCGTTTCGGTAATGGTTCTTCCTAAGGTTACTCGTTTTTCGTTTAATTGATAATCTTCGAAAAATGTTGATTTGAAATACATAGTCTCTTTATTTATTGAATCGTTGAATTGTTTATTTGTTAAGTTGTTTTTATAGTTCCATTGTGCGTTAGGGATTGTAGTGAAAATCCTTTTGCTTTTTCTGCAAAAGATTGTAGCGTAAAGCCCGACCCTTGTGGTAACGCCCTAATTCAAATCCTCAATTTCAACACCTCCGTTGTTATTGCTTATATAACATGCCTCAACCACTTTCATGGTATTTAAAACATCTTGAACACTCGCATGCAACACTTTATCTGAACCTTCTTTAAAACGCATTAAGTTTGACATAGTACCGACAAATGCTTCTGGAAACCATGAACCTTCTAAATTAAGCATTTTCCATTCATAGGCTTTTCCTTCTTGTGCTATTGCATATTCAAAAGCATCAGGTAAGCCCTCTGGGTAATTCATAAGCAAACCCATTTTTGCTATAATAGCGCCTTTGGTTCCTTCCCATTTGATGTAGCTTTCTTCATGTTTCTGTCCAAAATTATGGTCGTGGTTGGTGTTTATTTTTACACTTAATGTATCGCCATAATCTAGAATAATGGTTGAACGGCATGAGGATAAATCTTTTAAAGGATGCTTCCACGTTTTTGCCATAACTGCTTTTGGATTACCTAAAAAAGAGCGAATACAATCGATATAATGTACACTATGAAATAAGATTTCTAATCGTGGGTGTTGTTTAATTACTGGGAATAATTCCCAAGGCGTGTTTACGGTAACTTTAAACTCTAAATCGTACAAATCACCAATAAGTCCTTGATCAATCATATTTCTTGCAGCACTTACAAACGATGCAAATCGCAATTGAAAATTGATGGCTGCCACCAAATTTTTCCGTTCGCAAACTGCAACAATTTCTTTGGCTTGCTTATAATCATTACCCATTGGTTTTTGAATGAGCACAGCTGCTCCATCTGGTAATTGTTCTAAAATTTCTATGTATTGGTCTGGCAACACGGTAATATCGTAAACCGCATTATTAGGAGCATGTTTTACAGCTTCAGCAACATTTTTAAATACATTTGGAATGTTATGCGCTTTTGCCATATCATGCGCCTTAGACATGGTACGATTTGTTATTCCAAACACCTTAAATCCTGCCATTTTATAAGCTGGTAAATGTGCATCTTTTACAATACCGCTAGCACCAATAATGATAATGGGCTGCTCAGTTTCTGGCAATAATGGTTTGTAAGTAACAGTCATTTTATATTATTTTTTGAATGTTCTTTTGAGTTTCTTCTAACAATTGAGCTGAAGGTATTTTGCTATCAATAGCTTTTAGTACCATGTAATCTATTAATTCAGCTACTTTTGGCCATACAGGAGTTTGTGGCAGCGTTAGTGCATTTTCATGAAGCATGCTTAACTTGTGATAATACGGAATGGTTTTATTGATTTCAGTATCATTCCAAGTAGATTTTCTACAACCGATACCGCCTTCATTGGTTAACAGTTTATCACTTTGAGGTGTCGTCGCAAATCTTAAAAAATCGTAAGCTATATTTTTATGTTTGCTCCCCGAACCTATGGTATATAACCAATAGACATTTAACGAAGCTGAGTTTTGGTTTTCATCATGTGGCAATTCTGCAATATCAACCTTTCCTTTTACTTTGGAAGCTTCAATAACTTCGCACATGGATGCAAACCCAAACCAATTTATTGCCATAGCTGCTTCTCCAGTTGCGAATGCCATACCTGCTTCTACCGAGCCAAATTCTTTAGATTTGGGATGTGTTGTTTTTGGATTGTTTACTATGTGTCTGTAAAAATCCAATGCTTGAATTGCCTCTAGTTTGTTAATATTTATCTGATTATTGTCATGTAATAACGAACCGCCACGTGTCCATAATTGTAAGCAAAAATCGAATACCATGTTGTGACCATCGGGATAGTTTGCAAAGACGCAACCGTAAAGATTATCACTTGGTCTGTTGAAAAATTCAGCTATTTGAGTGAATTGTTCCCAAGTTTTTGGTGGTTGCAAATCGTAACCATATTGATTTTTAAAGTTTTCTTTTTCTGAAATATCTTCAAATAAATCCTTTCTATAAATTAAACATTCTGGCCCATCGTGAAATGGTAAGCCGTAAACTTGATTATTTATTTCTTGAAGGTGCAATAATGATTCATGCCAACCTTCTGGAAAATTTTGAGGTGGATTTTGAGCAATTAATGGTGATAAATTTTCAACGGCCTTAGAATTTACAGCATCAAAAATCCAGTCGGTGTTTATGTGAGCAATATCCCAATCGCCATTTTGCAAGCCTTTTTTAGTGAGCGTTTCTTCATATAAATCGTGAAGTTCCAACGGAATCATTTCTGCTTCCATATTTAAATTATTTTCAACACTAAATGCGTCCCACAACTTTTTTAAAGTCGTTTCAAAAGGTTCAAATTTCCGAACGGCGATTCTTATCTTATCCATTTACATTAACTCCTTTAAAATTTTCTTGTTGTGCTCACCAAGTTTTGGCGAACCTTTTTCAGAAATAAACAATTCACCATCAATTTTTATAGGACATCTAGTTGTTTCATACGAATACCCATCGCCCATCGTGACTTTCTGAACAAAATCTAAAACTTTAAATCCTTCTTCCTCAAAAAGCTCTTGATAATTTAAAACCTTAGCACACCAAATATCGGCAGGTTCTAAAATGGCTAGCCAATAATCTGTGTTTTGGGTTTTAAGATGTGTTGCTAATACTTTTTTAATCTTATCTCTTAACCCAAATTTATTTTCAGAAAATTGCAATAAAGCATCACATTTTAAAAGTTGTGCCAACACAGGAATAGACCCCATAGCCAAGGCTAAAAAACCATTATTGGTTTTATAAATGCCGTACGGCGCGCCTAAATACGCATGGGCATTGTTGCTTTTGGTTCGTACTGGTAATTCGCCGCCATCGTTAAAAAACGTGGTGATGGTTTCGAACTGAAAATCGATAGCAGATTCTAGCATACTCACCTGCACCAAAGCACCAGCATCATTGACTGTTTTTCTATACAACGCCGCTAAAATACCTTGTGCCAAATGAGCACCTGCCAACATATCGACAATGGATAATCCCATAGCCACCGGACCGTCATTTTGGTTGCCTGTTAACCATGTTAAGGCAGTCATGGATTGTAACAATAAATCTTGACCGGGTTTATCCTTTAAATCGGGATGATTGCCATAACCTGAAATTTCAGCATATATCACTTTTGGGTTGATAGCTTTTACATCATCATAACTTAAACCAATACGTTTCATAACATCGGGTCTGAAATTATGCATCACGACATCGGCTTTAGCCAATAATTTCTTTATGATTTTCAAATCTTCTGCATTTTTAAAATCGGCTGCAAAGGATTCTTTATTTCTATTGATGGTATGAAAAATAGACGACTCACCATTCATTATTAAATCGGAAGTATACAGCGTTCTGCAGATATCACCTGTTCCAGGTTTTTCAATTTTAATAACTCTAGCTCCTAAATCTGCCAAACGTAAACTCGCTGATGGTCCAGACAAAAACTGACTAAAATCTACTATTAAATAATCTTCTAATGGTTTCATTAATTATTTAAAAATTGTTCGTAAATCTTCTCATTATCTTCTCCTACTTTTGGTGCTGCTTTAGCACTACTTAAAATAGTTTCATCAAACTTTATTGGAAGTCTCGTCGTTAGCATTTCTTTTCCTTCAAAATTTTTAACGGTTTGTTTCAACTGTAAATCGTTGATGAAAGGTTGGCTATTTAAATCGTTATAATCTGACACTTTTTCACACCACATCCCTTTTTCACGCAAAGCTTTAATCCAGTAATCTGAATCTTTGGTAATTATTTTTTTACTTAATATTTTCCGAATGGCTGCACGCGACCTAAACCATGTTTTTTTATTGGTGTATTTGCTTAAATCAACATCAAGAATACTTCCTAGTAAAAGTAAATCGCCCATTGCCAATGCTAAATAGCCATCGCTGGTTTCGTAAATTCCGTAAGGCGCACTTAAAAAGGCGTGAGCACTACCGCGAACATTTCCTCTATCGGCTAATTTGCCTCCATTGTTTAAAAATATGGTGATGGCTTCAAACTGAACATCTAAAATAGACTCCAACAAACTCACCTCAACCAGAACACCTTTTCGAGTTTTAGCTCGTTTAAGTAACGCTGCTAAAATGCCTTGAACAAAATGATTACCACACATTAAATCGGCCACCGCCAAACCAAAAGGCACAGGCCCTTGACTGCTTTTTCCACTCAACCAAGTTAAACCCGAAAGCGATTGTATTAATAAATCTTGTCCCGGTTTTTTTGCCCAAGGCCCTTTTTCGCCATAACCAGTAATAACACCGTAAATAATTTTGGGGTTGATGGCGAAAGCATCTTCAAACGTCAAGCCTATTTTTTCCATAACGCCTGGGCGGAAATTATGAGTCATAATATCTGCTTTAGCGATTAGTTTTTTTACTTGCGCTAAATCATCTGGATTCTTTAAATCGGCAGCAAAGGATTCTTTATTTCGGTTGATGGTATGAAATAGCATACTACTTTCATCTACAAACAAATCTTTAATACTTAATTGTCTGCAAGCCTCTCCTTTTACAGGACGCTCAATTTTAATCAAACGTGCGCCTAAATCGGCCAATTTTAAACCTGCCGAAGGACCCGCCAAAAATTGGGCAAATTCTAAAACCAATAAACCTTCTAATGGCTTCATATTTGTTTAATGTGTTAAAGATTCTTTATAGATTTCATTCATCTTATCTACCGCAGCTTCTATGGATGTTTTTCCAGAAATAGCTTCATGAATTACAGGACTTGCTTCATCTTGAAAATGCATATAGCCATAATATTGCGGACGCATGGTAGCTTCATCTAAAGTTTGTAATGTATCCTTAAAGAAGTCTTTACATTGTTTATTCACACCTTCATCTAACCATGACTTTCTATGTCCTGGTTGCCCTCCAAATTCGAAATACAAACCTGATTGAACCTTTTCTGAAGCTATAAATTCTGCATACTTCATGGCAATTTCAGCATGTTTTGTTTTTGAAGATACTGCAATACCAGCACCTCCTAAGGTAGAACGCAGTCGTTTTCCATTAAAAGTTACCAAACCTCCTGCTTTTAAAACATGGTCGGCATAATTCTTTTTCGAATAATTTGAATAGCCATAATTGAACGGACTGTAAATAATATCATTGGTTTGCGTCATGCGTTCATAAACCTTAATAGGATTCATTTCTAAACAAAACGACGGTGCTAAATCTAATAATTCTTTATAGGTTTTGATGGCTTCAATCATTATTTGGCGTGGTGCCACTTCCGTTTTGCTTTCAAAAACCTCAGCTCCTAAGGCAATACACATCATAAAATGATGCATCAACGTATCAATTGGTATGGAAGCAAACGCCACTTTTCCTGTTTTTGCCAACTTCATCAACTCTTCCCAAGTTTTAGGGATTTGCACATTGTATTTACTTACCAAATCTTCTCTCCAAGTTGCAATGGGTGTTGCAGCATCAGTTGCCAACGTCCATTGCTTACCATTCACATGATAACTAGCATGCGATTTTCCAACGCTATTATTGGCTAATTCTTTTAAAAATGCAGCATCTAAATAATCGTCAAAAGATAATAACACTTTATCCCTTGCAGCAATTGACACATGTGGATTATCCATAATCAGCAAATCGTAATTAGCTGTTAACTCACCTAAAGAAGCATCTGCAAAAGCTTGTAACGAGCGTTTTTCCCATGTAATTCTTACATCAGGATTTAGCTCTTCAAATCGTTGTGCTGTTGCTACTACCGAAGTAAAACCCCGCGTATGATTCCAAGCGATTCCTTTTAATGTTATCATTTATTATTTCTTAATCAATTTAGATATACTAATTTAATAATCCTTCTGGCCATTGGTAACTACCCGGTTTTATGGTAATAAACCTGTCAGGGTTTTTATCATATTGCATCCGTACAACACCAAGAGCTAACTCTTCAATAGGTGTAAACGACTGCCAATTTAGTTTTTCAAGAACATCATAAGCGGTTGCACCACCTTCAATAAAAAGTTCGTTAACGCTAGAAACTTCTAAAAATCTTTTTGCTACTAAACTCATTCTGTTTTTCAGGTTTAAAGACCTATTTTCAAATTGAATAACCGTATTGGAAATTCTTAAAACGATTTTTTTATTTTCGTTATAAATATTAGACATATTCACTACAAAGTCATTTATAGCAGCCTCACTAAACTCATGCTCTAAAAGACTTTTAGTAAAAACAATTAAAGGACATTTTGCAATTTCAAGAGTTTTTGAAAAACGGATACTTTCGGGATGTGCGCTTCCTGAAAGGAGCATATAATTTTCTGAAAAGCTTTGTGTTTTATTGTTTATTTTCGAAGTTACTAATCTCTTTTTAATGAGAAATTGTTCAAAAAAAGCAGCGCTTCCTCCAATAATCATCTCTTCATTATATAAATTAATACATTTTGATAATGCTTCTACAGAATCACAATCTGGAATAAAGATGCCTTTTGAATTTATAGCTTGAAAAACACCTGAAAAAACTTCAACATGAGATTTCTTGGTAGTTCTATCCAGAACCAGATTTTTAACCTGTGATGTTTTAGCAGGGAAATCTGGATCGGCAGCAAATCCAGTGTTTTCTATAAGATCATTATTTACCCAGTAAATTCCCTTTTCAATACAACGACTCCCCTCTGGATTTGAAGGTTGCAGTAAAATACTATTTTTCTCTGTTACATCTATTAATGCTGAAAGCTCCGTTAGAACATGACCACGCAATACCGAATCGCATTTTTTAAATATAGTATAATTTTTTTTTGAAATTATTTCTTCGGCTAAATGAAAATGAACTTCATACGCTTCATCCTCTGTCATCGAACGCGTATCTGTTGCTATAATATTAACAGTCGCTTCTTTTTCAGGAATGGTATCAATTCCAAACGAAACATCTAATCCATAGCGAAGACATATTCCAGCCATTTCAGCTGCACCAGTTAAATCATCTGCTAAAACAAAAATCATTATTTTTTGTGTTTCGCCATAACAATGGCATAATCAATAGCAACTAACATAGCGTCTGCCGAAGCAATACCTTGTCCCGCAATCTCAAAAGCGGTTCCGTGGTCTACTGAAGTTCGAATAATAGGCAAACCCAATGTAATATTTACACCTTTTACACTTTTCATTGTTTCCTTTTCATTATCCCATTTAAAACCTTCTAGTTTAAAAGGAATATGTCCTTGGTCGTGGTACATGGCAATACATCCATCAAATTTTCCTTGAACCGCTTTAACAAACATGGTGTCTGGAGGAAATGGCCCTTCAACGGTATAACCTAATTTATTAGCTTGTTCTATAGCTGGAATGATTTCATCAACTTCTTCATCACCAAATAATTGATTTTCACCTGCATGTGGATTCAATCCTGCAACAGCTATTCTTGGGTTTTCTATTCCGAACTTTTTACAAGCATCATCCAATAAAGTGATTACCTCAAATACACGGTCTTTTTTACATAAATCGCAGGCTTGACGCAACGATACATGGGTGCTTACGTGAATGACTCTAAAGTTTTCGTCAGCCAAAAGCATGGCGAATTTTTTGGTATTTGTATAATCGGCATAAATTTCGGTATGCCCTGAATATTTATGTCCAGCTTTATGAATAGATTCTTTATTTATAGGTGCTGTAACGGTAGCATCAATTTTGTTGGCTAAGGCTAATTCGATGTTTTTTATAACCGCTTCAAAAGCTGCTTTTCCTGCCATAGCTGTTACAACTCCTGGTTTTAACTCGCTATTATTGACATTCTTTAAATCGAAGACATCAATGGTGCCATGTTCAAACTTGGCATCATTTACATTTTCAATGGCGTTTATTTTTAATGATGATTTTAATGCATTTACTTCATTTTGCATGGTTTCAGCATCACCAACAACCAAAGGACTACATCGACTGTAAAGGTCTTTTAATGCTAATGTTTTTATAATTATTTCTGGGCCAATTCCTGCTGGATCGCCCATCGAGATTCCTATTTTTGGTTTCATTTTGTTTCTTTTTAAAGCAATTTCTCATAAATCGCTATAGCATCTTCTCTAGTAACTTCTCGTGGATTATTTTTTAATAATCGCGTTACTTTCATGGCGATATCTGCTAATTCTGGCAATACGTCTTCAGTAATACCAATTTCTGTTAATCGTTGCGGAATATTACATCCTTTTGATAAGCCTTCAATTTTTTCTATTCCAGCCCATGCTACTTCTTCATCTGTACCTATCATAGTTACTCCTAAGCCACGTGCTACTTCAGCATGACGCTTTGGATTTGCGGATAAATTAAAACGCAATACTTCTGGCATTAAAATGGCATTTGAAAGTCCATGAGCAATATGGAATTTTCCACCCAATCCATAAGACAATGCATGAACTGCCGATGTATTTACAGGCCCTAAACACAAACCGCCATACATGGAGCCTAACAATAACGCAGAACGTGCCTCTATATCATTTCCATTTTCATATGCTTTTTGAAGATTTTCAGATATAAGTTGGATTCCTTTTAATGCATAGGTATCAACCGTTGGATGCGCAAATTTATTGGTGTAGGCTTCAATACAGTGCGACAAGGCATCAATTCCCGTTTCGGCTGTTAATTTAGCTGGTAAACTAATCGTTAATACAGGATCGAGATAACAAGCATCTGGCACTAAAAACGGACTAATAATACCACTTTTAGCTTGGGTATCTTCGTTTAATAAAATCGCATTAGGTGATACTTCACTACCCGTTCCTGATGTTGTTGGAATACAAATGAGTTTTATTTTTCTTCCATTTAAAAAACCTATACCAACTATATCTTCTAATTTTTGGGTGTTATTTATTAAAGCTGCTAATAATTTTCCACAGTCTAAAACACTGCCGCCTCCAACTCCTATAACACAATCAGGATTGAATCCTTCGCACTTTTCCAATAATGAATTGAACTGGGCAAAAGTGGGCTCTCCCAAAAACTTATATTCTACACATATGACGTCTTTGTTTTCTGACTGCAAATTTTCTATTATTGAAGCAACAGCATCAAGTAACGGTGTTGCAACCAAGAAGAGTATTTTGTTTGAATGGGATACTATTTGCTCATTAGAAAGTTCCGCTAATACATGTTCTCCAAATACAATTTTTCCGGGTTGTAATAATGTGATTGAATTCATTTTTAAAATTAACTACTACTAAATTAGTTCTTTTGTTTTAAATATCCGTAGAATGTTAAACTGTCATCTACCTTTTCAGACTTAAATAAAAAGCTAGCAAAATAACCTACTACCAATACTATTAAATGACTATAAACCCCTAACATATATTTATGCTGCGGAAAATTATAGTTTCCTAAATCTAAAATTACTGCACCACCAATTTTTGTGGTTGTTAATACGGCATAAGCTGTAAAAGCGACACATACAGCTAAACCTACATACAGACCTTGTTTATTAGCTCTTCTTGAGAATAATCCTAAAAGAAATATTCCTACGATCCCTGCTGAAAAAATAGCGTACAATTGAAATACAACACCTAGAACACCTTCACCATCCCAAGCTGCATATAATAACGCTACTCCTGACATGGCTATTCCTGAAAACAAAACTAATAAGCGACCCACAACCAATCGGTCTCTATCCGTACAATTAGGCTTGAAACGTTGGTAAAAATCCTCTACACCAATTGCTGCTAAACAATTCATATCAGAATCTAAACTAGAAACTGCTGCTGCGATTAACGCTGCCAATACTAAGCCAACAGCACCAACTGGTAACTCAGTTCCTATAAAATAAGTAAAAGTTTGATCTGCATTAATACCTTCAGGTAATGCAGCGCCTCCAGAGTTATAAAACACAAACAACAACGAGCCTATTAACATGAACAATGCCCAAACTGGTACACTAGCAAACACTCCAATGTAGGCTGCTTTTTTAGCATCTTTATCGTTTTTGGCTGCTAAATATCTTTGTACGATGGTTTGATCGGTTCCATATTTTTGTAATGCGTAAAAGGCACCGTTAACAACTAATACCCAAAAAGTTAATTCAGTAAAACTAAAATCATACGGTCCGAAATCTATTTTTTTTCTAGTTACAGCTTCACTTAGCATGTCTCCTGCCCCACCTTCATAATTAAAAAGTAAAATACCTACGCACAGCAATCCGCCTCCTATTAATAAAAAACCTTGAATAACATCCATCCAAATTACAGCTTCCATACCACCAAGTAGCGTTAGTAATATAATAATAACACTAAGCATTAAAATATAAGTAGTCACGTCTAAACCCGTTAAGGTTGCCAAGGCTAAACTAACTAAATAAAGCACCGTACCCATTTTTGAGAAGTGCGTTAATATAAAGGCGACAGAACTGTACATACGTGCAAACACTCCAAAACGACGCTCGAAATATTCATAAGTACTTAAACGAATCACTTTACGGAATAAGGGTACAATAATCCATATTAACCCCACCAATACAATGGGAACCATTAAACCTTGCACTAATAAAATCCAATTTGATTTATAAGCCGCTGCCGGATACGCTAAAAAAGTAACACTACTTATTAAAGTTGCGAAAATAGAAATTCCAATTGCCCAAGCCGGTATGGTTTTACTTCCTGAAAAATACTGGTCGGAGCTTTTTTGTCTACTTGCAAAATAAAAGCCAGCTCCTAGTGTAAATAATACAGATACGATTACTATAACGATATCTATCCAATGAATGTTTAGCATAATAATTTAGTTTTTTAGTTGGTTTGATTTATTCCACCTCGGTTAATGGTGGCATCATGGTTTTGTTGCATAATTCTTTTTTATGCATCAATGATTTTAAAACTGCTAACGATTCGCCTAAAGTTTTATCTTTTTGATATTGTTGCGCGACAATATCTGTTTCATTTTGCCAAGTATCACAAATTTTCCAATCTTCATTTAAAGCAGCAGCATATAATTTCTTATACATTTCTGGCACATAATTTCCTGTACTAGGTACAATACCATCGGCTCCAAACTTCAAACTCCCTGCACTTTGTGCTCCCCAGCCACAGAAATATGAGAATTCTGGATTGTTTTTATATGTTTTGATGAGAAACTCCATACGTTCTATATCACGCTCAGAATCTTTTAACCCCCAAATATTTGGATGTGAAGATAACTCGGTTACCACTTCCAATGGAATGGTCATTTGAGTTGTGGCTTTGATGTTATACATCATCAGTGGCCCATGGATTTTATCTGCTAATGTTTTATAAAAATGAGCCATTTGTTTAGGAGTTAAACCATAATATGATGGTAATGTTGCTACCACGCAATCGGCACCCAAATTGATATATTGATTACCTCTTATTATCAAATCCCCCACTTGATTACCTACGAGTCCCGCATAAATATTTTGATTTTCACCTTTAGCTTTAACAGCCGCTTCAACCAATCTAAGACTTTCCAATTCATTAATTGAACTACACTCGCCAGTAGTACCTAGCACCAACGGGTGAATGCCATTTTCAGCAAAAAGTGTTACAATACGTTCAACAGCAGTAACATCAACTGTATAATCTTTATTAAGCGGTGTTATCATTGGCACCACAACTCCTGAAAAACGTTTTTGCATAAATAACTTCTTTAATACAGTTAAAAATCATAATATAACGTTGCTAAACATTACAATATAAAATGTGCAATATTGGGAAATTAAAAATACTTCTATACTATTTTTGAGCGGTGACCGATTTTATAAATTAATTATTGGTGTTAATAGTCGATTTTTACTACAACAGGTAAGCTAACAACTAAAAGCTGAAGTAAAAAAAATGAATATTTTTTAGTAGATATTCTTATTCTAAAAAAGTTAATTTATATAATAATTTTAAAGATTTCCAACCTTTTAGAGTTTACGATTACAGAACAAATAACATATACTATTTGATAGCTCTTAACATTTAAAATAAATTTGAACTTACCAAAAAAGCATTTAAAGAACATTCGCTTTATTTTTATATACTTTAGTTTTTGGGGAGAAATAAAATAATAAAAATAATATTTTTTTTAATTGGTCCCCAACGTTATTACGTAATAGATTATAGGCTTTTGTGAGATGCCCTTCAACTGTTTTGGTGGATATGCTCAAATGTTCCGCAATTTCAATATTAGTTAAACCCTCCATTTTACTTAAAAGAAATATTTCTTTACATTTTTTAGGAAGCTGCTTTATACCCTCATTAACAATCGCTATTTTTTTCTCTATTAACTCAGAATTTTTATCATCAACACTTTCATTAATCGCTTCCACATAAACCTTTTCTAGAACAGAAATTGCTCTATTTTTATGATACTGATTAATAAATTCATTATATGCTGTTTTATATAAAAAACTTTTTATGGAATAATTTCCATTTAGGCGTTTTCTGGAAGCCCATACTTTAAAAAAAACATTTTGAACGATATCTTCTGATTGAGCATGATCATTTGTCAAACTCAAAACATAAACAAACAGAAGCTTATTATACGTATTTATTAAATATATGTACGCCTTCTCCTCCCCTTTTTCAAGGTGATTTATTAGCTTATTATTATCTTTATAGATGTCTGACAATATCAAAAATATTTATTATTTATTATTAGATTATCAAATATTGTGAAAAATAATAATAAAATATGAAAAAAAACACATAAAAAGCAAGGGTTATTAAAAACAGCTTTGTAATAGTATTAGTTATCTTAAATTGTATATGATTAAAAAAATAGAAAAACTTATAGTAAAATACATAACTAAATCAGCAACTAGCAGTGATTTGGATAAACTTTCTGAATGGGTTAAAAACCCTGACAATGAGCAGATGTTTAAAGATTATATACAAACACATTATGCCATAACTTACAACGTGAATAATCCAGAAGAAAAAATAGCTATTGAAAAATTCCTTGGAACTATAAAAAAAGAAAAATCAATAGTTTATAGGTTAAAAAGACAATCTATACTTAAATATGCCGCCGCCGCAGTGCTTATTGGAATATTAACATATTATTCTACAAATTCCCTAGACACTAACAGTCCTGCAACAACAACTCCTGTTATTATTGTTAACAATAGTAATAACAATGTAGAGACGGAAAGAAATAAAGCAACTCTAACTCTTGAAGATGGTACCGTTATAGATTTAGAAAAAAATAAAACATATCAAACTGATAGAGTAAATAGTACTGGTAAAGAGTTAGTTTATAAAACAGAAAATACAGCGAAATCTGAAGTCACTTATAATTATTTAACCATTCCTAGAGGTGGACAATTTTATGTAAAGTTATCTGACGGAACTGAAGTTTGGTTAAATTCTGAATCGCAACTAAAATATCCCGTCGCCTTCATTGAAGGTATAAGTCGTGAGGTTGAATTAGTTTATGGCGAAGCTTATTTTGACGTTTCGCCTAGTACAGATCACCAAGGTGCTAAATTTAAAGTAGTAAATCAAAATCAGGAAGTAGAGGTTTTTGGTACAGAGTTTAACATTAAAGCATATAAAAATGAAGATGTTATCACAACTTTAGTTGAAGGCAAAGTAACTGTAAGCAATTCATTTTCTAAACAGAACTTATTACCTAATCAACAATCTAAATTAAGCTTAAAGAATAAAAACATCACTATTAATCAAATTAATGTTTACAGTGAAATCTCTTGGAAAAAAGGCATTTTTAGTTTTAAAAGTAAATCCTTAAAAGAAATTATGACAACGTTATCAAGATGGTACGACGTTGATATATTATTTACAAATACTGACCTCGAAAAAATTAAATTTAACGGCGTACTTAGCAAACAAGATAACGTAAAAGAAATACTAGAAACAATTAAAAACACAAACTTTATAAATGCCTATGAAATAACAAAAAACAAAATTATTATAAAATAAAGACAAAGGGAACAAAGCTAGTACCTGGACAGTAAAACAGCTTCATCCCCCTTTTTATTATTAACCAATTAAAACTAAATGTTTAATCAATTAACAAGCAAATTTATGCAAATTAAACTAACTAACGTTTTTTCTTTCCCTAAGAAAAAAAATTTAAAACTAATTATGAAAACTTTTATACTCTTGTTTTGTACAATAGTTTTTAGTCTTCCATCAGGCGATATTTTTTCGCAAAACAGTAAAATTGAAATAGATAAAGACAAGATTGTAACTATTGATGAGATTTTTGATTTACTAAGAACACAAACTAATTATACCTTTATTTATCAAGAAGATCTTTTTAAGAACGCACCTAAAGTGCAAATAAAAAAAGGTAGTATTAAAGCCAATAAATTACTAAAAGAGACTCTTTCTAGTGGAAATTTTAATTTTGACTTTCATGACGACAATAAAATTGTTATTACCAAAGTTAAGCAACAAACACAAATTAGTGGAATAGTAACCGATGGTAGCGAATTGGGTGGTCCACTTCCAGGTGTAACCGTGATTGTTAAAGGAACTTCCAATGGAACCTCTACCGATTTTGATGGAAGTTACACTTTAAATAATATTGTTCCAAATGCCGTATTAGTATTTTCTTATGTTGGTTATAAAACACAAGAAGTAACAATTGGCAACCAATCATCTGTTAATGTAACTTTAGAAATAGATATTAGTCAATTAGATGAAATTGTAATTGTTGATTATGGCTATGGAAAAATAAAAAAAACAGACATGACAGGTGCTTCTGCTAGTATTGGTAGCAAAGAACTTGCAACAATTCCAGTATCAAGTGCTGCCGAAGCGCTTTCTGGTAGATTGCCAGGTGTAAACGTAACCACTGCCGATGGAGAACCAGGCTCAACAGTACGAATTAGAGTTAGAGGGGGTACGTCCTTATCTCAAGACAACAGTCCTTTATTTGTAGTAGACGGTTTTATTGTTAGTGGTATTGATGATATTCCTGTTAATGATATTGCTACTATTGATGTTTTAAAAGATGCTGCAGCAACTGCCATCTATGGTGCGCAAGCATCTAATGGTGTTATTGTAGTAACTACCAAGTCTCCTGTTGCGGGAAAAATATCTGTAAGTTATAATAACTATTATCAATTTAACGAGTTACCTCAAGACAGAAAATATGAGGTTTTAAGCCCTTATGAATTCGTTTTAGCCAATTACGAATACGAAGCCTTACAAGGAGAAGCAGCTATAAAAGGGTTTGAAAAATATTTTGGAAAATATGATGATATTGAACTGTACAAAAACAGAAAAGCAACCGATTGGCAAGATGAACTATTTGGAGGTTCTAGAGTTTCTGAATATCATAACTTATCTATTGGAGGTGGAACTGAATTAACAAAAGTGAATTTAAGTTTATCACATAACAATGATGAAGGGTTACTTACTGGCTCCGGCTATCAAAGAACAGCTATCAACTTTAAATTAAACCAAAAAATTTCAGATCGTCTTTCTTTCGATGCACAAGCCAGAATAACAAATTCAATAAAAGACGGAGCAGGAACATCAAGTAGCCAACTAAGTATTAAAGATGCTGTTCAAACAAGACCTGTAAATGGTATTGCAGATGAGTTAGATATTGACTTAAATCAAGTAACTGATAATGACGATTTTCAACAATTCCTTTTAGGGTTAGTAAATCCTAATGAGTTGGTTAAACAAGATTGGAGAAGGAGAACAGAGCATGATTATGTATTAAATGCGGCATTAACTTGGGCTATTACAGATGAAATTACTGCAAAATCATCATTTTCTCGTTCTAAAGGATTTCAAGAAGATTTGAGATTTTACGGTCCATTAACTGGTGAATCATTTAACAATGGGGGTAGTTTACCACTAGGACAAAGAACAAATAAAGAGGATCATTCATACCGCTGGATTAACACTTTAAACTATAAAAAAGATTGGGGAGAATCAAGGCTAGACGTTTTACTTGGTCAAGAGATTTCTTCAAGTGGAGGAGAAGACCATTTTATAAGAGCAGAAAATTTCAGATTATCGGTCACTCCTGAAGAATTGTTTGCTAACATGCAGTTTGGTGATGTAGATAGAATTGATGGTGGAGTATTTACTGATACTAATAGAAAATCTGTATTTGGACGATTTGATTTCCAATTACAAGACAAGTATGTTTTTACACTTACCGCTAGAGCAGATCAATCAAGTAAATTCGCTAAAGAAAACTCTTTAGGTATTTTTCCCGCATTAGCTTTTGCTTGGAAAATAGACCAAGAAAATTTTATGCAAAATGTAGACTTTGTAGATGAACTAAAATTAAGAATAAGTTATGGTGAAACGGGTAACGATAGAATCAGCTCTGGTTTAACACAATTCCTCTTTAAAGCTGAAACAAACAAAGGTCCTGGTTTTGGAAATAAAGACAATCTTTATTATACACCCGACAGTAGTACTTTATATAACCCAGAATTAATATGGGAAACTACAGTAACCAGCAACTACGGTTTGGATTTTACCATGTTTAAAAGACGCTTAAATGGTAGTTTAGACTATTACGAAAATGAAACACGCGATTTGCTCTATACACAAGCCATACCAACAAATACTGGTTTCAATGAACAATATGCTAATATTGGTAGTACAGCAAACAAAGGGATTGAACTTGGCCTAACAGGTTATATTATTGATACTAAAGACTTTTCGTTATCAGCTAACTTCAATATTGGCAGAAATGTACTTACTATAGAAAAATTAGATGGTACACAAACAAAATTTGCACAATCTGGATGGGCTGGTACCGATCTTAGAAATAGAAACGATTATCAACTTGAACTTGGTGGTAAAATTGGTAATATGTATGGTTTTGTAACTGAAGGCTTTTATTCAGTAGACGACTTTGAGAGCTATGATGAAGTAAGTGGTAAATATATACTTAAAGATGGTGTAGCTGATGCTTCAGGCACTGTAGGTGGAGCTTTAAGACCTGGGTCACTTAAATTAAAAGACTTAGCGACTTTAGTTGTTGATAGTGAAGGTGTTCCTGTTTTAGATGCTGATGGAAAAAAAGTATATGAACAAGATGGTCAGATTAACGATGACGACCGAAAAATAATTGGTAATGCATTACCAGACTTTCAAGGAGGTTTTGGTTTTAATGTAAGATATAAAGGTTTTGATTTAGCTGCATTTTTCAACTATCAGGTTGGAAATGATGTGTACAATACTGGTAAAATACAATTCAACCAATACAGAAGAATTTCTAATGGCAACCTGCTAAGCACCATGAGTTTAGATAACAGATTTACATATCTTGATATTGATGGCTCTTATACTGGTACTCCTGGCGGTATAGTAACCGATCTAGAACAATTAAGAGACTTAAACCAAGGTAAAAATATTTGGTCTCATGCCAGTCATGGTGTTGCCGCCGCAGTAATACATGATTGGGCAATAGAAGATGGTTCTTTCTTAAGACTGAACAATCTAACCTTGGGTTATAGCTTACCTGAAAAATTAATTTCTAAAATGGGCTTATCTAAATTTAGAGTGTTTGCAACAGGTAGAAACCTACATATATGGACTAAGTATTCTGGGTACGACCCAGAAGTTAATTCTAATAGTAATCCTTTTACTCCTGGTCTTGACGAGTCTTCTTTTCCAAGATCACGTTCTTACACCCTTGGAGTTAACTTAACATTTTAATAAAAAAAATAATCGATATGAAACTTAAACTTTTTTTAGCTATTATACCTCTTTTGTTAATAGCAACTTCATGCGACAAAGATTTTTTAGAGCCAGACTCTATATCTACATATAACCCCGAATTTATCTATTCAAATGTTGATGATGCTAGAAATGGCGTCAATGCTGTTTATTCTTATTTTAATCAAGATGCATTTAGATCAAGGTTATCAAATAATTTCGCAGGATCAACCGATATAGAAATTGGATACCATAATGCTGAATATGATAATGGTAGACGTGAAATCTGGAATCTGGACGCACAATCATCTAATGGCGATTTAAACGCTGTATGGACCTATGCTTATAGAGCTATTAGGGATGCGAACATTGCCATTGAAGGAATAAACAATAGTGGAAACCTAGAATCTGAAGATGTATCTATAAAGAACAGTTTCAATCAACTACTAGGTGAAACATATACTTTAAGAGCCTATTGGTATAGTATGTTGGCCTATTATTTTGGAGATGTTCCTTATGTTATTGAAGCCCCTGTAGCTGGTGCTGATTTCTTTTATCCAAAAACGGACAGAAATGAAATTCTTACTAAAGAAATTCAAGCTTTAATTGATGTTGAAGAAAACATGCAATGGGCCGATGCTTTACCATACGGGATTGAGCAGGTAAATCGTGAGTACACCTTAGGTATGATTGCTCGTTTAGCACTACAACGTGGTGGCTATTATCTTAAACCAGAAGGAGAGTCTGATTATAATATGGTAAGAGATAACGATTATTTAGACTATTATACCATTGCTAAACAATACACCAAAAAATTAATAGATTTAAAAGATAGACCATTAACATCAAACTTTAGACAAATATTTTTAAATGAAAATCTGTTTTTAACACCCGTTAATCAAGAAATTTTATTTGAAGTTCCTTTTGCTAAAGGCGGTGGTGATGTAGGTTGGAATATTGGTATTAAAGTTGATGGAGGTACCAATGCTAAACATGATTACGGTTCAGGAAGTAATTATATGGCTATACCTGCAACTTACTACATGTCATTTGATAGTAAAGATACTCGTAGAGAAGTAACTTGCGGACTTTTTAGAGTTACTCAAGAAGATACACTAGCACATGCAGGAATTGGTAATATTTCTCAAGGAAAATGGAACAGACGTCTATTGCCAGAACCTCCAGGAAGAGAATCTGCTAAAGGTACAGGCATCAACTGGCCAATGCTACGTTATGCTGATGTACTATTAATGTACGCTGAAGCTGAAAATGAGTTAAACGGACCAACCATTGAAGCTCAAGACATGCTTAAGAGAATTCGCCAACGTGCTTTTGATCCTGCGGATTGGAGTACTAAAGTAGACCCTTATGTTGCAAGTGCAGCAGCTTCTAAAGAAGCCTTTTTTAATGCTATTGTTGACGAACGCGCATGGGAATTTGGAGGTGAAATGATTCGTAAATACGAATTAATACGCTGGAATCTTTACGCCGAAAAAACCCAAGAAACTGTTAATGGTTTAATAGAATTAGCAGACAAAGCATTTGTAGGAACTGGTACTGGACCTGATTACATGTATTGGAAATCAGTAGATGGTAAATTTGTAGTATTAAATCCAGATACCAAGGTTCTAGCTGCACCAGATGACACATGGTTTCGAGAACCCTTTTTAATTGGACTACATGACGATACAACCACCTACTCAGAATTTATTTTAAATGATTATAACAATTATTATAATGGCCCAAAAGCAGGTGTAGCAAGATACATATTTCCTATACCTATAGTAGCTATTGATAATAGCCAAGGAGCTATAAAGAATAATCAGTACGGTTTTGGAATTTAAACAAAAATAATATACTTATGAAAAATAATAAAAACTTATTTAGCATAAAAACAGTATTGTTTTTATGCTTAACCTTAACCATGTTTTGTGCATGTGATAAAGATGACGAACAGACATACGATAAAACTCGTTTATTTCGCCCAGTTCTAAACCAAAATTTATTTGCAAACGGTAATACAATTGTTGTAAATATGGGAAAACTTAAAGGCGCTGTTGGCTATACAATTGAAGTTAGTAGAGACACCTTTACTACTGTTGAATACACCATATTGACAGATACAAATTATGTAGAAATAAACAAAAATACAGTTGGTGAAGAACTGTTTTGGAATTCTATATACCAAGTAAGAGCAACGGCTCATGAAGCAGAGGCACTATTCGATAGTAAAATATCTGATTTTGGAAGTGTTAGAACGCAAAGATTCCCTTCAATTCTTTTTCAACCAAAATCATATGATGTAATTGACACATCTGCTAGACTAGCTTGGGAACCTTTAGGAGACGCAATTACAGGTATTAAAGTTTTTGCTCCAAATGATTTAAGACTTGAAACACCTCTTTTTCCTGAAGCAACAGTTACCCAAGAGGAATTTGAAGCAGGAGAAACTTTTGTAACAGGTTTACAACCTAACACAACTTATCAAATTGCTATTTATGCAGGAACCGAACTTAAGGGTTGGGTTAATTACACTACCAAAGTAGCAGATATAGATCCAAATGGTCCAGGAGTTATAGACATTAGAGCGGATGAAAGTCCGTCTGCGGTTAATACAGCATTAAGTTCTGCCCCTGAAGGTGCTATTATTCTTGTAAAACGAGGTATAACATATGACATGCCTTCTACGGCATTTGATAAATCTGTAACGATTAGAGCTGCCTACGGTTTTGGCAAACAAAAAGCTAAACTATTTAAAGATGGCAATATGAACATCGCTTCTGGAATTCCTATTGGATATATTCGATTTGTTGACTTAGAGGTTAGAGGAGCTAATTATGGTGGCAATTATGCATTTAACCATAATTCTAATAATTTAAATATTGGAGAAATACTTTTTGATAATTGCGAAGTTGGAACCATGCGTGGTATCATGAGATTAAGAGGTGATAATGTTTCGATAAACAATTTTGAAATTAGAAATACAGTTGTTGATAGTATAGGTGGTTACGGATTACTTACTTGTGATACTGATGGCGCTACGGCAGCTACCATAAACAATATTAAGTTTACAAATAGTACTTTTAATAAAATTGAAATGGGGATTCAATCAAGAACACCATCACAATCTCTAATTATAGAAAGCTGTACTTTTGCTAACATCAATACCATTTTTCGCTACAGGGGCGGGAATGGTAATAATGACGTCACTAATGGAATTGAAATTAAAAATACCATTTTTGGTCATAAATGGGATCCTACAGGTAAACTATCTGGTGCTGATCTTGCTGTAATAGGTAGTGAAAGTAACGGATTGGGAGGCACAAATTTCACTGTTATAAACACTTACACAACCACAGATTTCCTTTTTGTATCAGGTAAAGAAATCGCTGAAATCCCTATTGGAAATGCTGGTACTTCTCAAAAAGATTTATGGATTGATCCAGAAAAAAACGATTTCAACTTTCTAAATGCTAATTTCTTAGGAAAAACTAGCGCTGGTGATCCAAGATGGAGAGCAAAATTATAAAGCTATCCTTTTAACTATTATCTAAATATAGTAAAGTGGATATCTATAAAGCAATCAAACTTTAAGATATCCACTTTTAACATAAACTTAAAAGACATGAAGTTATATTTAAAAATAATACTATTAATTCTGCCTCTTTTTATGGTTTGCTGTAGCTCTCCAAATGATAATACTACTGAAGAACCAGAGGTTATTATACAAGAGCCTGAACCAGAAGAACCTGAACCAGAAGAGCAACCTACTCAAATTCAAGAAAATGCTATAGCTTTTCCTGGCGCAGAGGGCTTCGGCATGAATACTACAGGTGGTCGTGGAGGTAAAGTACTGTTTGTTACGACTCTAAATGATTACGGATCTGGTAGCTTAAGAGAAGCTATCAACACTACTGGCCCTCGGTACATTATATTCAAAGTGTCAGGAACCATACGTCTTCTTTCTGAATTAAAAATAAAGAATGGAGATCTTACCATTGCTGGTCAAACAGCTCCTGGTGATGGTATTTGCTTAAGAAATTATCCAGTTACAATAGATGCTGATAATATTATAATAAGGTTTTTAAGATTTAGAATGGGTGATGAGGCACAACAAGAAGGTGATGCTTTAGGTAGTCGATTTCATAAAAACATCATAGTAGATCATTGCTCTATGAGTTGGTCTACAGACGAAACTGTATCTATTTATAATAATGAAAACACCACTTTACAATGGTGTTATATAACCGAAAGCTTACGTAACTCTGTTCATGGCAAAGGCTCTCATGGATATGGTGGCATTTGGGGTGGAAAAAACGCTTCATTTCACCATAATTTGATGGCACACCACGATAGTAGGAATCCACGCTTGGGCGAATCTGCTGGCTCAGCATTTGCACTTACAGATTTAGTAGACTTAAGAAACAATGTTATTTACAATTGGGGAGGTAATAGCTTGTATGGAGGGGAAGCCATGAATGTAAACATTACTAATAGTTATTACAAACCAGGCCCTGTCACTACAAAAACTCAACGTATTGCCTCTTTAGATAAAAATAAAGTTTCTGGCACAGAGGTTTATGATATCTGGGGCAAGTTTTATATTCATGGTAATTATGTTGAAGGCAGTACACAAACTACTGGAGATAATTGGAGTTATGGTGTTTTTAACCAATTTCATAGTAGCTACGGCACTGTTTCAGAAGAAGACAAAACCGCTATGCGCTTAGTAGAACCACTTAGTATTAATAATAATGTGAACACACATACAGCTTTAGTTGCTTACGATAAAGTATTAGCCTACGGGGGTGCTTCCTTAAAACGAGATGCCATAGACCTAAGAATAACCGAAGAAGTTAAAACAAAAACTTACACCTATGAAGGATCTAATGGAAGCACAAAAGGCATTATAGATTCTCAAGGAGATGTTGGCGGGTGGCCTGAATTAAAATCTGAAGCCGCTCCAGTTGACACCTCGGGTGATGGTATGCCAGATGCTTGGAAGGAAAGTAAAAAATTAAAAGTAGCTGACAATAACCCTAACGGAAACGATTTAAGCACGGGTTATGATAATATAGAAGTTTACATAAACAGTTTAGTTGCCTCAATTACAGAAGGCCAAAAATAAATTTGATTTAAATAATGATAAAAAAAACTTCCTTCTTTATTACAATTATTTTTCTAGTATATCAATCAAGTTATGCGCAAAAGTTAGCATTCCCTACAGCCGAAGGCTTTGGTCAATTTACAACTGGAGGCAGAGGTGGTTTGGTATATAAAGTGACTAATTTAAATGATGATGGAGAAGGAAGTCTTAGAAAGGGGATTTCAAAAAGTGGCTCACGAACTATTGTATTTGATATTTCTGGTACTATCGAACTTAAAAGAAATTTGGATATCAACAAAGGTGATTTAACTATCCTAGGACACACTGCTCCTGGTGAAGGCATAACTATTAAAGGGTATCCTGTAACCATAAAAGCAGACAATGTTATTATTCGTTATGTTAGATTTAGAATGGGTGACATTAACAAGGTTGAAGGAGATGCTCTTGGATGTAGAAATGTTAATAACGTTATTATAGACCACTGCTCTATCAGTTGGGGAACCGATGAAAACGCCTCTTTTTACAACAATAAAAACTTCACCTTACAATGGTGTATTATTTCAGAAGCTCTAAATAAATCAGTGCACACAAAAGGCGCGCATGGTTATGGAGGTATTTGGGGTGGTGTTAATGTGTCATTTCATCATAATTTAATTGCAAGTAATAATAGTAGAAACCCAAGATTTAGTGGGTCATCTACGACCCAAAATTCAGAAAATGAATTTGTAGACTTTAGAAATAATGTTATCTACAATTGGGGACAAAACAGTATTTATGGTGGTGAAAAAGGAACATACAACATTGTTAACAATTATTTTAAATCGGGCCCTGCAACTACTTCTTCTAAATTAGATCGCATTATAAACCCTTCAGAACCTTATGGTAAATTTTATGTAAATGGAAATTTTGTACAAGGTTATGAAACCATAACCAAAAACAATTGGGATGGTGGTGTCCAATGCGATAATCCTGTTGCTACTAAATTAAATTCACCTATAAATATTTCAGAAAACATTAAAACATCAAATGCTACAGAAGCTTACAATGAAGTACTTAAAAATGTAGGAGCTAGTATTTTTAGAGATGCTGTTGATGACAGAGTTGTAAATAGTACCAAAGAAGCTCGTACAAACTATAAAAATGGCATGATAGATTCTCAAGAAGATGTTGGTGGTTGGCCTACATTGAAATCAGTAAAACCAAAGGAAGACTTAGATTCTGATGGCATGCCTGATGATTGGGAAATTCAAAATAAATTAGACCTAAAAACAAATGATGCTATATCAAATACTTTAGATAATAATTATACAAATATTGAGGTTTACAGCAACTATCTCATTAATGCTCCTCTAAAAGAAGAAGTTATTAATAATAAAGACTTTGACTTTGTTGTTGATTCGAAAGGACATGGTGACTTTTATACAGTTCAAGAAGCTATTAATGCCATTCCCGATTTCAGAAAGAATGAAACAAAAATCTTCATAAGAAACGGGATCTATAAAGAAAAAATAGTACTTCCTTCTTCAAAAACCAATGTCACGTTGATTGGAGAAAATAAAGACACTACTATTTTAACCTTTGATGATTATGCAAAAAAACTCAATACGTTTGGAGAAGAAATGGGCACCACAGGTTCAACCTCATTTTTTATTTTCGGTAATGATTTTAAAGCAAAAAATATCACTTTTGAAAATAGTGCGGGTAACATAGGTCAAGCCGTAGCTGTTAGAGTTGATGGTGACAGGGTTATATTTGAAAATTGTAATTTTTTAGGTAATCAAGACACCCTTTATTGTCATGGTGATGATAGCAGACAATATTATAAAGACTGCTACATTGAAGGTACCGTCGATTTTATATTTGGTTGGTCTACTGCTTTTTTTGAAAACTGCGAAATATTTTGCAAAAGTAAGGGATATATAACTGCGGCTTCTACCAATAAAGACACAGAATATGGGTTTGTTTTTAAAAACTGCAAATTAACAGGAACTGCTTTAGAAAACACCTTTTACTTAGGACGTCCGTGGCGGGATTATGCAAAAACAATTTGGATAGATTGCTATATGGACAAACATATAAAACCAGAAGGCTGGCACAATTGGGGGAAACCTAATGCAGAGCAGACTACGTTTTATGTCGAGTACAATACCTCGGGGCCAGGTGCTTCTAATAAAAGAGTCGATTGGGCTAAAAAAATATCAGAAAAAGAAACCGAGACTTTTAGTTTAAAAAATGTATTAAAAGGTTCCGATAATTGGCTTCCTACATTATAATCATTTAAAATATAATTTTTTGTTAAATTTCATCAAAGACAAGATAATCTAGTCGGATAAATTATGCCAATGTGTACAACTTTAGTATTTTAGTCAATCGATTACATTTAAACTAAATTTATGAAAATTAACACATCTTATTTATTACGTTCGCTACTATATTTATCTGTTTTTGCACTAGTTTTTAATTCCTGTAAAGCTAAGAAAGAAGAAACAAAAGAAGCATCTCCTTTTGATGAAGCTGATAAAATTGTTAAGAGCATAAAAGTTCTTGAATTTCCAAATAACACATTTAACATATTAGACTATGGAGCAGTTGCTGATGGCGAAACCAATAACTCTGAAGCTATTAAAAAAGCTATTACAATGTGTAACGAAGCTGGAGGAGGAAAAGTCATCATTCCTTCAGGTAAGTTTTTAACGGGTCCTATTCACCTTAAAAGCAATGTGAATTTGCATTTAGAAGCAGGTGCTGAAGTCTTATTCTCTAAAAACCACAAAGATTACTTACCGGTTGTACACACTTCGTATGAAGGTCAAGAATTAATGAATTATTCTCCTTTAATATATGCTTACAAACAAAATAATATCGCGGTTACTGGAAAAGGAACGTTTAACGGACAAGCAAGTAACACCAATTGGTGGCCTTGGTGTGGGGCTGAGAGATATGGGCGCTTAGAAGGGATGCTTCATCAAAGAGATGAACATAATTTGCCTCGCTTATGGGAAATGGCTGAAAACAACACCCCTGTTTCTGAACGTATTTTTGGAGAAGGACATCAACTTCGTCCTTTATTTATCCAACCTTTTGAATGTGAAAATGTATTGATACAAGGAGTCACTTTTACAAATGCACCATTTTGGGTCATCCACCCTATTAAATGTAATTATGTGAGGGTTGAAGGCGTCACTGTAAATAGT